>CABVRQ010000018.1:18480-64906 GCA_902500695.1 uncultured Nitrospira sp. | reverse complement strand
CTAATTAAGGAAAGACGACAAATCAACTTCTCACTTTTATATTCATTGCCTAATCAACTCCCTCGACTTCCAGCCACTCTTTCTTTTTAAATTTTTCCGTCCGCCCTGGTCAAAGACAGTTCGCGATTTTTCAGAATTTACACCCTACCAGCGTTCAAACAGGTTCATAGCAATAAAAATAGGGGAAGAGCGCTTTTTGGCCGAAGGTCAGTCAAGCGCTTTTCTTGTGGATGGAAAAATACCCGTTGGGAGGTTATTCTGACGGGGACCTAGAATTTTCAGGCTTTGGGGCCTGGAGCGTCCCTAGATAATACGTGAGAGCCTTTGCATCTTTCTCTGAAATTCCCAAATTCGGCATCCTTGTATGCTTTTTCATGGCTTGAGGATACAGAATCCACCGATAGACCCATGTAGGATTGAGGCGAAACCCCGCTCGATCCAATGCAGGGCCAACCACCCCACCTTCATCGTTGAGACTATGACATCCCTGGCATCCGTATTTATCGTTATATAATTGCTTTCCCAGCTTCGCTTGGGCCACACGGTCTTCTTCAGCTAAGGAAAGATCAGGTCGGGATACTTGTGGCTTTTTGGGGCGCTTTAAAAAATTATCAACGGCGGCTTTTGCCGTTTCATACTTTTCATTGGCTACAAGGAATACTTCCTCTTCTGGAATCGTCACTTCTTTCGGTTCGTAACTCTCAAGTTGCTCATCAGTCAACGTTTCTTCATAGGCTGCTTGCGCGGCCTCTGCTTTTTCGGTTGCCGCTTCAAAGGCTGACTTTGCCGTTTCCATTTCTTGCTCTACCGCCTGAAATACCTCTTCTAATTCTTTCTTTCTGGTTTCCAAATCATAGCTCAGCGACATCCCGTGAAGAGTCCGAACGTATCCCACAATTGACCATATTTCTTCCTCCGATAACGTATACTTAAATGTCGGCATGGTGGGTACTGCAAAGTAGTTCTCATCATCAATGACTTTTGGATCCGTCGTATCTTTCATGTCCCGATAAACGGTATGAAAAATTTCTTCATCACTGAAAGTGGACATCTCGGCAGTGGATGCCAGATTTTTAGGTCTGGGGTCCGACATGCGCTCCCAATTAAAACCTTCTCCCTGTTGTCCAGTTTCCCCATGGCAATGGCTACAATAATGGTTATAGAGCTTTCGACCCTTCGCAGTTCTTTCATCCTCAAAAACCGCGCAGCCAGAAAATAGCGTGAAGGTTATTCCGAGTACGGCCACCCCGATGACTGTCATATCGCGACCGCCTCCCGCTACCCGTTTCATACTGATTGCCCCTTTCTCAGTTTTCTGACTATCACCATTTCAAAGGCCGCAGCGAGGGCTAATCCCAAAATGACCCAACCAAAAATGGAATTATCTGCACTCGGTTCTGCCCGAATATACCACCAAGTGGAGACGGCTTTCTGTCCACCTTTTTCCTTTACCAGACCATCGACAACGGCCCCATCCCAAAAGGCAAATGCTACATTACGCCATTCGCCTTCCTCCACTTGAACATCCTGGCCATCTTCAGTTTTCAATAAACGGGAAAAGACCACCTTCCAGGTGCCATCTTGCCAAACCCCTTTTGCCTGAACATCCTGGTGGGGTTGGGTTTCCAAAGTCTTAAACCCTTTCGCGCTCATATCAACTGCCTTGGCACTTTCATTTTTCCAAAACCAAATGTTTACCGGTCCCCCTTCAACCTGCATCATCTCTTGACCATGGGCGAAATGAGCCGGTTTATCACCCACCATAAATTCAAGCGCTGCCGCATCGGCCGCATCTTGGGTAGGATCGGCATATTCCACGAGAATAGCCAGTTCTTGGCCATTATGAACCCCTTTGACCTTGACCGACTTCACAGTCACCTCCTGGATTCTAGGAGGCCAATGCACCTGAGGCGCCAGGTTAAATTCAGAACTAGGAACCGAATCCCATTGTGAAGAATTGGGGTCTTCGGACGGCAAGCTGCCTTCTAATTGATACATTCGAACCGAGACACTACCTGGCTCTTCTGAAGCAGGAGGCTCACTGGCAAAAGCTGACGAAAATCCCAGGACTCCGAACAGCCCAATAATGGATAGTGTCCTTAGGCTTCCTAGTCCGTTCAACATGTCATATTCTCCACTCATTCATCCATAACATGATTGGCTTGAGTCTACTCTTCTTCTTCTTCCCAAGTCCTTGGGGATTGGTGTGCCCCATCATATTCACCCATAATAATTTTCCAAATAAATTCTTCCGGTAATTCAACTTCCCATCGGGGCATAGCTGATTTCCACGGCATTCCTTCTACCGGTAAACCCACCCCCCCTTTCTTTATTCTCCAGAACAAATACGCCTCTTGTAACTGCGCAATAGTCCCCGGGTCACTAAAATTGGCCGGAGGAGGATTAAAGCCAGGAGCAGCTGGACCCTTTCCATCATAATTTGCTCCATGGCAGGGCGAGCAGTAGGCGGCATAGAGTCCTTTGCCCATCATAATATTTTCAGGTGTTTTTGGATAAGGGTTTGATAAACCAACAAATTCACCAGGTGGGGCAGGATGAATGGTCCTGTTTTCAGCAGGCGGCAGATCGCTAGGGGCTAAGCGACTGTAGGTTTGCCATCCCACCAAAAGCGGAAACATAACCAACACAGCCAACCTGGCCATCTGTCCTGCTCCTGTCTGTCCTTTTCCGGATAGAAATCTAAAAATTGGACCCATCATGGCCTCTAAAGAAGGAGCACTCATGGTCCCATAGATCATAATGCCACTCAGAGCAAGGGCTAAGTACAGATAAATTAAACTGGCTGGAAGGGGTGCCGTCACCAACGGAAGAATAAACTTTAAAAATATAAACACTCCAGCAAGAATAATCGCTCCACTAACGATAGGGCCTTTCATGATGTTCTCCTCATTCTGGCTATTCCCTTTAGCGTCCGGCCAATTTATCCGTCTGAGATTTAAGTGGCGAAATGACCGAAGCCACTTTCAAGGAATTGAGCGGTTCTTGTGCAGAATCCATTATATCTTCAACTTTGATACTTATGGGCTCACCACTCATCTTTTGGAGAAACGCTATGACCGAATATATTTCCTGCTTGCTTAAGCCAATGGGATCCTTGTCGATATGGGGCATCTGTGCCGGATATTCTTTTGGAATACCATCATGCCTGAAGTCCAGATAAATATAGGCTTGAGGCTGGGTTAAACTTTCATAGATAAATTCAGGAGCCAGCTTCGCTCCAATTCCATTCAAATCAGGGCACCGAGCCGACTCACTTGGTCCAATGGAATGGCACAAGGCGCATTGTCCTTTGCTAAAAAATATCTTCTGCCCAATTGAGGCCAAATCATCTGGACTTTTCACGCTGGCAAGATCGAATGTTTCTACCGCGGGAGGTAATGAGGCCATTTGTGGAACACTCAGGGCAATCAAACTAAAGACGCCCAATACCATCGCGACGAAACCAAGCACACGAAGGAACATCCCCTTAATAAACAGCAGGATGAGTATACCCACCCCAATGACACACATGCCTATTATTTGCAATAGCGCGACTTCACTCATATTTGCTCACCCATGCTTTCCAAAGATGTACGGCCATTGAGTTTTTCTCTTATTTCATACCCTAATCAAGTTTTTCCACTGAACTTGGGGCACCACCAGCCATCGCCGGAGTTGTGTGGCCAGGAACATCCACAGTAGAAGCCTTTGGTGTCTGAGCTTTGGCTTTATCCCCCAAGGTTGCCACCCAAAAGATAAAAGCGACGATCAGGCAAAACACAAAGGTATTCAGGGACATAAATGCCGCCGCATAACCCAACGCGGGAGAATAGGCATAATCCGAGGTGTCTCTCATGACCCCATAAATGTGCCAATGAACCCGAGATGATGACCGTGCATATCCCATCAGGGACATAAGTAAGATCACCATAACCGCATTTAAGACTAAACTATACCCTGCTCGAATTGGCATTTTTCCCCACACCATTTCGGTTGTCGTCTTCGCACTTTTCATTAACAAAGCAGTTAATGGAGTGAACGTAACCATGATGAACAGGACAATTAACACCTGCGCAACCGAGAAATAATTAATACGGATAATAGCTGGGACAAAATACCCCCAAACCCCGAGGACCACCACGGCGATACCTGCGATGACCAGCAAGGCGCCCATAATAGCTTTGGCCGCCTTGGCCCACCCAGCGGTTTCTTGTTTTCCCGCTCGCCAATACATAATGAAACTCATAAACGTGACGAGAATCATCAGATTCGCTACCGTCATTTTGGCTGACATTACCCCGAAGACACCAAGTAACGGATGATGGGTGCCACCCATTTTTTGTGCTTCGGCCAAGCTCGCTACCAAGGAATGTGGAGTCATCCACACACCAAGGCATAATAATAAGACGAGAAGCATCGCCATGACCGGTTTTTTATATTGGGCTTCAGACCCTGGTATTCTGTAGGTAATTCCCATCCAAAAATAATAATTTGCTCCAAGGAAAAGCACACCTATCAGCATGGCCTGAAGAATAAACAGCCATGCCAAGAACCCACCCATAAGGGTAATCCCCATTTGTTGGTTGTATTGGTAGACCTCCCGCATGAGCCAATAGCCGGCAAATGGGAGTGGCAACATACCAAACACCCCAATAAAATTCCCGACATACCCCATCCAATCGTAATGTTCGCGCTCTTCACGCGAAACCGCTAGTAAATAGCGAACACCTGCATAGGCACCGACTATAAATCCACCCAATACGACGTTTGCGATCAATCGATGGATGTTGACAGGCCACCAGGTAGGGTTTTGCATAGCCATCCACGCCCTTGCCCAAGCATCACCCTCTCCCACCACCACCGGACTGGCCTGAAAGGTTGCCCATGAGTTGGGGACGATCATGATTCCGAGGGCGAAAAGATTCAGAAGAAAGCCTAAAAAAAGATGGAAAGCCTTTTTATTTCCCTGCATATAATCCCACCCATACCAATACATATAGAGGGTGGCCGTTTCTAATAAGAAGAGCAGGCAATACACTAGGAAAGAAGGGAAAAACATGTCGGTCAGGTAAGCCATCAACTTTGGATAGAGTCCGATCAGAAGGAACAAAAGTATTCCACCAAAAAGTGCTGTCGTGGCATAGGCTGACGTCAAAAGTTTTGTAAATTCTTTGGCGAGCTTGTCATACCTGGTTTCTTTTGTTTTCCATCCAACCAATTCACAAATCCATGCAAAAATCGGGACGCCTAGAACGAAGCCAGCCAGCAACAAATGCTGTTGAGCGACAATCCAAACCAGGTTACGACTACCGATTCCAGGTACATCACGATATTCCACCGACATGGCCTGAATTTCAGCCCCTCCAGCCGCTATAGCCAAAGCCGGTAGAAAGAGAAGGGCCAAAAAACTTGCTAACTTAAGCAATCCAGGCATTCTATTCATTCCTTGCGCAACGGTTGTATATCCCAATTGGCCGGCCGATTTCATTCTGGCCCCCCTTCGATCGTTTATTATTTTGTCCAAGGCTACATTCCCGAATTCACAAAACTTAGTCTAGGGTTTTTCTTCAGCCTTGATCGGAACTTGTGTCCCTATTTTATTTTTCTGTTTGGTTTCAGGTGAAAGGTCCATAGATTTTACAGACGATTCTGAATCCGGCGGTTTCTCATCCTGAAGCTTTATTACTACAAGCTCGGCATTTGCCAAAACTTGCTCTGCTTCCATTAATATCTTTTTTGGTTCAACTATCACCTTTTCTTTTTTTTCAAAAGTATAGACATATTCTTCATGTGGATGGGGTGTCGTTGAAGGCAAGAGAACCCAGAAAAGAAACACCAGCACGACTCCTACCCCGGTAAATGCTGTTAGGAGCAGGGGCTGATCCGTTGGTATACGTAAACTATCCCAAAAATTAGCCTGGTCCCCTGCTGAACCGATTACCGGTTTCGCATTTTTCACAAAAGGCTGAGCAAGCCACCCTAGTCCATACAGCCACCCCAAAAGACAAAGAATGAGGGCGACGGTTGCCACACTTCCCCACATGACCAATTCAAGACTTATCTGCTCGGCTACCGGAATGACAAAGATATTCTCTTTAATAGATTCAATAATACTGGAAACCACCGACTGAGCAGTTGCCGTCACCGTGGACACCACGAACATTATGATCGGTATTGCCAAAGCACTAAACACTGCCCATCGAACCCAAAGATGAAGGCCAATGCCTGGCTTCGGATCAACCTTCAACCGGTCAATAAAAACGGTTCTCGCACAAAGGCCAAGCGCCCAAATATCCACCGGTATGGAAACAAGTAACAATAGAAATAGCCCAGCCCCCTCCCAAGGGTGCATGTGTGCCGCGAGCAACAACAAGGCCACAACCATCTTTATTGGAAATCCGGTCCAGAATGTAGGCCAAAAAACAAGAAGTCCTAACTTCGTATTTGACATATGTTTCCAGAGATTAGTCTAAAAAGTGCCGGTTTATAATGGCTGACACAGTAAACACCAAAATAAAGACCATGATTACCGTCCACCCAATCAGAGCGATGGGGCGCTTAAAAATATTTCGCTCTGAATTTGTATCCAAAAAAGGCAGCGCTGCTAAAAACGCCATAAAGGCACCTGGTATGGCCATCGCCCCAAGGAATTGGCCAAACTCGCCACCAAAAATTTTCAATCGAAGCAACTGAAACAAGAACAAGAAATACCACTCCGGCTCAGGATGGTAATCGCCAGGATCAGGAGTTGCCTTCTCCAGCAATACCACCGGCTCAATGAAGGCCAGTGAACAAATGATTAAAAATACAGTGGCCATAGCCACAATATCTTTCCAGATCTGACGAGGAAAGAAGTAATCCGTTTTTGCTTTAATCTCTTCAGGAGTTCCCCTGAAAGGACCTGCGGGGCCAGCCTTTCTAAAAAGAAAAATATGAAGGCCGGCCAACCCTGCTAACGCTGCAGGCAAGACCATGACATGGATAACAAAAAACCGGCTCAGCGTCATTTGGCCTGGGGTTGGACCTCCCTTAAGGAATCGAGCCAAAAAATCCCCAATAACTGGAGTTTTATCCATGATTTCTACACCCACCACCGTTGCCCAGTAGGCGCGTTGATCCCACGGAAGAAGATAGCCAGTAAAACCAAAACCCATCACAATGCCAAATAATGCAAGACCCACTAACCAGACCAGTTCTCGCGGCTTTTTATAGGCTCCCCATAAAAATACTTGAGACATATGCGCAAAAACCATAACCACCATGGCAGAGGATCCCCAAAAATGGTAGCTCAACAGAAACCATCCGTAATCCACCTCGTGAATGATGTATTGAGTACTCGCATAAGCATGATCTGTACTGGGGACATAATAAAACATCAACAAGATCCCAGTAACGACTTGAAGAATAAAGATAAATAACAACACCGAGCCAAAAGCGTAAGCCCAGCGAGACCCACCTGGGATTGGCTCATTCAGCATTTTGGCCTGAATTGTTTTCAGACCTACCCGCTCATCAACAAATTCCACAACCTTTTCAAAAGCATTTTGTGGACTTGCGACTTGACTCTCTTCCTTCATGCGCCTTTCACCATTCCATCCTAGGCTTTTATAGAAGCCGAATTTGGTTATTAACCCCGGCTTTATACTCCACATCAATTATTTTTACTTCTCCACCGGCATCAACTTGCAGAGGAAGGACGTCGAGCGGTCTTGGTGCCGGCCCATCGATAACTTTTCCAGCCTCATCATAAATACTCAGATGACAAGGGCACAAAAACACCCCATCCGGAAAATTTTTCGTCTTTCTCCATTTATACCCACAACCAAGATGAGGGCATTTCCCAGAGTAGCCGATATAGGGAGAGTTTGATTTGTTCACCCAAATAACATCCCCTTTATCATCGAAAAACTTCCTATCATTTCCCTCATATACGGCTTTTTGTACCGCCGGAGTCGCCTTGACTACCCAAATATTTTTTTCAATCTCTTGTTCCGGCATAAAGGCTTCTTTAAACCCGCGGGTAAATTTAAATTGGAATCCAATATTCTCTTTATTCACCTTTTTGACATTGCCAACCGAAAACCAGGCATTATCGTAGGGTTTAAACATGGGCTTCATAAGATACTTCAAAACAGGAAACACTAAAGGCAACGCAATTAACGTCCCAATTGCATGCGTCATATTGGTAAAGAACGTTCGTCGTGGAACACCCTGCTCTAACCGCGGAAGAGGAACCAGGATTTCTCCAGGCTCAACATGCAAATGATCTTCTAAGTGCGCAATTTCAACTTCCTTAATTGTGACGTACTGATCCCGCTCAAGGATTGGAAATCGACCAAATTCCTCCTGTGAACACCGAAGGACAATTTCCTCCTCATTCACTACCTCCTGAACCTGGCAGATAGGAACCTGGCGTTCGACTCCCTGACCATTTAATTCCCGTACAATTATATGGCTAATTTCGTGGGAAAGAGGGTCAACGATAACTTTAGAAATCTTCCCGACTTCTTTGTCCGCACACAATGCTTTTGCTGTCAATTTTGGTTGCATAGCCAGAGGAAAACCTTAGATTTGGATTAGTTCATTTTAATTGGCTTCGGAGTTTTTACCGATTCATCTTTTAAAGAAGCCAAAAAGGCAATAAGCGCATCAATTTCTTGTGGGAACATGAGATCTTTATACTTATCAGGCATTTTCCCTTTATCGTAATCCTTATCAAATCCTTCTGCTTTCCAAGTCTTTGGATCTAAAATCTTTTCTTTCAACTGTTCAGGGGTCATGAGATTACCAATATTATCCATCTCAGGCCCACGCTTCTTTCCACCTTGACCATACAGCTTATGGCAGTTATAGCATTCTTGAAGTTCCCATTGATCCTTTCCCATTGCTACGAGATCACCAGAGGCGGCCCCACCCCCTCCGCTGCCCGTGGTAGCCGCAACCTCTACTTTAACCTCAGCCCCCAGGGAACTCAGTTGCTTGGAAATAGCCTTAGCCCGTTCATCCAATTCCTTTGCCCTGGCTATCAATTCATCTGCCTTCCCTTGCTCTGTTTCAGCCCGGCGAAGCTTTAAGACTTTTTCAATTTTTCCCTTTTCATCTTCTGGGTCAAACTGAGGCAGAATCGACGCCCCGGCAATATAGAGACCCGAAAGCAGTAGGTAAAATACAACCAACGCCCCAACCGCCTTCACCCCTTCCAACCGTTTCATCGCTGGAGCATCCAAAAGAATGAACACCAAAGCCCCTAGCATCGCATAAAGAAAAAACATGATCTGAAAGACTGGTGGGAAATGAGTATATTTGGCCCCAACTACCAACAACACTCCAATAATGACCCCCAAGGCGGTCTTTTTCATGACACTCTTGGCAAAACTTTGGTTAGCCATTTGTTTCCTCTTTTTTCAAGCTTCTCATTTAGCTTCAACTGGGACTGCCGATGCCATTGACGTTGCAGGCTTCGGACTCCCAGCTCTTAGCGTGACAAGAATAGCAAAACTCACAACAGCGTAAAACACAATAGTCACCCCAGTTATCCACCATGCCGAATAGGCCAGGGTCGGGGTAAACGCTTCAGGAGTAAAATCCGGAACGAGGTTATAAACATGGTAATACTTTCGCGTCAACGAACGTACTGTTCCCATGAGGCCCATTGTCCAAATCACACTAAAGGCTAGGAAGATGAGGACAAACTGTGAAGCGAAATCAATTTTTCCCCAGATGATTGTCCCTCGCTTAATGGCCCTGTTATATAACAGATAATTGACCACAGTCAGGAACACGAGTGTAAAGGCTGCCGCATTTTTTGCCGGCATGAGCGCTAATTCACTAGCCCATGAAGGCAACTCGACTTCCTCGGTTGCCAGACCTTGGGTCGGGACAAAACCATGAGGGGTCATCCAAATCGCATCGGCCACCACGATCATCAAAAAACCGACCTTGATCATAGTGAATGCCGAAACCGTGAAATTCTTGAGACCTGGAACCTTACCGAGAACCACAGGTAGAAGAACCAGGATTCCCAGGACGATCAAAGACTGCCACTCAGGTGGAGGAAACATTTTCCATGTAAATCCCATGATGGCTGGCATAAACACCACCACCACCGCGACGAATCCAGATATTCGTACCTGCTCCACACCCTGAATTCGCTTAAGGCTTAACCAGATATAATAATTACTGGCTAAAAATATCAGTCCAATCATGGCCCCCTGCATTTCAAAAAACATCGACAATTGGTCAGCCATCATGTAGGGACAAATGGATGCGTCATAATCACACAACTCGTAGGCTAGGAGATAACCCATGAACGGAAGAAGCAAGAGCGCCCCTACGCCGATCATGTTCCCCACAAACCCCATCCAGTCGTAATAGGCTCGCTCCTCATCTGTTTTTGATCCCATAAACATGTAGGCCGCAATAAGTCCGGCAATAAATCCACCAAACGTGACATTTCCTACCAGGCGATGAAGATTGAGGGGCATCCAGCTAAAATTAGCCATTTTGTCCCACAAGCTGGCGGTCTGAATAAACTCCACCAACGACAGACCTTCCACAGCTTTAGCTGGGGTATTCATAAATGAAGTCGGACCGTCAATGACAAAGAGCGTCACCGTTCCCACTATATTCAGTAGGATGCCAAGAGCGATATGCCGCCCTTTTTTTGCTCCTTTCATGGAGTCCCATGAATAAAAATAGGTATACAAAATTATTGTTTCAAGGATAAACAGCAGAGGGTAGATAACCGCAAACACAAGGAAAAAATGCTTGATCAACCATGTCGAAAAGTCAGGATATGTCCCGAGCAGGACAAAGATGAACAAACCTCCAGTTAAAGCAGTCATACTGTACAGAATGACTGTGACTTTAATAACTTCCTTGGCCAGACGGTCATACTTCGGATCGTTATTTTTATACCCAAGCCATTCAGCAACCACCACGAAAATCGGCGCGCCTAAAATAAATGCCGCAAACAGGATATGAAGTTGAGCGACGACCCACACCGCCGTTCTATTTCCCGAATAGGGAAAATCTACAAGTGGAGCATCAGGCACCTGGCCAAAGGCAACAGCCGCCCCACTCAGGCCCAACGCTAATACTATCCATAGACTTCGATTCAGTGTTTTCAAGGGTCCCCGCCCTCCTTCTTGTTCATTCAATTCCTGGATTACTCTGCGGCTTTTTCAGCCTCTCCACCGGCAGGTTCTGCGGCAGCAGGAGCGGCACCAGCTCCTCCCGAAGGAACCCATTGTCCTTTCGCAACATCATACTCCTTGCCCTTGAGCCCAAAGTTGGCTTCATACGCAATGACTTTCCAAATGGCGTCCTCTGAAAGCTTGCTCTTCCATGCTTTCATCTTTGTCCCAGATACCCCCTCAGATACTCGCCAAAACCATACCGCATCAGAATATAGCTCCATTTGCTCAGTTCGTCTGAAATCGCGAGCACCAGCCTTAACGGGTTTTCCATCTTTACCATGGCAACTCGCACAATTCACATCAATATTTTGCTGCCCAGTAAATATGGCTTCTCCCTCTTTTAAAATTTCGGGATTATTCCAGTAGCCTGCGGGCATATGCTTGTCCGCATATTCCGGTGGAGCAGGAGGAGGAGGTTGCGGCGGACCTTCACCACCACCACCACATGCTGACATCGACAGGCCAATGACGGCCAACCCACTAACTAAAAGACTTTTTACAAATTGAAACTCGTTCATTGTTCCCCCTCGTTTACCTGAATCTTGGTTTGCCAAATTCCACATCACCCTACCAAATCGTAGTCTCCCTAGACTTAATGACCAGAATCGCTCCTACTACATTTCTTCCTTCCGGTTCTTTTCCTCTTTTTATGCCTAATCAAACCCTTTCCACTTGTTCCTACTCAATTCCGCCTAGTGGTCTACAAAATTACCGAAACTTCTTCCAACGTAACGGCCCCAATAGCATGATCCAGAGTTTGGTGCCGAAATAGAATGGCAGAGGTTAGTTCCCCCAAATTAAGGAGAAGGATGCTCTCCGTCTTCGAATCATCGTAGCCACGCTCAACTTGCCCTGTCGACCCAATCTCTCCTGATTGAATGTCGAAGGGAGCCCTCGGATTTCATTGTGCAAGTGAAGGATAACTTTCTATAAACCATAGGCATAGGCTTTCCCATTCTCCGAAATATCTGCCAGAGCAACCCTCACGGAAACAACAGCCGTTTCAATGCCACCCCCGTCAATTTGGCCATCGATCGATGGTCTACCTCTGAATGGCATAATCACACTGCCCGGAAAAAGCGTCCAATCGGAAAGAAGCACAGCTAGAAAGAAACGACGGGATTGCACCACAGGCATACACCCTACATTCTTCAGCTTTCACAAGCCTTCGCAATTCTTCCAACTGAAAATCCCCTGGCAAACGCCTTTTTACTATTAAAAAATACTTCGGCTGCAATAGGTCTCTTGGGCCCAAAAAAGTTCAGGACTTCTATCACAGTCAGAAGCCAACCGTCAATTATTTCTTCCGTTCTTGCGCGCTCTTTCCCGCGTTCCATGCTTGTGTTTTAGGAAAATAAACATACCAGTCCATGAGTCGAGAGAGAAATAAATTTCCCATCCCACCTAGAGCCCGATTACAAGTAAAACCTGTTTTGGATAATATTGATGATTCAGAACGTTGAAGGGAAAACAATGCTTGCGGGAATAGTATCGTTAAGAGTTTGACTCAGACTTCTTCCACTTTTTCGCCCAGTCCTCCCACGATCGACCAAACGCCGTATCTTGCCCTGAGAATACGATTCCAGCCACATCTTGATATAAAACCATTCGCGGATGCTGATCCCCTGGCAGGAATAGCTGTATATACGGCTGAGGAGCCTCCTCCTGACGATCAAATACAAATCCCATAACCTGCTCCCCCTTTTTGAGTTCAATCGTCACATCGCCTCGATAATCAAACGCGAGGCTCATGGCTTCGTGCAATTCTTTCTCATTCGAAGGTTGCAGGCACCGGCCTTCCCATGACTCAGGAGAACCGATTGAGGATATTTCTAGATCCATGGATGACCCTTTACTTCCCGCTAAGCGTTGAGGCGATTACCAGATGATCCAGAGTTGAGGAAGGGAAAGATAAAATAGAAAGTAGGAGCTCACACAGCATTGGGAAACAGGGTTGCCCTGACGGTGCCAAAAAACCCACCCCATGAGCTGAAGGTATCTTTCACGGCCGAAGCTTCATATCCACAATGCACCATACAATCGCGGCATTGTTCATGTCGTCCCGTTCCATAACGCTCCCACTCCGTTTCTTCCATTAATTCTCGAAAAGTGGATGCGTACCCATCCTGCAATAAATAACAGGGGCGCTGCCATCCAAAAATATTATACGTGGGATTCCCCCAAGGGGTGCATTCATACTCCCGCTTCCCCATCAGGAATTCAAGGAATAACGGAGATTGGTTGAACTGCCACCCACGCTTTCGTTGAGCCAGTAATTGCGCAAATAACGAATGCGTTCGATCACGGCTTAAAAAACTATGCTGATCCGGAGCCTTTTCATAACTATACCCAGGAGAAATCATCATGCCTTCCACACCCAACTCCATCATCTCATCAAAAAATCTCCTGACACGAGCAGGCGCCGCATCATTAAATAATGTCGTATTGGTCGTTACGCGAAAACCTTTGGCCAAAGCGGCTTTAATGGCTTTCACGGCAACGTCATAGACGCCATCTCGACAAACAGCATGGTCATGCTCTTCCTTGAGACCATCCATATGGATACTGAATGTGAGGTATTTCGAGGGAGTATAGTCCTGCAATTTCCTTTCAAGCAGAATGGCATTTGTACAGAGATAGACATATTTTTTCCGCTTCACAAGCCCCTCGGCGATAGCTGGCATTTCAGGATGAATGAGAGGCTCTCCTCCAGGAATACTCACAATGGGCGCGCCACATTCATCGGCTGCAGCCAAGCATTGCTCAGGCGTCAGGCGCCGGTTCAAAATATGGTCTGGGTATTGGATTTTTCCACACCCTGCACATTCCAGATTACACCGAAAGAGCGGTTCTAGCATCATCACAAGAGGGTATCGCTTCACACCCCGCAAGTGCTGTGAGAGAGCATAATGAGCTACGGTGTACATTTGAGACACAGGTACCGACATTGTTATTTCACTCCTCGAGATAATTACCAGATTTCAAGAGCATTCACTTCTTATTCTCTGCATAAATCCCAACACCCAAGTCTGGTATAAGCCGAATGAATGGAGGCGCCGAGCGGGTTCGAACCGCTGAATCGCAGTTTTGCAGACTGCTCCCTTAGCCACTTGGGTACGGCGCCATTACGGGATCATTATAGGAAGTCTATTTTGTCTTGTACAAGAGAAGCCAGGGCTTTCTCTTTCTTTAGTCCTCAAAAGGCTGGAATCATTACTGACGAGGCAACACGGGAAGTTCTCTGGAAACAGATCGTATGGGGTTTAAGGAAAGATCTTCCATTGAGGAATCATTACTGGAAATGCCAACAGGTGTCTCATGGATATTGACGCTAGGGGCTTGACCACCTTGCTCTTTAGCCATCAATTCCACTTCTTCAATTAAAGTATGAAGAAGCTCTTCAGATGGCACCCGTTTATACAATTTCCCCTTTTTAAAGAGAATCCCTACGCCTTGCCCTCCGGCTATTCCAATATCAGCTTCTTTCCCTTCGCCGATTCCATTCACCACGCAACCTAAGACAGATACGGTGATTGGTGTGGTAATATGCCCCAGTCGATGCTCTAATTCGTTAGCCATTTTCACCACATCAATTTCAACTCGCCCGCATGTCGGACAAGCGATCACATTGACTCCCCGGTGACGAAGCTCCAGCGATTTCAAGATTTCAAAACCCACCTTGACTTCTTCCACCGGATCGGCCGCTAACGAGACCCGGAGGGTATCGCCGATACCCTGAGAAAGCAGCCAACCTAATCCAATAGCAGATTTCACAGCGCCGGTCATCGCAGTTCCTGCTTCGGTAATACCGATATGCAAGGGGTAATTGGCTTGTTGGGCAAACAACCAATACGCATCCATCGCCATATGCACATCAGAAGCCTTCAGGGACACCTTCATATTGGTAAAGCCAACATCCTCCAAAGCATGAACGGCATTCAACGCCGACTCGGCAAGAGCTTCAGCTGTGGGATAGCCATATTTTTCAAGAAGATCCTTCTCTAAAGAACCCCCATTCACTCCAATTCTGAGTGGAATGCCATAGTCATTGACGGCCCGAATCACCTCTTCTGTTTTCCACCATGGCCCAATATTCCCTGGATTAATGCGGACACAATCCACAAATTTAGCGGCTTTCAGAGCAAGACGATGGTCAAAATGTATATCCGCAATCAAGGGTGTCGTCATTTGGGATTTAATTTTTGGAAGCGCATCAGCCGCTTCCGCATCAGGAACCGCCACCCTAATCAATTCACATCCAGCTTTCTCTAACCGGTGAATCTGCTCCACGGTCCCGGCGACATCCCTCGGATGAGGAATCGTCATAGACTGGACCGTTATTGGGGCATCGCCACCAATTTTGACCGATCCAACCTGGATTTGTTTTGTTTTTCGTCGAGAAATATACACGAGAATAATCTAACGTATTGCGGCTTGCAGGGAAACCCGGTCATGTAACGCCTTGGCCTGATCATAAATCCCATCTGCCGTGAGGCCATACTTTTCCCGGAGCAAATCCTGAGGACCTTGCTCAATGTACCAATCTGGCAACCCGATCACCTTGGTCGGCATACCCCAACATTCTTCTTCTGATAGAAACTCTAATACAGCCGATCCAAACCCGCCCATCCGGCAACCTTCTTCAACCGTAATTAAACATTTCACTTTTTTGGCAATATCCCGGATAAGGTTTTTATCGAGAGGCTTCACAAACCGTGCATTGATGACAGCCACAGACACGCCCTCTTCTTGTAAACGCTCAGCTGCTTTCATCGCCTCCGAAACCATAACTCCAATCGCAATGATCGCCACATCTTGCCCATCAGACAACAGCTCACCCTGTCCAATTGAAAGAGGAATTGGCTCGGAATCTAATGGCACCCCCAGGCTGCTGCCGCGAGGATATCTGACCGCCACCGGCCCATCATGCACCAATCCTGTTTGGACCATATGCTGAAGTTCATTTTCATCTTTTGGTGCCATAATCACCATATTGGGAACATGCCGAAGAAACGCAAAATCAAAAGCCCCATGATGGGTCGTTCCGTCTTCGGCCACCAATCCTCCCCGATCAATACAAAAGGTCACCGGAAGATTTTGGGTTGCCACATCATGCACAACCTGATCATATGCCCGTTGCAGGAAGGTAGAGTACATGCAAATTACCGGCCGCATATTATCAGCCGCGAGACCAGCCGCATAAGTCACGGCATGTTGCTCAGCGATCCCTACATCAATTAACCGGGAGGGAAACTCCTTTTCAAACTCAGACATTCCTGTTCCCTCGCACATGGCAGCCGTTATCACCACCACCCGGTTATCTTTTTTGGCTTGACGAATCAGTGTTTTGGCCGCGATGGAACTATACGAGGGATGACCTGGCTTTTTCACCGGTTGCCCAGTCTTCGAATCAAAAGGTGAACAGGCATGGAACCAAACAGGGTTCTTCATGGCCGGCTGAAAGCCTAATCCTTTTTTGGTAATCACATGCAGGAGAGTTGGCCCTTTTAATTTCAAAACATTCTCCAGGGTCGGCAATAAATGCTCAAAATTGTGTCCATCAATCGGACCCACATATCGAAATCCTAATTCTTCAAATAGCAAACCTGGCAGCAGAAAGCCTTTGGCCAGCTCTTCTGCCCGGATTGCCATTCGCTTCACGGGTTCTCCAATTTGCGGAATGGTTTCCAGGAGTTGAGAAGTTTCTTCCCGAAGCCTTGTGTAGAATTCCCCGGTAAAGGTCCGATTAAGGTAGGCGGAAATGGCCCCGACGTTTTTGGAAATCGACATTTGATTATCATTCAGGATCACGACACAGTCCCGGCCCATATCTCCGGCATGTTGCAACCCTTCCAAGGTCATTCCAGCAGTGAGGGCACCGTCTCCTACGACGCAAACTACCTTATTGGACTTTCCTAATTGCTCACGAGCCTCCACAAAACCCACCGCAGCGGACACTCCGGTTCCGGCATGTCCGGCGTTAAACGTGTCATAAATACTTTCTTCTCTTTTTGTAAATCCGCTTATTCCCCCAAACTGGCGGACCGTATGGAATTGTTCACGACGGCCCGTTAATAATTTATGTGTGTAGGCCTGATTACTGGTATCCCAAACGATTTTATCGTCCGGTGTGTTCAATAAATACTGCAAAGCCACCGTCAACTCCACCACACCTAAATTGGAGGCTAAGTGCCCACCCACATGGGAAATCACTTCTATAATGAGTTCCCGAATTTCCTGACAGAGTTCAGGAAATTGGTCACGGGAAAGCTTCTTTAAATCTGCTGGACTTTCAATCCTTTTTAACAAGGACATTGCGCATCCTTTCTTGAAAGAACGTAACCTGTTGTAAGGGAATAACTAAAAATGTCCCAATCCCGACATGAATATACAAAATCTTCCCATAGCTGCTATACCCTGTCAAGCATTTAGATACCTGATTTTAGGAATGATCAGCAGAACGATCAACATTTCGCTGACTAAAAATCTGCTGCAGTAAGGCTTGGGCTTCCGGTCGATGAATCCGCTCCCATATCCATCGCTTTTTAAGAGGTGGCGTGTTAACGACCCGCGTTAGCTCCCTCACCGCCTCCAAAGTTTGCTCGTGCTTCAGATACCACTTCGCGAGGTCCAGCCCCGCCGGCGCATACTGGTTATCGAGAGAAACCGCCATTTTCAAGTGCTCCCCAGCTACTTCCTGATCTCCTCCTAACACCCAAGGCAATTCCTCATACATTCGCCCTAACATATGGTGAGCCTGAACATTTTGCGGATCAAGCTCCAACACCCGATGCACATGTTTCTTCAACTTCTGAATTGTCAATGCCGCCGCGACCAAACCCTCCAACTCCGCAGCACTCCCAAGGTTGGCAGCATACAAAAAATGGGCTTCCGCAGAAGACTCACGAAGATCAAGGGCTTTTTCGGCAACCCTGGCTCCCTCCTGGAACGCTGCCAACTTCTGCTCCCGATCAACGTATACCCCATAGCCCAGATCCAAATACAAGCCAGCCAACCGAAGCAAGCGCGTCGGGTCGGCTGAATTTGCGGCTCCTTCCCTCACCAAGGTCCCCAACTCCCTTTCAAGGCTCTCGGGATATTGCTGATCGATCGCATCCTCACTCCACAATGACCCAGAAGGGAGAGAGAGGATTCCTACCATTAGTGAGAATAACCCTAGACGCGCATATTGATGCTTATTTTTAGACCTTGTCAGCACATATTTTTCCTGCATAGCAGATCAACCATTATCTATATCAGAAAGGATAATTGAGCCCCGCAAACACCGCTCCACCCTCCTTACTATACCCCCAATCAACGCGGGCCATGACATTGGGACGAACAATGGCTCGGAATCCCACTCCAGGCGTAACCTCCCAGTTATGAAACTGGCGAAATTCGAAATTTTGATAGGTCCGACCCATATCCACAAATGGCGCCAATTCACATTCAATACTGACGTTAAACATCTTCATCCCAAATAGATGAATACGTTCCTCAACATTAAATGCCACCATATGCTTGTCTATAAATCTATCCCTCCCAAAGCCCCTGAGGTTCTCTTCTCCACCCAAAGAACTTTGCTCGTAAAAGGGAATATCGTTCCCAAAACTTAATTGCGCCATCGCCCTGGCCACAAAAATATATCGCTTAGAGGGACTCGGGATCAGGTGCCTGATATCAAACCCTGACCGAAAGTACAACATATCGTCCTTCTTCCCTGCATCAAAGTTCTGAGCTAATTCTCCAAACGCTTCAAATCGAGTCCCTGCTGTTGGGGTATTAAGGTTATCCCTGGAATCATATTGGAATACAAGACGGTGAGCCAAAATCGTCGCGCCTTTCATTCCCGGATCCCCTGGAAACCGATCCTTAGCATATGGCTCGCTATCGACGCCTCCCGGTTGAATTTCTACATCTCGAAACCTTTGGTTGACCGACAACCGCGTCACATCATTCAAATGAATTCCAAAATTCCAGTGAATTTGAATTTCACGACCCGTATAGTTTGTTTCATTATCTTGAGGAGTGACTTGCCCTAAGCCATAAAACCGCTTGGTCGCATTTTTGAAAAATTGTGCTCCAATATCCACAAAGAATAACCCTTCGATAAACCCAGGGTCCTGGAAGCGAAATTTCAGCTTTCGTTCAATTTCCTCGGTATACGAACCGACCGCCTCCATTTGCCTCCCGCCAGACCAATAATGAAAATAATTCAATGTTCCCCGAACCCCTAAAAAGGAATTGTGAATCAGCATCGGGGCAACGAGAGACCGGAGGTTTCCTTCCGCATCTGAATTCAATACCGGCGCAATCAGCCCAAAGTCCTGCCCGTCATTTTTTGAAGCAGAAACCGCAGGAACCACAAAAAAAGAATTTTCGGCGAGAGCGATTGATGAGGGAAGGATAGCGCCGCCCACAGCCAGGCGGAATAACGCCGGGCCCCAGAAACGAAACGATATCACAAAGCCGACCCCTTAGGACGAAGTCCCCAGGTCGGCTTTTGAACGAAGTTTCTCGAGGAGGGCTTCAAACGATGAGGCGTTAATAATGCGAGAAAACTGTCCGCGGTAATTTTTCATCAAGCTCACTCCATCAATCACCACGTCATACACCCGCCACTCCCCATTTTTTTGCAACAGACGATAATCCAAGGGTATCTGCACTTTTGGAGACACCACTTTGGTCTGGACTTCAGCAAATTCTCCCTTTTCCCGCTCCTTCAAGTATTCCACTTCCTCTCCCGAATACCCGTCTACATTGCCGACGTAGGAATTTGCCAAAAACTGCTGAAATAAGGTCACAAATTCTTGCTGCTGCTCTGGACTTAACCCCTTCCATTGAGAAGCCAGAGTGCGCTTGGCCATTTCGGCATAGTCAAATCGCCGACCAATGATTTCTTCCAGCTTCGCGCGCCGCTCCACTTCTCTCCCAGGATCCTTCAACGCTTGATCCCTCAGCACCACAAATACCTGATCAACGGTCTCCTTGACCGCTCCCGTTGGAGTACCTCCTCCCCATGCGCCAGTCAAACAGGCAAGAGAAACTACCACCCAACCCAAAAAAATTACCGCCACCTTTTTTGAAAAATTTCCACACTGAAACATTCGAGATGCCTTTTGTCCAATCTTCATCGTTGATTCAGGCTTCCGAACCAATTCCCTTTGCATATTCCTCCACCTCTATTTCACTGAACGAGTATCATTCCACATTTCCGTGGATAAATTGACTAATCACCTGCTCTAGGTCAATCCCAGATTCAGTGTCCACAATGGTCCCACCTGTCTTCAAACGTTCACCAGCCCCCCCGGGAGATAATTCCATGAATTTTTCTCCTATAATGCCACGAGTCTTTATTGAAGCAATTGCATCATCAAACACTGTGATCCCATCCTGGATCGCAAGAACCACTTGAGCCCGATCTTCTTTCAACCCGATATTTTTTATTCGGCCCACCTCTACTCCGGCAATTTCCACTGAAGCTCCGTTTTTCAACCCGGAAGTGGAAGAGAATTCAGCCTGGAGTTCATAATAATCCCCACCGACCAGTTCAAGCTTTCCCAATTTAATCGCCAAATACCCAAGACAGATGATTCCCACCAACACAAAAAGGCCGACGATTAATTCAAGTTTTCCACGTTCCATCATAATAATTCAGTTAGGTTAATTGATGTTTTATTGAGGAAAAGACCAGGAAGGATAATTTTCATAGTTCAGCGTGTCATAAATTTTGCGCTGACTCCTTAACCCACCATCAGGAGCCACGATTCAGACAGGAGCGAGATGAATGCCATCATTGACGGAAATAAACTCACGAACCACAGGATCGGCAGTCTGTCGAAATTCCTCTGAAGGGCTCATAGCAATAATCTTTCCATTCTTTAACATAGCAACCCAATCAGAGATAGGGAAGATCTCTGGAATTTCGTGACTCACCATAATACCGGTAAACCCAAAGGTTTTATGCATGGCCAAAATGAGATCATGGATGGCATGGGCCATCAACGGATCCAACCCCGTCGTCGGTTCATCGAACAGAATGATCTCAGGCCCCATCACCAGTGCCCTAGCCAATCCTGCACGTTTCTTCATTCCTCCGCTCAGTTCTGCAGGAAATTTATGGCCCATCTTGTCCAACCCTACCCTCTCCAGCATCTCTGGTACCCATCGACAAATTTCCTGTTCAGCCATCATACGTTTTTCTCGCAGGGGGAAAGCGACATTATCAAATACATTCATGGAATCAAACAAGGCAGCCGATTGAAACAACATAGCAAATTTTTTTCGTATGTCATTCAATTCCTGTTCATTGATTTTCGTAAGGTCTGTTCCATCAATAATGACTCTGCCTCGATCAGGGCGAATCAATCCAATGATGTGCTTGAGCATCACGCTTTTCCCCTCACCGCTCGGACCGATAATTGTCGTAATTTTACCTTTAGGGATATCGAGAGTGACCCCTTTGAGCACAGCTTGTCCCCCTAAGGTCTTTTCCACCCCTTCGAGTTTAATGACAATCGGTAGACTTGCAGCCATGCCTAACGTTACATAAGAACAGAGGTTAAAAAATAGTCCCACACCAAAATGAGAACTGCCGCTAATACCACAGATTCAGTGGTAGCTCTCCCCAGACCCTCGGCACTCATCCTTGTGTAATACCCCTTATAGCAGCAGACCCAGCTGATTATCAGACCAAAACTAATGGACTTTAATATTCCCCCATAGACATCTTTCCATTCCACCGCTGATTCGATTGAACTCCAATAGGATCCCCCACTGACTCCGAGCAACTTGACCCCAACCAGATACCCTCCCCAAATTCCCACAACGTCAAATATAGCAACCAACAAGGGTACGGAAATAAGAGACGCGACAACCTTAGGAGTAATCAAATACTGTAAAGAATTGATCGCCATAGTCTCCAACGCATCAATTTGCTCGGTAATACGCATGATGCCGATTTCTGCGGTCATGGCGGATCCCGCGCGAGCCGTCACCATCAATGCGGCCAATACCGGGCCCAGTTCACGGATCATGCTTATCGCCACAGCAGACCCTAGCAAACCTTCAGACCCAAACTTTCTCAGGGAATAGTAGCCCTGGAGAGCTAAAACCATCCCGGTAAATAACGCCGTCAGAATCACAACAAAAGACGACTTGAAACCCACAACATACATTTGCTTGATAATTTGAACGATCCTCACGGGTGGTCGGAACAACCATCCAAACGTCCGGATCAAGAACACAAGCATGGCCCCCATTTCCTCTATCAAGGAAAGAGTCCGCTTCCCAATGCGTTGCAACAATATCATGGAATTTTCGAGCGGGATTTATTGATGGCCATAGAGAACGTTGGCGTAGAAATAATGTCAAAAAAAATGTCGAAAAAATTAGAAAGCTGGATACCCGCCTGCTTGGAATTCCTGTACAAACGAAATAATCCCTTCCAACATCGAGGAGTAAATAGGACCAGTATTACTCCTCCAACCCATCCAAATGGTTTGAGAAACACATTGAAGTCTACCGGCAAATCTTCGTTAATACCATCAGAGATCGAACGAACAATCAGAAAAGGAAGACCATGATGCTTCGCCACCTGCCCAATTGCTCCACTCTCCATATCGACAGCCACTGCTCCTGACCGTTTTCCCAGAATCCCTTTTTGTGAAGCCTGTGTTAGCACTCGATCCGTCGTCACAAACCGGCCACTTTGAAGAGGATAACCATCCATCAATTGGATACTTAATGATACCTTGACCCAATCAGGATGACACTTGATTGGTTGTAGATCAGAATCAGACAACAAATCTCCAGATTGTCCCAACAGAAGAACCTCCTGACCAATGACCAGTGATCCGATTGGTGAGGAATTAAGAGCCCCGGCAAAACCTGTAGAAATAACAAGATCCCATGCTTCGCTCTCTAAAATTTTCTGGGTAACCGATCGTGCCTTGTCGGGACCCATTCCTGTCTGAATGACCAAAACATGGGTTGATTTAGCCTGACTCTCTAATCCGGCATGACCCAGGCAATTAACAAAGCTCCCTTGGGGAAGAACTCGACCAATAGCGTTAAACTCTACTTTGGTTGCTGTCAATATGACGATTCTGGTCAGAAGAGGCTCCTGCCATATCATACGCGAAAGGGAGATATGCCAAAAACGAGCAGTCAGGTCAGAAATTACACAAGCTTACTGATGTGTCTGGCCACTTGTGCGGCCTTTCGTAAATGGTCAGCCCTTGCTTCCCCAGTCATTTTTATATTCCGGTACATACTCAGGGCCCATATGGGGAAATACTTAGAATAACCATGGTACCGTAAATAAAAGACTCTGGGGAACCCGGTACCTGTATGAAACGGCTCATCCCAAACACCATTCTCACGTTGATGGCGAATGAGCCAATTGACTCCACGGACAACACTAATGGAGTCTGATTCTCCAGCCTGGAGAAGTGCCATAAGAGCCCACGCCGTTTGAGATGCCCCACTTTCTCCTCGGCCGGCCTTCTGCGTTTCAGCATAGGAATCACAAGATTCCCCCCAACCCCCATCAGGGTTCTGAACGGACTCCAGCCAAACCACGGCCTGCTGAATCCAGGGCACCGTCATATCAATACCTATTGCACGAAGACCTGAAAGGACACACCAAGTCCCATAAATATAATTAACCCCCCATCGGCCATACCAACTTCCGTTTGGCTCTTGTTCCTTGCGTAAGAACTCAATTGCAGGGTTCACAGCAGGGTGAGACTGGTCATACCCTAACGTTCCTAACATTTCCAAACATCGCCCGGTTAAATCGGCGGTACTGGGATCCAGGAGAGCCTGATGATCCGCAAAGGGAATCTTATTGAAAATTAATTTATTGTTATCCTTATCGTATGCTCCCCACCCACCATCGGACCCCTGCAACGCCAAAGCCCATCGAAATCCTCGTTGAATGGCCTCGTCAGAACCGGATAAATCGACAGGGTAAATCTTGGCCAGCCCCGTCACCACAGCTGCGGTATCATCAACATCGGGATACCATTCATTTTCGAATTGGAAGGCCCACCCACCACACCGAGCTTCCGGAGCCGACACAGCCCAATCTCCCACTTTTTGACATTGACGTGATCGCAACCAGGCATCTGCCCGTCGCAATGACGTATGGTCCAGCGCAAGGCCCCGTTCGATCAACGCATTAATAGTTAATGTTGTATCCCACACTGGAGAATGACAAGGCTGTAAATGCAACATAGCGGGAGTTAGTGTGCTTCCCGGATTCGAGTAAATTTCAAGGTCTTCAATTTCCCTCAATGCTTTCTGAACCAACGGATGATCCGTAGAATATCCCAAAGCTCGAAGCGCATAAATCGAATAGGCCATAGCGGGATAAATGGCCCCTAACCCGCCTTCTCCATCCATATGTTCAATTACCCACGCCTGTGCACTTTTCAACGCCTTTTTCCGAAGGGCCTTTATCGGGTAGGCTTCATATACACGAAGCAACCCATCGACCCACACAAAAAAATTCCGCCAACTTACGAGGGTGGAATCCCGGTTCAGCGGTGGTACCTGGGCAAAGTCTACCTCCTGACGAGGCTGAAGAAAAAGTTCATCAATCCCTTGTTCTTTGGAGATTGCGCAAATGGGGCGATGGGCAAAAACAATTAAAAGCGGAATAATGACTACACGAGACCAATACGAAACTGCATATAAATTAAAATAAAACCATCGTGGGGCTAAGAATATTTCAGGAGGCATACACGGTATCCCCCGCCAATCATATTGCCCGAATAATGCTAAGGTAATTTTTGTGAAGACATTGGCCTGAACAACACCACCTTTTCCGAGAATTAAATCCCTCGCACGTTGCATCACAGGCTCATCAGGAGAAACCCCAGTCAGTTTGAGCGCAAAATAGGCCTTTACCGATGCACTGATTTCTGAAGGCCCTCCGGAAAAAATCGGCCATCCTCCATCCTCGAGCTGGGTATGAAGTAAATACCGAGTCGCTTTCCGCTCTTTTTCAGGATCAACCATATCCAGAAAACGTCGAAGCATCACATACTCAGATGTCAAAGTCGTATCCGCTTCCAACTCCTCAACCCAAAATCCCTGTTCAGGATCTTGCATGCCCAATAACCAGTCCTCCCCTTTTTGAAGAGCTGACTCCAGAGCACTCATATGCCCAAGATTGGCAGTTCGTTGGAGGGTAGGATCCTGAGAAACCTCCGGATGCAGGTTATGAGAAACCAGCTTAAGGGGCGGTGGCTTTTGCTTTCCCCGATAGGGTATTAACTTTGGGGTCAGGGTTTCAAAAATATTCCCCGATAACCGTACCAAGAATTGCTTGAGCAACTTCATGCAGCCGTTCTTTCAGAGATTCAATTTTTAATAATGCGATTGTGGGGGAATGTTAACAACCAATGTGAGATTCACTGGACGAAAAAAGCCCTGCTTAAACAGGGCTTTATAACGAAACGGGACTAGACTGTCAAGCCGATGGCTCCTCACCAGGAAATAGGTTCTGAATTAAGACCCTCCCTAGGTTGAAAGTAGAACAATTCGATCACGGTGGTGTTTCACCTGACGAGTTCCGTTCCGCGTGTCAAATACCACGGGAGCGTGATCAACAATCAACTGGTAATCAAAGGCAGAATGCGCGGTCAAAACCAGCGCACAGGAACTGCGCTTTAATAATTCATCATTTACCTGTTGAGATTTATATTCCTGTCCTTGAATAATAAGGGAAGGAGTATAGGGGTCCGAATATTGCAAATCGGCGCCTTCCTGTTGCAGCAGCTCCATGACTTTTGTGGCAGGCGACTCACGTGGGTCTTCGATGTCGGCTTTATAGGTTACTCCCAACACGAGGATGATTGAACCTTTTAAGCATTTCCCTCGTTGATTTAAAATCCGCTGAAGTTTATTCATCACAAAATACGGCATATTTTCGTTGATTTCCCCAGCCAGCTCAATGAATCTGGTATGGACATCATACTCTTTTGACTTCCACGCTAAATAATATGGATCAAGCGGAATGCAATGCCCACCCACACCAGGGCCAGGATAAAAAGGCATAAAACCGAAATTCTTCGTGGCCGCAGCATCAATCACTTCATAGACATTAATGTTCATTCGGTCACACAGCAAAGTGAGTTCATTCACTAAAGCGATATTCACTGAGCGAAAAACATTTTCAAATACCTTAGCCATTTCCGCTACCCGTGGCGAACTGAGAAGAAAGATTTTCACGATGGATTGCTCGTAAAAAGTTTTGGCAACTTCCCCGCATGCTTCTGTGACACCACCCACCAATTTAAATGTGTTATGAGTTTTAAACTCAGGATTTCCTGGATCAACCCTTTCTGGCGAAAAGGCAACAAACAGGTCCTTTCCAACCGTTAAGCCTGTTGCCGTTAAGGCGGGCAAAATGACCTCCTCGGTTGTTCCAGGATATGTTGTGCTTTCTAATACCACGAGCATATTGGGATGTGAATTATCGGCAAGATGCCCGAGAACTTTCACGATGGCCGAGATATCCGGTTCTTTATTTTTGGTCAGGGGAGTCGGCACACAAATAAGGATAACATCGCACTGCCGTAACACAGAGAAATCGGTTGTCGCCTCTAATCTTTTTTGCTCAACGACTTCTCGCAAATCAGAGTCCACCACATCCAATATATAATTACGCCCCTGGTTCACCATTTCCACTTTGGCGGCCACTTCATCCACCCCAAATACCTGGTACCCAGCCTTGGCCTGAAGAACGGCTAAGGGAAGCCCCACATAACCTAACCCAATCACTCCAACCTTGGCTGACCGATTTTTAATTTTATCGAGTATTTCCACTTGTGCCCTCCTCCTTGAGGCTTCTTAAAACGATTGAGTTAAAGTTCAGGAAAAATCAACTTTTTTTGAGCCGATTCCCATTGAATGCATAGCGCACCAACACAAAAACCTATGTCGACACATCATTCGTCACGTTGGTGATGACCTTTTGCTCATTAATCGTCCACACGTCGCAGGTCGTATCTCCATCAATATTTCCGATCGCAACGGCCGTAAAACCTAATGCACTCACAGCATCTAGATTCGGGTCTGTACAACCAGGGGGTAATGTCCCAAGATTGGCATTGCCTATTTTGTAAAAATATCGTTGCGAGGACCCACTCATGGCAAATCCAATCGCGTTAAAATCATCTATATACCCATTATTTTCAGCGAAATAGGCAATTTGTGCGGTATGAATTGCTACCAAATTGCTTTTTGCCTCTGTTTGTTTGGCTTTGGCTTGGTAACGCAAAAAATTTGGAATGGCTATAGTCGCCAATATTCCAATAATTGCCACCACAATCATCAGCTCAGTTAAACTGAATCCCTTTTGGTTATTGAGTTGAGTCAGCATCCTATGAAACCTCCATGGAGGAGGACCCTCCAGCAGATTGTTATATATCTCACCCTCGGAAGAGGGTACACCTAGTCTACTCAAGTAGCCAGGGTTCCGATGATAATCAATATGGCAATGGAACTTCGAAACGCTACCAAATTCATATAACTGCCCATTTCAGCGACTCAAAGACGAGAGCTTCATCGTCGTGCAAGGCTAATAAAGAAAAGGCGTGACTGTTTATTCGCCAGAAAGAAAGCAAATCTTAAGAATCAGCCGCTGAAAATGATTCAGACGCCAAATCTAACACGACAGCCCAGACCTCTTTTAAAAATAAACTGAAGGAATCTCTTGATAAATTTATAGGCTAAACCAAACGGCTAAATATCTAGAAAGGTGAGAATCTAGGGTGCCAAGGTAGACTGGTGGGAAAGAGTAGGAATGGGTTCCCCAAAACCGGCGTCACGAAACCGTTTCCCCAGAGACTTATTTGTTGAATCGAGTTGCAGTGAATGAAGCCAGGCCTCCCGTGCCTTATTTCGCTCATCTTGTTTTAAGAAAATATCCCCCAAATGTTCATAAATTACAGGATCATCGGACACCAAAGAGACCGCTCTCTGAATCGTTTCCAGGGCTTCTTCAATACGCCCAAGTTTATAGAGTGCCCAGGCCAAACTGTCTACGTAATACCCATTATGCGGCTTTAAGGCAACGGCACGTTGCGTAAGCGCCAGGGCCTGTTCACCATTGATGCCACGATCGGCATAGCTATACCCCAAATAATTCAAGGCATCCGCATGCTCCGGATCCAACTCCAGAGTCTGCTTCATTTCACCAACCACTTTATCGAAAAGGTCTAATTTGTCATAGGCTGTGCCTAAATTAAAATGGAGCTCGGCATTTGAAGGGTCCTGGTGAATACCCTCCTCTAATCTGACCTTGGCCTTGTGATAATCTTCCATCTGAAAATAGGTCAGCCCTAATAATAAATACGGCTCTGGCCGTTTGGGATTGAGGTTAACGGCTTGATCCAAATAGGAAAGCGCTTCTTGGTTCCGTTTCAACCGATAGGACACAAAGCCTAAATGCAGAATACTATCGAAAAAAGTGGCGTCTATTTGGATATTAGTTCGATACGCTTGAATCGCGCGTTCATAATCCTTCATTTCCTCATATAACAATCCCAGAAAATCCCGAACGCGCAATTCGTTAGGTCTCACGCGCAAGATGGCATTCAACTCCTCGATGGCAGCAGGGAAATTTCCCATTTCACCATAGATCTGAGCCTTAAGAATCTGCGCATGTAAATCATCTGGATTTTGCTGGAGGAAAAAGTCCAAATGGTTCAAAGCCTTATCCGTGTTATGTTGGCCAATATACAGCCGAATGACACGCAACCGGAATTCTCGATGATGAGGATTAACCTCAATCAAATACCGCTCCAAAAGGTCAATAGCCTCCTGAGGTTCCTTTGCTTCTTCGGAAATGGTCACTAACTTCAGGTACGCCCTTTCCAAAGTGGGATGAAGAGCAATAGCTTCCTGGAAATGAGCCTTGGCTTCCTGTTTCGTTTTCGCCTCGAGAGCAATCACCCCCAAGTAATAATGCGCTTCAGCGGAGGCAGGCACATGAACTAATAAATCATGGAAGACCGCTTCAGCCTTTTGAAGCTCTTTGATATTTAACAGAAGAGTACCGTGAGAAATGTATATCCGTTCATCCTGAGGAAAGTGTCGCTCTCCTTCAGTCAAAATCTCCACGGCCCGTCCGGTATCCCCTCCCCCAGCAAAGATCTTTGCCAAATCGAAAAACATCGCCGCCTGAGAAATCTCCGACACAGGAATTTGTCTTGCTAAATCCATGGCTTCAGTCAGATGCGACATAGAGAAATGCAGTTTGGCAAGGCGAAATTTCAAAAACTTCGAATTCGCGTCAAATGCCAAACCCGCTTGATATTCCTCTAAAGCGGTTGAGGCATCATTATTCAACTCGGCAAGTGAACCACGAAGGAAGTGATAGTAGGCTTGGGGGTGGGAAGCTTCCCGCGTCATCATAGACGCTTCCTGTCCGTTCAGAGTAGGAGGTGGGGCTGTCCCGCAGGATACCACCAAAAGTGGAATTCCCCACAAAAGCGTCCTCAAACGACCCAACCATCTTGGAAATGTTCGTCTTTCTCGAACCTTCATAGTCATGACTTGTACACGTGTAGAGTTCATACACCGTCCCTCAATAACTCGTTATACTATACCAGCCTCTCGCATTCTCGTTAAGTCATTAAATTTGGCATACCGGTCATGAAATTGCAGATCCACTTCCCCAATGGGCCCATTCCGATGCTTTCTCACCAGGATTTCCGCAATGCCCTTGTCATCGGAATCAGGATTATAAACCTCATCTCGATAAATAAACATCACCACATCCGCATCCTGCTCAATCGCGCCTGATTCACGTAGGTCGGCAAGCATTGGCCTTTTGTCCGTCCGGTTTTCTACTGCCCGACTTAACTGTGAAAGAGCAATGACAGGAATATTTAATTCTTTTGCCAGTCCCTTTAAGGCGCGGGAAATATCCGAAATTTCCTGTTGCCTGGACTCAGAATTTCCCCGCCCTTCCATCAGTTGCAAATAATCAACGATCAAAAGGCTCAACCCATGTTCAGCCTTAAGGCGCCGCGCTTTTCCACGCATTTGCTGAACGGTCAAATTTCCGGAATCATCAATGAAGACTTTGGCCTGCTCAAGTCGGCCGGCCGCCTCAGTCAAGGCCACCCAATCATGCTTGGTCAACTGCCCGGTACGAAGAGCATGAGAATCGAGACGGGCTTGAGAACTCAGCATGCGTAACACGAGTTGCGCTCGAGACATTTCCAAACTAAAAATGCCGACCACAGCATTGGAGTGAAGCGAGGCATATTCGACCATCCCTAAGGCTAAGCTGGTCTTCCCCATACTCGGCCTACCCGCTACAATAATTAAATCGGATGGTTGGAGCCCTGCCAGCAAATTATCCAGGTCCGTAAACCCCGTCGGCACTCCGGTGATCCGCTCTTTTCGGCTATACAGCCGGTCCACAATTTCAACACTGTCTTTAATGATACTACTAACGGGCGCAAACGAGCCTCCCAAATGTCCCTGAGCCAATCGAAAAATTTCCCGTTCGGCAAACTCCAGAAGTTCATTCGTTCCCGTCGTCCCCTCATAACCCCGCATAACCACCTCGGTGGCGGTTCGAACGAGGCCGCGAAGCAAGGATTTATCCCGAACAATATTACTGTGATACCGAACATTGGCGGCACTGGGAACCACCTGCACAATTTCTGCAATATAGGAAGCGCCCCCTATCTGGTCGAGTTCGCCGGTGCCTCGCAAATAGTCTGTCAGGGTGATTTGATCAACCGGTTGATTCCGTTCTGACAAGGCTACCATGCCGCGATACACGACCCGGTTTCCCGTTCGATAAAAATCCTCCTCCGACAAGATTTCCATCGCTCGATTGAGCGCAGCATTATCAAGAAGAATCGCACCAAGAACGGATTGTTCCGCTTCTAGATTTTGAGGAGGAACTCGGACCTCTGGGGTTTCAGATATGGCCATGACTGAATGCTTGTAACCGTTGAGGAAGCTCTTGAACCGACATCCGGGTTTGCCGGGGTTTTTGAGAAGACGGGGTGAATTCTAATAAGAGCACCGATTGTAGGGCGGGAGTCTTTTCCTCAAAAATCATTGCACACGGCATCCCTCGACGCCGAGCAACCGAGTTGACCCATCTCAAAGCGGATTTTGGAGAACCTTCTATCAGTTCTTCAATCACACATATCCCGGCCCTCCGTAATTGTTGGGCAAGAGCAAAGGATGCCTGAGTTTGATGTGGAGAAGTAAAAATTCTCACAGGGTTCAATCCGTTGCCGCCCACCTTTCCTCCGCACTCCAAGGCGGAAAACACGCGGTCCAAATCCAACCCCAATCCAATGGCGGAAAGGTCTCGACCAAACCGCCCAATCAAATGATTGTAACGCCCCCCTCCACCGATTTCACTCCCGAACGTCGAGGTGAAGACATCAAATACGACACCATCGTAATAGTCAAAGCCACGGAATTCTCCAAGATCCAAAAGAATATGGTCCTGCACGCCGTTCGCTATCAATTGGCGATACACCTGCGCCAAACGTTGTAACGGCTTAAGCAATTGAGAATTTTTCCCGGCGATTCGCATTCCCCATTCCAGCACTTCGTCACGGCCAAAACGTTCGGGCACCTGCAATATGTCTTTTACCTTAGAACGAGGTAACCGTTCAGTCTCTAAAATCTTTTCCAGCTGAGGGAGGTCTTTATGGGCTGCCGCGATTTCTGCCTGCTTTCGCGCACTCAGAGGCAGACCTGATTGGGCCAACAGGGCCTTAAAAAATCCGACATGACCAAGAGAAATCTTCCATTCCGGCAACCCGATCCGCTCCAGAAGCCCCGCCAGTAACGTCACGACCTCGGCATCACTTTGAGGGGTATCAATGCCCATGAGTTCAAATCCGACCTGGAATACTTCGCGGTCACGTCCCCGATGTTCCGGTTCATACCGAAAAACCGTGGTCCGATAGGAAAACCGCAAGGGAAGAGTTTCTCCCCCAAGACCCATGGCCACCATTCTGGCAATCTGAGCCGTGGCGTCAGGGCGCAAGACCAGAATTCTTCCCGAAGCCGAATCCGAAAATTTATAGCATTTCTCTAAAATCTCAGGAGCCAAGCCCACGGCTAATACATCAAGATACTCAAAGGTAGGGAGAATAATTTCCTGATAGCCCCAGGTTGAACAATGAGCCAACAATTGATCTTCCAACCTCCGAACGCTTTGCGCCGTATGGGGAAGTAATGTAGCTGTCCCAATGGGGATAAGCGAACGGAGTGGTTTCATGAGGCGTATGGAAGAGAACCTGCCAACTCGAAAAGTTTGGCCAAGATAGTCTGCAGAAAGAAACCGTCAAGCTAGCTGAGATCAACCATGCGAACGGACAGAATATCTTTCTCTTTCTTGAGAAGATCCAACACGGCGGAAGCAAGTGGGGCATCCAGACCAATAATCAGCAGTGCCGATGCACCACGCTCGACTCTCGCACATTGCATTCGGGCAATGTTGACATCATGTTGGCCCAAAATCTGACCAACCATGCCAATCACCCCAGGCCGATCCACGTTATCGATCAAAATCATTTGGCCTTCCGAGACCACCTCAACCTGAAATTGATTGATTTCGACAAAACGCGGTTCTTGACGATGAAAGAGCGTTCCACCCAGGGAATACGTACGAGTACCAGCTTCGACTTTGATCCGGATTAAACTGGAGAAATCTCCGGCATCACTACTTTTCACTTCCTTCACTTCAATGCCACGTTCTTTTGCCACGATAGGGGCATTCACGTAATTAATGACATCTTCCAAAATAGGAGAGAGAAGGCCCTTTAATACCGCGACGGTCACTGGTGCCACGGTAAGCTGAGCCACTTCCCCAAAATACTCAACGGTGACGGATTTAATCCCTCCATCTAATAATTGGGCCTGAAATCGCCCCATACGCTCGCCCAAGACCAAATAGGGCTGCAGTTGGGGAAGTACTTCAGGTGCCACAGATGGAACGTTCACAGCCCCTCTGGCAATACCTCGCTTGAAATAATCAACAAATTGTTCAGCAATACCAATCGCCACATTCTCTTGAGCTTCCTCGGTAGAAGCACCGATATGAGGGGTGCAGATAAAGTTATCAAGAGCCATCAGAGGATGCTTGGGATCCACTGGCTCATTTTCAAACACATCAAAGGCCGCCGAGGCAACTTTCTGGGATTTCAGCGCTTCACATAAGTCCAGCTCATTAATAATACCGCCTCTGGCACAATTCACGATCATGACGCCATCTTTCATCTTTGCTATGGTCTCGGTGTTAATGAGGCCTCTCGTTTCATTGGTCAAGGGCGTATGAACCGATATCACATCAGAACGATGAAACAATTCATTCAACTCCACCACTTCAATCCCCATTTGTTTGGCCCGTTCCACAGCCAAATAGGGATCATAGCCAATTACATTCATGGACCATCCCTGAGCCAACTTTGCAACATACGACCCAATCTGGCCCAACCCTACCAACCCCAAGGTCTTATTATAGAGCTCCGTTCCCATGAACCTGGTTTTTTCCCACTTGCCTGACTTCATGGACATGGTCGCCTGGGGAATTTTTCGACTCATCGAAGCAATCATCGACATTGTGTGCTCCGCAGTTGTAATGGTATTTCCACCTGGGGTATTCATGACCACAATGCCACGGCGGGTAGCGGCCTCACTGTCCACATTATCCAAACCGGTTCCGGCACGTCCCACAATACGAAGACGAGTTCCTGCCTCAATCACGTCTTTAGTGACTTTGGTTGCGGACCGAACAACGAGACCTTCGTATTTGGGAATTTCTTGAAGCAATTCCTCTTTCGTGAGCTTGGTCTTGACATCCACAGAAAATCCCGCCCGCTCTAAGACCTCAACTCCTTTAGGGGAAAGGCTGTCACTCACTAAAATATTCATAGTATCTCCAATAGGGGAGGCCCCACTTTAATTCTCACGAAGAAATTTCGAGCACTCATGTTCTTCATAATGGGGCATCTCATTCACACACGGTGATCGCAAACATATCCGCACCATTACTTGGCGAGTCTTTTGTAACTGGTATTTTCGAAGAGACGTTAGGCTTTTCGTTTCTCGAAATCGGCCATAAAATCAATTAACGCATCAACCCCAGCTTCAGGCATCGCATTGTAAATACTGGCGCGCATCCCTCCAACCGAACGATGACCTTCGAGCGTGGTTAATCCTGCCTCTTTCGCCTCTGCAATAAACACTTTATCCAAATCCGGATTGGCCAAAATGAATGGGACGTTCATCCAGGAACGAGAGGGCTTTTCTACCGGATTGCGGTAAAATTTTGATCCATCAATCGCCGCATAAAGTTTATCGGCCTTCCGTTGATTGATGACACCCATCGCCGGGAGGCCGCCCTGCTTTTTTAACCATTTAAATACCAAACCGGCAATATACATTGCATAGGTTGGAGGTGTATTCAACATAGAATCGGCTTCCGCCTGTTTGGCATAATCGTACACGCTCGGAGTAATGGGCAACACGTCTCCAATGAGATCGTCCCGCACAATAACCAATGTCAAACCAGCGGGACCAATATTTTTTTGTGCGCCAGCATAGATGATTCCAAACCGACTGACATCAATTGCACGCGATAAAATTGTGGATGAAAAGTCGGCAACCAACGGCACCGCGCCGGTATCTGGCACCCAGTGAAATTCCACCCCACCGATCGTTTCATTGGGCGTGTAATGCACATAGGCAGCATCCTGACTTAATGCCCAGCGTTCAAACGGCGGAATACTGGTAAAGTTATCGCTTTCGGAAGATGCCGCAACATTAACGGCACAATATTTTTTTGCATCGCTTACGGCTTTTTTGCCCCACGCACCAGTCAGAATGTAATCAGCTTTATTTTTCCCACGTAAGATGTTCATGGGAATAGTTGCAAATTGTGTGGAAGCTCCGCCTTGCAAAAAGAGCACTTTATAATTAGCAGGGACTCCTAATAAATCGCGGACATCTTGCTCGGCCTCTGCAGCTACCGAGACAAACTCTTTCCCACGATGGCTCATTTCCATGATTGATGCACCGGAACCATGCCAATCCGGCAATTCGGCCTGAGCCTGTTTTAACACCTCTTCCGGCAAGATTGCCGGCCCCGCACTGAAGTTATATAACCGCGACATTATCAGACTCATCCTCCATGCCTAAACTGGCGCCACACAAGAATTACCGGCTTCACCAGCGTGAAAAAGAAGGTACGCTAGCACAGGGTCCCAGACCAGTCAAGAAGAGCACGGAACCTTGTTATTCCAATTTTGGATACCCTACAATGACCCGCGATTGGAGAACGCTTTCATACCAGATTAAGAAGGTTGGAGAATAACTTGGGAACACAAACAGGGCTGAGATTGGAACAGCGCGGGGATGGAAATTACTATAGAGTCATCCTCCATATCGGCAGTACTTTGGTCCCTATTAGTGATGACATTGTTGAGGAATTGCGAACGCATATCGCGCTCACGCCTGATCAATTTTTCCCAATATTCGTCAACAAGGTGGGGTACTCTTCCTACTTACAAGAACAGATACGAAGGGAAGTACAAAACACCGGGGACCTCACCCCTCAAATGTCAGTCATTCAACAGTTCTTTCGGCAGGAGTAGCCTCACATCCCTACCAACCAGAATATCCTCTACCAATTGGCCACTACTTCAATCTGCCCTATCCAAGCAATTTATCCATAAAATTGAGAATTCGCATCTTCCGGTCCGGATCTTTCTCTAAAGACAGGGCCCGTTGATAATGCTGCACTGCCAGTTCCGGCTTATTTTTTTCATCATAAATCCGGCCAACCCCAAAAGTGGCTTGCGCATCATTAGGATTTGCTTTGAGCGCCCGGCTGAAATAATCCATCGCAAAATTGTCCTGTCCCTTATCATATAAAAACCATCCGATCGCGGTCGCAGCTGGAGCAAAATTCGGTTCCAGCCGAAGAGCTTCTTCATATTGTCGTTTGGCTAAATCCAATCGTCCCCTGTTTTCATAAACACCTCCCAAGGCAAAATGGACCTCAGCATCATTGGGAATAATCTCCAGTGCTCTTTTATATTCTTCAATTGCCAATTCCAACTTACCTTGCTCGGCTAGCGCACATGCGAGATTAGTATGCCCAAATGGTTCATCAGGACGAAGCTTCAAAACCTCACGGTATTGGGGTATAGCCATTTCCAACTGCCCCTGGTCCTGGTAAGCCACCCCAAGCTTTAGGCGAGCCGCCACATAGGAAGGGTCTCGCTTAATCGCTTCGCGGTAAGCTTTGACAGCTTGATCGGTACGGTCTTTGACCTGATAAATCTGCGCAAGGAAAAAGTACGGATAGGGAGAATGTGGGGCCAAAGCTCCGACTCGTTCATAGCTGACCACCGCATCCTCCAATCGGCCGGATTGGGTATGAAACACGCCTTCAAATAATAAGAAATTTGGATCATCCGATCGTTCACTCAGTAAGCGCGCCATCCACTCCTTAAGTAATTGCACATCGGCCTCTTCTCCAAAAGCCCGAGGATAGACCTGCCACGCTTCGGCAAAATCCCCCCGCAACATGCACACGACATTCAACGCAAAATACGGCATAGGCCCGCACTCAGCGTGTTCCGACCACCGTCGTGCCTCTGCGTAGACGACATCCCATTTACCTTGACCAATGGCGTCATTGATCACACGCTCATAATCCACACTCATGCCCACATCCTTTGTCGAGTTCAATACTGCCCGAACACTATCGCGTCAGCGAATCTTCAATATCAGGCGACGTCGCCTCCATGAGACTTCCCAGATAGGGATGTCGCTCAAGCATCTTTTGCTTCATAAGCCAGGCCACAGTTCGGTACGACCAATGGCCCTTTACCCCGGACCGCAATTTGGCAATATACTCAACTTCCGCAAAATCCATTTTAAACAAACACCGAACACGAAACCCAAAGGGAATGGCATAGAGGGCTGCCTCCTGATTGCCGACACGCAACCGTTCAATATCCGATCGCACGGCATCCATGGCCTGCCGATACTCTCTTTCCACTCCAGCGTCGGCCAAAACCGACGGCACCTCATACCCATGAATCGTCGTAAAATTCTGCTGAATTTGCTGGCAACGTCGGTGCCGGTGCATATCCCGCCACCCACCGATATCCATCAGAATATCAAAAACAAATGCATACCCTGATCGAAATTCCTTTATTAAGTCGTCATGAGGACCACGACCACGAAGCGCGGCATCGACCACTTCCTGCTTCTCTTTCTCTGACCACTGCTGTACCCATTCAAGGAGTAACCGATAAGGGGCATGACTCACTCGGTACACCAGCGTCGTCACTAATTCATCCAACGGCGCATGCGGTTCCAGTAAATCAACCGGCTGATCCTTGCCTTTCCACGCTTGCGGATCATCATAGCCGGCCGTCTTCAGTCGCCCTTTCACCTGGCGAAACACGTCCCTGTAGACCGAACCCTGATACTCGTTGGCCCCCGCATATCGGGCTAAGGTCGGCGCCAAGGGCTCTAACCCTTTGGTCTCTTCTTGATGCAACTCGGCCCACAGTGTTGAGGGTGACTTGGCACACGCATTCTTCAGATCTTCACCAATCCCCTGCAATTCCGGTAATTGAGCAGACAGCAATCGCGTGATTTGCTTTTCCAATGTACGAATACTGACCACCTGCCCAACATTCGTCATGGCCGCCAGTGGAAGCAGATAGCGAATGACATCATAGGTCCGAGCACCGATGGTCCGAGCATAATCTGCAGGTTTCATCGTCTCCGGCCTGGGATATCGCTTACCCAGATGGGCTTGGATCGGATCTTTCAACAACCGATAAATGTTATAGAGACTTCCAAGGATACCGCGATATTCGCCTTCTATTTCGCTATTGGCAATCTCGTTGGGCACGTAACACCCGGCTGCGGCAAAGTTTTGATAGCGGCTGGACTTGGCCTGTCCATCCCATAGCGGTTCATCCTCAAGACGGATCGCCGCCAGCTCGGAAATCTGTTCGAAACACACCGTCGCGTGACCCAAATCGGCAATCGAGCCATGCCCATAAGCAAAATAAAACTGCTCCCAAAAATTTCCGGAAGAATGAGAATGGACCCATCGTAGACTATCCTCAATAGAATCGGGCGAACGGCTATATCGAGCCAAAGCATACGCAGATTTTTCCGGCGGCATCGGCGCGAGAGCAATCACTTTTCGATTTCGTTGTTCGTCACTCATCAACTCAACCCTTCCAATCTCCTCACGAAGAAGACACACTCGAAACAGAAGAAGGGGACACTATAGTCAGACAGAAGTGACATCTCAAGTCAGGCACGATCTCTACGCCAGGCATACTCCAAATACCTTGAAAGTGACTGACACCTACACTACACTCCCCGGGATCTTCAGGGAATAATTCTATCTTCAATGAATATCTCCGATCGACAATCGATACATGGCCAATGGTCCTCCCGATGGACCTTTATCCTCGCGGCCACGGGTGCGGCCGTGGGCCTGGGCAATATCTGGAAATTCCCCTACCTCACGGGACAAAACGGAGGTAGTGCGTTTGTTCTGGTGTATATCCTCTGCGTGGCAGCCCTGGGGATTCCCTTGATGATGGCCGAAATTTTGTTGGGCCGTAGAGGACGCTCCACACCAATTCGTTCCATGCAAATCTTGGCTGAAGAAACCAACACCACTCAATCGTGGCAGATTGTTGGATGGTCCGGCACTCTGGCAGGCATGCTTATTCTTTCCTATTACAGTGTCATCGGCGGCTGGACCCTAGCATACATCTTCAAATCCGCAGGGGGAACGTTTACTGGCGCCAGCGGTCAATTTGCGGCCGAGACCTTCAGCACTTTTGTGGGGAGCGGGACTACCCTCTTCATTTGGCACACAATTTTTATGGTTTTAACCATGGGCGTCGTGGCAGGTGGCGTCAAAGGCGGTTTGGAACGAGCGATTCAATTTCTCATGCCAACGCTTTTCATTCTTTTGCTGCTCATGGTCGCCTACAGCATGACCACGGGGTTTTTTGGCAAAGGTCTGGAATTTCTTTTTACCCCGGACTTCAGCAAATTGACCGGCGCAAGCATGCTAACGGCCATGGGACAAGCCTTCTTTAGTCTCAGTCTCGGCATGGGCACCATCATGATCTACGGCTCGTATGTCCCCAAGGACACTTCAATTGCCTCCACCTCCATTATCATTGGCCTCGCCGACACCCTCGTCGCCTTATTAGCCGGCATGGCCATTTTTCCAATCGTATTTGCAAACAATATGGAACCCGACTCCGGTCCAGGTCTCATTTTCCAAACACTGCCCGTCGCGTTTGGCAACATGCCGGGCGGCCTCGCCTTCGGTTCGCTCTTTTTCATTCTCCTGCTTGTGGCCGCCTGGACGTCGTCAATTTCATTGATCGAACCCCTGGTCACATGGCTCATTGAAACCTTTGGATTATCCCGAATCAAGGCTTCCCTCTATTCAGGGGTAGCCACTTGGCTGTTTGGACTGGGAACAGTCTGGTCATTCAACTGGTGGGCAGAAATCACATTCTTCGGACTAACCTTCTTTGACCTGTTAGATTTTGTGACATCCAATCTCATGCTTCCCCTGGGTGGGATTCTCATTGCCCTCTTTGCCGGGTGGCTCATGAAGGCCGAAAGCACCAAATCCGAACTCAACATTCATAATCCCAGCCTCTACTTTGCCTGGCAGACCCTCGTACGTTACATCGCCCCGGTTGCTGTGTTTATTGTCCTTCTCAACGCCATCGGCATTCTATAGCCATAGAACGACAACTTTGCCTAATCCATTCGCGCACGCATAAGGTACGCATCCTGATTTTTGGCGAATATCTTTCAAGAATTCGGGAAACTCAACCGACAAGACCCTCAGGAGAGGAGAATCCCCATGAGTGAAATTTCTGCATTAGCTGCCGCCAACTTCCTCAACCGAGCTGCGCTTCCTCTTATCCAAGCCGCCACGATACCCCAAGGCAATCCGTCATCATCTTCTTCAACCCAGGACACGGTATCGCTGTCCTCGGAAGCTAAAACACTTCACGCTCTGCACAAGTAGCCTCAAATTGAACGCGCCTAGGGTACCTGAAATCTTCAGGCCAGGGACGACTAGAACCTTTAGGTTCCCCCCTTAGAACTCTCCTTACTTCTTGATTAATTATTTAGATGAATTCATTCCAGCAAGCTTAAGGCCAATTTCAGTTCAGGAAGAATGGCTATCTCCTTGAAGTGAAGCCGGGTCGACCCACTCCCTCCAGCGGGCGGCCACACCCGTAATCCCCCTGGCGGGTTTAGACAGTCAGTAACCCACAGCATTGCACGTTCATAATCCCTACCCTTAAAGCCTCGAGACCACCAACCAACCCCCGGAATCAATCTGGATCGCTGCTCTCTGTGCGTCCGCGCGATCATTCAGAAGATGTCGCTGGAAGCCGTTTGAGTTTCATAAATTTCTTTTGCCGTAAACCCTCACAGCTTGGTTGCGCTGTAGAAAATGGAATTCTTGTGGTTAGAGGGAAGAACCAGATTTTGTGAGGTTGAGGAAAATCTCTGGACGAATTCGATCAGCGTCATGTCTTATGAGATGGGGTGGACTGATCAGACTGGGTTGATTGACCCATGGGGAAGGCTTGCTCTGAAAGATGAGCCAGTTGATTCGCCCGGTTGATGAGTTTATCTAACTCGCGAACCGCAAGCGACAGTCGCTTGAGGGGATCCTCCCCAACTTTCTTGGAGGGATTATTCAGATGTAGGGGAGAAGATTCCATTTTCTGCGACCTCAATAGTCTAAAGATTGTAACCCTTTAGATTAAAAAGTTCATTGAATTGTTGGTTCCATTTATGAGAAATTCCTGCTCATTAATGGAGTTTCACGAACACCATCATGAGAAGATGACGAAACCTGACCTCAAATAATGTCCAATTTGTAAATCCTCGACCATATTCATGTGTATACATCCTGTGCAACCGAAAGGAAATTCATGTTTAAAGGTTTAAAAAGGGAACACTGCTTTATAGGTGTGACTGGTATGATATGCATTCTCCTTATGGTCGGAACAACTTGGGGGTCAGATATTGATGCGAGAAATCGTGTGACCAAGGGCACCCTCGAATTCGGATTTCTCACCGGGTATTGGCAAGGGAATAATGCCTTTAGCAACGAGCCGTCGGCCAATCGCAGTGCCGTCTACTTTCTACCTCAATTGGGTCTGGTGTTGACGGATGAGATTGGTTCAGGTTGGACATCGGGTAATGTCGAACTGTTAATTGAACCGTTGGCTGCGCACTATTATGAACCATTTAGCGCCTCGGCGTTCGGAGGCTCGCTAGTGGTGAAATATAATTTCCTCAATTTTGGACGTTGGATGCCATTTTGGGATGGCGGAGCAGGCATGTTGTGGACGGATCTGGGACCCCGGATTCCCGAACAAAGCACGCAATTTAATTTCGTCCTCCAAACGGGTCCGGGCGTGTCGTATTTTGTGACGGAGAACATGGCGGTGACCTTTGGTGTTCGCTTCCATCATATTTCAAACGCAGGGATTGGCGAACGGAATATTGGGTTGAACGGCTGCCTTTTCAATGTCGGGGTTTCCTTTTTTACACCGTGACATGTTGGTGTTCAAGAATCTGCAATGGTTAGGGGCCAGGCTAATCATGCACCCAACTCGGGAAAATTCCGGATCAATCCTTCCCATGTTCGTCTCTTCTAAACGAGTCCAACATTTTTGACTACACGAAGGGGAAAGTGTGAGGAGGAATGTGGAAAACGGGAGGCAACTTTATAGTCGGAAAGGATGCATCTATGATGGGTCTCCCTAGCCTCTCCCCATCGAGGATTTGAACAACCAGGGTTTTCAGAGCAGTTTTGTGGGAAGCGGATTCGGCCATTCTTCATGGGCGAATTGAGAGTTCTGACCAGGAAACGATCTTGGAATAGCTGCTTACCGAACGAACATCCTGTCGTCGGCCACTGCCACATTAGACCTACAGATTTAGGTGCTGCCGGGGAACTGTGTCGAAGACAGGCTCAGCCCATCCATGAGCCAGACAGCCACCTGTCCTGTACTGCGATTATGCCAGATCACGTCGGCCTTCCCATCTCCATTTGCGTCACCCACCTGCGCAATACGCCACCCCGAGGGCATACCCGCCAGGAAGCCCGACATTTCAATGGCCGCTCCGTTCATCAACCAGATCCCCACCTTCCCGGTACGGGTATTACGCCAGACCATATCGGTCGTCCCATCGCCGTTCAAATCACCAAAGCCCGCTTTCTCCCATTCCGGCGCCGTCCCTCCGAGGAATCCCACTGAGGCGATCGTCGACTCATCCATCATCCAGACGGCTGATACCCCGCCGGTATGGCGCCAAATGATGTCCGCCAGACCATCCGCATTCATATCACCTATCCCAACGATCTGCCACGCTAATGGCACGCCGGGCAGGGAACGGAATCGGCTAATTGAGGTCCCATCCATGAGCCAAACCGCAACAGCTCCGTTATCCTTGTTGTGCCAGATGAGATCGGCACTTCCATTGCCGTCCATATCGGCTACTCCCTTAATCACCCAATCCAAGGAAGCGCTCCCAGGGAAACTGGCTGACGTGATCGTCAACCCGTTCAAAAACCAGACAGCAACCGCACCATTGAGAGTATTGCGCCAGACAATATCAGCCTTGCCGTCATTATTCACATCACCCACTCCAACGATCTGCCAATCGGATGAAACCCCGCCCAGGAATCCGGACGAACCAAGCAGACCGCCATTCATGAACCACACCGCCACCTCACCTGTTCTCACATTCCGCCAGACAATATCCGCCTTGCCATCTCCATTGATATCGGAACTAACAGGGGCACGGGGAACCGGTTCCTCCGAAGGAGGCTGTAGGCCGAGGAATACCCCAGATTCTGAGGTGAAGCTTACCCCCTTTGGCAGGATCAATCTGATCGTCGCACTTGGATCGCTGACATCGATGAGGTTATTCATCTCCACTCTGGCCGACAAAAACGCCTCAATGGGCAGGTCCTGCCCATCAACAACGGTGACCGTCACCTCCAACACCTTTGGCTCCGGTAAAGGAAGGCCGAGGGCCTGATCACTCACATCTCCCAAACGAATGATCGCATTGGTAAAGCAATTGGACGACAAATCCTGACAGGAAGGAAACCCATCGACTCTCATAGAAAATCTGATGTTCGCAACGGACACGCCTGAATCCAGCTTAAACGTCAACCGGTCATTGATTTGAATGGAGGCCAATCCCATTCCCTCCTGTGAGCTTTGATCGGGAGTCGTCGAGGTCACTTTGAGCGCGAGTGTTCCGGTGGCTAAGTTGGCTGTGGCATAAGCAGAGCCGGCTTCACCATCAGGTCCGATCACCGGACCCGTGTCTAATTTGATTTCAGTACGTCCATTTTCCTCGGTAACTGAATCTCCCCCAATCGGCCCCGAAACACCAATCTCGATTTTATAGGCGAGGCCTTGGGACGGAACAGACAGGCAAACCATTCCCAGCAGAATGAGGGCCATCATGGTCCGAGTCAGACCGGGTAAGTAGGGTATTACGTGCTTCGACATCAATTGATTTGACATAAGTGATTACATGAGCAAGGTTGACTACCCTTATCGGATAGACCCCTCCATTCTTAAAATTTAAACACCACATTTCCGATTCTCCCTCCTTCACTATTTTATAATTCTGCTACCAGACTCCTTAAAAACGCTGGGAATTCTCCTTCGCATGGAACACCAATAGAGACATTTTTTTATTATTTCCGAAAGGCCATTTCCCTATGCGGTGATCGAATTCAAGAATCACCAATAGGAGACGATCGTCCTCTAACCTCAGCCCTCTCTTCTACAAAACCTCAACCAAAAGTTATGGAAATTCCGGATTGAAAACAGGAGGGATCCGAATTCTGTTTGTTTCTTCGAGCGAAAGAAGGGTCAGGTTTTGGTTAAAATGGGTAGGACGTTATCCTAATCGGAAGGGTTTTATCCCGATGCAGAGCGCATGAACCAGACGAAAACGTTTTTATCAATTATCAGGAGGAGGAAGGCCAAACCATTCAGGCAGAAGGGGAAACCCAACACCGCAGTGGAAACAAGGGATAAGTCATGAAAAACTCAATGAGGAACATAGGTTGATCTAACACAGAAGATCAAGGAGAGACCCTCCTTATTTTCAGAGACAGGTCTCTTCCCTATTCTCAAGAGAACTAGATGGGGCAACGGAGCCTGCAGCCAGCCCTGCTTCATTTCCGGCATGACCCCACATTGCACATGATTCTTCCCCCCCTAATGCCTTAACGTTTCCACAGGAAAAGTGAGAAAAGCCTTTCCATGATAAAAGCCTCACATCCGAAGATGTGAGGCTTTCATAAAGAGACAGGATATCCTACCGCTTAAACCTGAGGTTTCGCCTTTTATTGAAACTACCGGACTGACAGCCCGGGTTGCTCTGAGTTTAATAAAACAACTTTCCCCTGCAGAGCTACAATGAAACCATCACTCCCATCATTGTCTTGAAGGTTTGGCTTTAAACATCAATCGATGCCACATCACGAGATCATCCCTATTGAATTTCCCAGTCAGTGGAGGTGCCGCGCGGGAATTTGGTATCCATGACGTCTTTCCCGTTCATTAACCACAGCGCCACCGCGCCACTAGACCGATTCTGCCAAATGACGTCATCCTGCCCATCCGCATTCACATCACCTAATCCCGTGATCTGCCAGTCCAGGGGCACTCCACCAGGAAATCCGACAAAGGCCACTTTGAGCCCGTTCATAATCCAGATGGCCACCGACCCATTAAGCTTATTGTGCCAGACGATATCGGCAGTTCCATTGCCATCCACATCACCGATTTCCTTGATGACATAACTGAGTGGCGCACTCCCTGGAAATCCAGTCGACGTGTGGGTCAAGCCGTCCATTAACCACACCGCCACTGACCCGGTCGTCGTATTTCGCCAAATCACATCGGCTCTTTCATCGGCATTCACATCACCGACACCGGCGATTTCCCATTGCACAGGCGCACTGCCGGGGAAGCCCGAACGGGCAATGGTCGACCCACTCATAAGCCAGATCGCCAATGCCCCGTTGACCTTATTGTGCCAGACGATATCGGCAGTTCCATTGCCATCCACATCGCCGATTCCCTTGATGACATAATTGAGAGACGCACTCCCCGGAAATCCAGTCGACGTGTGAGTCAAACCCTTCATGAACCAAATCGCGACCGCCCCGGTCGTCGTATTTCGCCAAATCACATCGGCCTGGCCATCCGCATTCACATCGCCCATCCCCATAATCTGCCAATTGGATGAAACTCCACCCAACACACCGGTAGTGGTCACCGCAGCATCCTTCATGAGCCAGCCCACCACAACCCCATTGAGGCTATTTCGCCAAAGCAGATCTGCCGTTCCATCAGCGTTCAAATCGTTGGATAATCTTCTTTCACCGGCATTATTCGCAGTAATGGTCAGATCTGAACTTGGGAAGAATTCCCCGTCGGTAGCGGTCAACCGCAAGACATACGTGCCGGCTAGGCTGAAACTGGCCGTGGTACTCAGCGCCGACTCATTAGCAAAGTTCACCGTTCCCGGACCACTCACTTTACTCCACTTGCTGGTCACGGTCCCCGGCGTGACCGGAAGCCCATCATCAGTCACCGTGCCATTCAGTGCAGCCGTATTCGGTAACGCTATTGTAATTGAAGGCCCCGCATTCACCGACGGCGGTTGATTCCCGGGATTCTGGGTAAACGTGGCCGTCACCGCCTTCGCCGCCGTCATACTCACCGTACAGGTGCCCGTGCCGGTACCATCACACCCGCTCCCGCTCCAGCCCGCAAACGTCGAGCCTCCCGCCGCCACCGCCGTTAACGTCACCGACGTCCCATCGGCGTAGCCCTCGGTACAGTCGTTCCCGCAAGCGATGCCACCGGGCACACTGGTCACCGTCCCATTGCCCGCCCCGGCTTTCGTCACCGTCAGGGTCTGTTGCACGGGAGTAAACGTGGCGGTCACGGTCCTCCCTGCCGTCATACTCACCGTACAGGTGCCCGTGCCCGTACACCCGCTGCCACTCCAACCCCCAAAGGTCGAGCCTGCCGCCGCCACCGCCGTCAGCGTCACCGACGTCCCATTGGCATAGCCCT
>CABVRQ010000018.1:0-18380 GCA_902500695.1 uncultured Nitrospira sp. | reverse complement strand
CGTCCCATTGGCATAGCCCTCGGTACAGTCGTTCCCGCAAGAGATGCCCCCGGGGGTACTGGTGACCAACCCACTGCCCGTCCCGGCTTTCGTGACCGTCAGCGTCTGTTGCACGGGAGTGACCGGGACGAGATTAAAGGTCACAGTCACAGTCTGGTTCTCATTCATCACCACCGTGCACTGATTGCCCGATGGTGAAGGACAACTGGGCCAATCAGCAAAGGTAGACTTGTCTGCACCTTGACCCGAATCAATTGCCGTAAGGACGACAGGGGAGGACGGTGGTGCGTCGTAAGTTATGGTAATTGTTTTGGAAGAGTTGTTGAAAACCGTAAACGGATCTGTCTCCGGAGGTCCCGGACTTCCTTTAACCATTCCTCCTGGACCTGAGCCCACAAAATTGATGGTAAGGTCAACAGCCTGAGCCATGGACGGAAAAACTCCACCTAGCATTACCAGGACAAAAACGATAGCCCCCAAAGGCAATACCTTCACGTGAGCTTTCCGCATTGTTCGTCCTTTCTCATTTTGTTTCATCAATATTCTCTGGAGTATCTTTCGCCAATTCATATTTTTGCGCTGTTCCGGTAAAAAATGATATGGCTATCCACCGTACATGGCAATTCTATAAATCTACAAGCCATCTTGATTCGGCTTAGGATAGCCATGACCCGGATTGGAAAATAATTGTTTGCGACTTGCTTGGAGCAAGCAGGTAGGCATGTCAGGAAAGGACGTTGGGGGCATGACACTATCCTGGTCCACTATTACTCAGCTTAATCATGAGGAAGGAAGTATGTCGCAGCTTACACCATTTTACATATTAATGGAACAGAAAAAGTTTGGCCTGAGAGAAATCGATGAGTACCCCATTCGTGGCATCCTAATGCACCTTTCGTTCCGATAATTTTGGAAACACTGCCTTCCTTCTATTTCCGGGACCACGCCATACCCAGGATAGCCATGCAGATAAATTAATCACTGTTAGAATGGTAGATCGGGAAGTAAAAGCAAATGACGGCGATGACCCTTCAAATGCTTCTCATTTCTACTTTCTTCATGTGACAAATATCGTACCCCCTGCGATGCCTCCTCGAATTTATCCTGAAAATTCTCACGCACAGGGGCTTTTCCCCGCACGTTCCACTCCGATCCCCGGCCTGGGCTGCTGAACCGCGGATTGACCCTCCGGTGACTTCTTTGGTATTTATCTGACCCTCCCAAAATCCTGTTTAATAGTCTTATCACCAAATGTCGAGCCGAGGGTCAGAATCGGAAGCCCTCAACGGAGTCCAAAATATGTCTGTAGGTGGTCGCTCTTCCAAGAGTCCCCGTGCTGTGAGGTTGGCTGGCAATGCTTCGCAAGTGCTGGGGGAAAATCCTAGGCAGTCCGCCCAGGTATTTTCTCCGTCGCAGATGGCCCGGATATGTTGAATCGCCGACAATTCCTCTTGGTGATGGGCGCTCTCGGCGCCTTGGCCGGACTCCCGCCGACGCGAACAAGAGCCGGGACGACCGGAATCCAATTCGGCACCGCCGAGCCTTTTACCTTCGATATACTGAAGCAGCACGCCAAAGCAATGGCTGCGTCACCTTATCAGGAACCTGTGGTCCGCCATGACGAAGTCTTGGAATCAATCGACTACGACGCCTTTCAAGAGATCGTATTCAAGCGCGAGCGTGGGCTGGGCGAAGACGGCAGCGCGAATTTTCCGGCCCAATTCTTTCATCTCGGCCGCTATTTCAAGGTGCCGGTAAAACTTCACGCTCTTGATGGTGGCCAGGCCCGAGAAATTCATTACCGTTCCGAGTACTTCACCTTCGGCGGAACCAGTCTCGGTAAGATCTTCCCGGACGATCTCGGCTTCTCCGGCTTTCGCCTCCAGGCTGGTCCGGGAGCAACCACCGATTGGATGGCGTTTCTCGGCGCCTCTTATTTCCGCAGCTCCGGAGAGCTTAATCAATATGGCCTCTCGGCAAGAGGTGTCGCGATCGACCCGGCCCTCCCCACCCCTGAGGAATTTCCGCGATTCACCGAATTCTGGTTGGAGCCAGGCGCCCCGGACAGCAAGGAGTTCGTGATCTATGCCCTGCTCGACGGTCCGAGCGTCACCGGCGCGTTCCGCATGGTCTGTATCAAAAACCAGCAGATCCTCATGGATATCGACGCCAATCTCTACCCGCGCCAGGACATCAAACGCCTGGGGATCGCGCCGCTGACCAGCATGTTCTGGTACGCCGAAAACAATCGCCATCAGATCAGGGACTGGCGACCAGAAATTCATGATAACGACGGCCTGACGATGTGGACCGGCGCAGGTGAGCGTATCTGGCGGCCACTCAACAATCCCTCATCGGTCATGACTAATAGCTTCGCCGATACCAACCCCAAGGGTTTTGGCCTGTTGCAGAGGGATCGCGCCTTCTACCACTACGAGGATGACGGGGTATTTTATGACCGGAGACCAAGCGTCTGGATCGAGCCGGCAGGTGAGTGGGGCGAAGGCGCCATCCAATTAATCGAAATTCCGACCGACGACGAAATCCATGACAATATTGTCATCTATTGGCTGCCGAAGGAACCGGTTAAGGCGGGCTCCGAGTGGCATTACGCCTATCGGCTTCATTGGGTAGCGAACGAGCCCTATCCGTCCGAAACGGCCGCACGGGTCAGCCATACCCGGTTGGGCAATGCCGGCATTCCCGGTCAGCCGCGCCCCAAAGGCGGTCGGAAGTTCGTGATCGACTTCGAGGGTGGGCCACTCAATGATGTCGCCAAGCTGGATAAGGTTAAACCGGTCGTCAGCACATCCAAGGGTCGAATCGACAACGAATACGCCCTGCAAGTGGTCGGCACCAAAAATTGGCGGGCAGCGTTTGATCTTTATGTCGAAGGCAAGGAGCCGGTCAATCTCCGCCTCTTCCTCAAGCTTGGTGATCGAACCCTGACCGAAACCTGGCTCTACCAATACCTGCCCTTTACCTATGACTAGGGGACATAATTCTTCTCATAAAGTCATGGTGCCCTAGACCTGCTTTCTACAAAAATGAGGCAGGCCAAATGATGACCCGCCTCAAAAACGATCCCATGTGTGCATCAAGTATGTATGGCTTTGAGTAAGCGAAGCACCACTACCGGAAGAGAACGTGTCATTCCGCCAAATCGTCTCTTTTAAAAGGGTATCCAGGGGAGATTTTGCAAAAAATACGAGGAAGTTTGCGGCATCAACAACATACCTAATAACGGGCTCATGTGGGTTGTGAAAAGAAATGGGGTGAGTGACGGGAATTGAACCCGCGACCTCCGGATCCACAATCCGGCGCTCTAACCAACTGAGCTACACCCACCATCACATGGAAGTTTCGAGCAGAAGAGGAGGGCAATCTTATCAGAGGGCCGTAAGTGTCGCAAGCCAAATACCGTTCGCGACCACCAACGATGATTGACCTATTTTTTCAAGATAAACTCTATATCCAAAGAGGCTAAGGCTTTTTGAATACCACCGCAATTTACGCGTGTTCATTTGACCACTTTCATGCAATTGTGATAAAAGCTCTATTCGGTTTTTTTCTGGAGGAAAATATGGCTAATCGACATCATTCAGCAATCAAAGCAGCTCGTCAAACTCTGAAGCGCCAGGAACGCAATCGGTCTATCCTGCGACGGGTGAGAACCTTTATCAAGAGGGTGAATGGAGCGGTCAAAGATAACAAGGGCGATGAGGCCAAAGCTTCTTTGCGGGAAGCCACCTCTGAACTGCATAAAGCCGTCACCAAAGGCACGCTTCATCGGAACACCGCCTCTCGTTGGGTTTCCCGCCTTGCCTCCCGCGTCAACGCTCTCTCAACTAAATAATACGGTTAAAATGGTAACGGAATCTCACACCTTGTGAGGTTTCGTGCGACCAGCTAAGACCTTGTTGCCGTGACCGGCACTTGTGGCCTGGCACAGTTGGATGACCAGGTCATCCAAGATAAGCTTCGGGCGTGATGCCCGCCCTCCTTTGAGAGCAGAATCAGCTTGAGCGAATAATTCCCATGCCCGACGGAGGTGTGGTTCCTTCCATCGCTGCACCTGTTGGACAAATTCGCGCGCACGAAACGGCGGAATGCCTGCTTGGCGTGCGGCCTGTCCGGCATCTTGCCCTTCTTGCATCAATGCGTGCGTTTTCCAGATCTTCCGCATCTGCCACAGAAAGGCACCCAACATACGTAAGGGTGCTTCGCCCGTTTCTAAATTCTTGGCCACGATATCCAATGCTCGTCCCTGATCGCCTCGTGCGACAGCTTCCGACCAATCAAACACCGAAATACCAGGCGGTTTTCCTCTGACCGTTTCCACATCCTGTGCCCTGACACGATGCCCCTCCGGCATAAAGGCCACCAATTTTTCTAATTCACCGGCAGTTCCATACAACCCTTCCGCTACCTGATCCTTCAATATCTCGAGGGCACTGTCCTCCAACTGCAAGCCTAACTCCCGCGCTCGCTGCGTAACCCACCCTGCTCGCTGTCCCTCAAATACCGGAGCGCATTCCACCACCGTCGCCCGTTTTTTCAGGTCTTGAACCCACTTCGTCCGCCCGTCCAATTTCGCGGCAGTGATGACCAGCGTGGTCGTTTCATTGGGAGCCTGAAAATATGGCATGAGGGCTTCACCATCCCGGGCAGATAGCTTATCTGCCCATTTAATGATGAGCAGTCGCCTCAGCGAAAAAAATGAGGCTTCTTCAGAAAGGGCTAATATTTCGGACGCGTCGGTTTCATCACCATAGACGACATCGACATGAAACATCTGGGAGGGATCATTGGTCGCTGAATTGTTCGTTGACTCTGAACCATCATTTTCCTGGCCTGCCACACGAAGAATACTCAAGGCCTGATCGCGAAAATAGGGCTCTTCCCCAATCACCAAATACAGAGGGGATAACCCTTCCCGGCTGATCTGACTCTGAAGTTCATGAACTTTCATGGTGAATGCGCCAAAAGTAGGAGACAATCCTGCCAAACAATTCAGCTAATCAAGGCACCTGGGAGTCTGGAGGAAAGAGATCCTCCTGAGGCGCTGAGATCTCTGGGGATTCCTCACCACTGGATGCGGGATCCTGGACAGCTTCCTTTCCATTCCTGTCAAAAACCCCCTGATCCTTGGCCCCCAAAAATTGATCCGCTAAATCGGCAGCCACCTGTTGCCCCGCTTGTTCAACCGCCCGGTCCTGCAAAACCCGGTTAAATTGTAATCCGGTCTCGGAATCCGACGTTGATGCAGCCCCCACAAAAAATTCTGCTGTACTGGTTCCGGTTTGGGACCATCGGATTTTTCCGGTTTTCCGATCCTTCACCTTCACCAACACACTCACCATAACCCGGCTTTCTTGTGTCTGCGTGCGGGTAAAAGCCAACGAAGGAAGCGATATCGATAGGATCGCGCCTTCCAAAATAAAATCGGCGGAGGCACCATCCACAAATTCAGCGCTTCCGATCGATTGCAACGCCTGACGAAGATATCTGGTGTATTTGAATTCCAGGTTTGGTTCAAAGCTGTTATTTTTCAGCACAGGAAAGACCAGACGAACCGGTGGTCCTTGCGTAACATGGCCGGCACTCCCCCCGACCACCGGACCCGGCCCCTCAACCGTGAATTGGTACCCACATCCCGCACCCAGACACAGGAGCAGGACTCCCCATCCGCTAAGCAGGCATCTGACCGAACAAGGGAGCCAACCCAGGTGGCTTACGTTAGATGACAAAATTCACCAGCTTCTGTTCCACGTAAATAATTTTGCGGGCGACCTTGCCTTGCAACCATTCCACCAATTTGGGATCCGCCTGAGCCCCTGCAATGATTTGCTCCTTTGTCGATCCGGCTGGAACCACGATCTTACTCCGGAGTTTTCCATTCACCTGTAGGGGAATCGTCCATTCGGCACTGGCCACTAGAATGGGATCAAATTTGGGCCAGGCCTGCCGGCTCATCCCTGGCCGCTTTCCCAGGATTTCCCACAACTCCTCCGTCACATGTGGAGCAAAGGGTGCGAGCAACATTACTAACGTTTCCACCGTTGTTCGCCACTCGGCTCGTTCGGCAGTGGTTAACGTCTCCCCCGGATATTCTTTCCAACACTTATACAACTCATTTACAAATTCCATAAGAGCCGCAATAGCCGTATTAAACTGAAAATCCCGCTCAAGATCTTCCGTGACCTTCTTAATCGTCTGATGCGTGGCCCGCTGCAGTTGAGGGAGAAGCACGGACTCGCCGGACCCAGGATTTGAAGCCGCCCCATTCATGACCGGAAGGAGATCCTGCACCAACCGCCAGACCCGGTTGAGAAACCGGTAGCACCCTTCCACTCCGGTATCGCTCCATTCCAAATCTTTTTCCGGTGGTGCGGCAAATAACGAAAACATTCTGGCCGTGTCCGCCCCATAGCGATCACACAAGTCCTCAGGCGAGGCAATATTCTTTTTCGATTTGGACATCTTCTCAGTGCGGCCTGTCACAATGTTCCGCCCACAGTGAATGCAGACTCGCCGCTCACCATCTTTTTTGATTTCGGTGGGAAGGATCCAACGATGCTCTTCACACCAGTAGGTTTCCTTGGTCACCATGCCTTGCGTGAGCAAATGAGTGAAGGGTTCATCAGCCGTCGTGAGACCCAGGTCCCGTAAGACTTTCGTAAAGAAACGCGCATACAGGAGATGCAACACGGCATGTTCGATTCCGCCGACATATTGGTCCACGGCCATCCAATGGTGCGCGGCTTGGGGATTCACCGCTTGCATGGTGTCTTTGGGCGAGCAGTAACGAAGGAAATACCAGGACGAATCCACAAAGGTATCCATGGTATCGGTTTCACGGCGTGCCGAGCCCCCACATGTGGGACACTTGGCTTGTGAAAAGGAAGGAGATTCCTTAAGCGGAGACCCCCCTTTCCCGGTGAACGGCACATCGTCAGGCAGCAGAACCGGCAAGTCGCCTTCGGGAACCGGGACAATGCCACAGCGATCACAATACAACATCGGAATGGGCGTCCCCCAATAGCGTTGCCTGGAGATGCCCCAATCTCGTAACCGGAAATTGATGGTTCGCTTGCCCCATCCCTGTGATTCCACATATTCGCCGATGGCCTGTTTGGCTTGCGACACGGACAAGCTGGAAAAATTCCCGGAGTTCACCAGGAGTCCGGCGGCAACCTGTTCCTCATAGGCCGCTTCCAGGGTTTCAGAGGCCAGGTTCCCTTCCGCGTCTTGAATCACCAACCGAACCGGGATGTGATAGGTTTTTGCGAATTCAAAATCTCGCTGGTCATGCGCGGGAACAGCCATAATCGCCCCCGTGCCATATTCATACAACACAAAATTTGCCACCCAAATCGGAATGCGTTCCTTAGTAAACGGATTGATGGCATAGGCGCCGGTAAACACCCCTTCTTTGTCCCGGTCGGCGGCCGTACGTGTCGCTTTATCCACGCGAGACACACGAGTCACAAACTCTCGCACCCCGGCGGCCTCAGGTCTCCCGGCTATCAATTGTTCGACCAGGGGGGATTCCGGAGCAAGGCTCATGAAGGTGGCGCCATGAATGGTATCCGGTCTCGTGGTAAACACCCGGATCGCTTGTAACCCGGCTACGGTCTCCGCTAAGGGAAAATCCAGTTCCACCCCTTCGCTCCGCCCAATCCAATGCCGCTGCATGGCCAGCACACGAGCCGGCCAGGTCGCTAACCACTCACAGCCATCCAATAATTCCTGAGCATATGACGTAATACGAAAGAACCACTGTTCCAATTCTTTTTGAATGACGACCGACTCGCATCGCCAGCACACTCCTCCGTCTTTTCCCTCTTGCGCCAACACCTGCTCATTCGCCAATACCGTTTCACAAGAAAGGCACCAATTCACTGCCGAGCGTTTTCGATACGCCAATCCACGCTCAACCATTTTCACAAAGATCCATTGATTCCAGCGGTAATACTCAGGCTGAGACGTATTCACCTCCCGATCCCAGTCATAGGACAAACCCATCCGCTGTAATTGTCTTTTCATATAGGCCACATTCTCTTGAGTCCAGACGTTGGGATGCACCCCTTTCTCAATCGCGGCATTTTCAGCCGGCAATCCGAAAGCATCCCACCCCATCGGGTGCAACACGTTATACCCACGCATCGTTTTATAGCGGGCCACGACATCCCCAATGGCATAGACGCGCACATGGCCCATATGAATACGGCCCGAGGGATAGGGAAACATCTCCAAGCAATAATATTTGGGCTTCTCCGAATCTTCCTGAACCTGAAAAGTCCCGGAGTGATCCCAATATGCCTGCCACTTTGCTTCAACAGTCTGATGATCGTAGGTATGCGCCATGCTTATGCCTTATAAAAGAAGATTCGGTGATCGCCTCGATTGATGCGCCACAAATAAACCCCTGCCTCCTGGTCACATTTGTTAAGGAATGTCAGTGTGGGTAAGAATTTTTCCTTGTAAAATTTGATAAAGAATTTCGGAAACTGAGAGGGTCATTGTCTCCAAATTTGACGTTGGGAAACGCTGATTTTTCAACAACATCCTGAGGAATCTAGCATAGAGAAACCCACCCCACAAGCAAATCGCATGGAGGCCATTCAGACCACAGGATGGTGGATAAATACAGAGGGAAAAGGGGAAAAACAGAAAGGCTAGAAGGACCGCTTGTTCGCCTTGCGCGACTTCACGGAAATGGGTGAGGGAGGACGAGCGGTTGATCCGGAAATGGCACCAACCACTTCCTGATGTTCACGCTGCAGTTGACGATGATGCTCAATGAGCGGATCAACGATTTCTCCACACATCAGACACCGCCAGCCAGGCATCCATATCTCGCCACTCGTGGCCATATCCACAAAGTGATCGATTATCATGGTTCCCTGACATCGAGGGCATTGCATCAGTCACATCTCCTCTTCATTGGTGATGTGTGTATCCATCGGTGGAGCCCTCACAGACCTTAAATCCCTCACTCAGGAGAAGAAACCTCGTATTCGTCGAAAAACGGACATCAGGACAATGCAAAATCATGAAAAATCCTGCTCTCATCCTATTCATCACAGCCATCCCATTTTTTCAAGGAAGCAGAAAGCCCTCTCGCTCCATATAATATTTCAACGAAGCATTTCAGAATCCGCCCGCACATGTTTCCGAAAAGGCCCAGATCACCTTTTTCGAGGATTGGTGGGCAACCGACAACCATAACCGACAGCAAGACAACAGTCTGGCGGATGATTAGGATCTCACCTTCGAAGATTTTGAGGAACGAAGCGGTTGAATGGGAATCATGGCGTCGCCACGCAGTTTGCGGTGGAAGGTGATCGCAAAGCGATGCGCTTCATCTCGAATGGTTTGGACCAGCCGTGTGGCGGGTGACTTGAGGGGCAGGATTATGGGAGTCTTGTGACCCGGCAGAAAAATCCGTTCGTCTTTTTCACCTTTCGCTTTGGCGAGGCCGCAGATGGAGACGTGCGAAAGACCAACTTCCGCCATCGCTTCCATGGCCGCGCCTAATTGTCCGGCTCCACCATCGATCACCACCAGGTCCGGTACCGGCAACGTTTTCCCTGGTTTGTTGGCCAACGATCCACCGTATCGGCGTCTGACCACCTCATGCATACTGGCGAAGTCGTTGGCGCCTTCTACCGTTTTAATGCGAAATCGCCGATAGTCTGACTTCTTCATTCTGCCCTGTTCCCAGACCACCATGGAGGCGACTGAATGGGTTCCCATGGTATTGGAAATATCAAAACATTCAATGCGACTTGGAATCTGTGGCAACCCTAAGAGTGCCTGAAGCTCTTCCACCGCCTCACTGGATTCCGTTTGCACCCGAAGATGTTCTTTGAGCGCCACCGCAGCATTTTCCTGTGCGAGCTGGAGCAATTCATATTTCGCTCCCCGTTCCGGAACCAGGACGCGAACGATTTCCTCTTTTTTCTCAGATAACCAGCGCTGGACTAATGCTTGATCCTCAAACCCCACAGGAAGCAAAATCTCTTTGGGGGGCACGACCGATTTGGCATAAAACTGTTCGAGCGTCGACCGCACCAGTTCTTCATCGGTAACACCATGAGCGTCGGACCAGAAGAAATCCCGACGGCCGATTAACAAACCGCCTCGCACAAAAAGGATCTGCACATCCACTGCCCCACCAAGTCTAGCCAAACCCATAATATCCTGCTCCCGTGCGCTGATTTGCGCCACCCGTTGTTTGGCCAACATCCGCTCGATGCTCCCTATCTGATCACGAAGACGCGCGGCTTCTTCATACGCTTCCCGCTCTGCCGCTTCCTGCATGCCTGACCGCAACGACTCAAGCAATTCGGTGTCTCGTCCCTCTAAAAACCAACGAACCTGTTTGACAATCTGATGATAGTCTTCCTTCGTCTGATTTCCCGTGCAAGGGGCCATACATCGCTTGATTTCAAATTCCAGGCATGCCCGCTCAGCGCTTCCATTTATGTCGATTTTGCAGGTGGCCAGAGGAAAAACCTTGCGAATCACTTTCAGAGTGTCGCGCATGGCCCCTGTAGGAACATACGGGCCAAAATATAACGCCTTGTCCTGTTTGACCCGGCGGACAATAGAGAGCCTCGGAAAATCGTCCTGAATCGGCAACCGGAGATAGGGATATTGTTTATCGTCCCGGAGGACCACATTAAACCGGGGACGATGACGCTTGATGAGATTGCTTTCTAACAGGAGAGCTTCGAATTCCGAGTGAGTGACCATGGTTTCCAAATCCGCGATCTGCGAATACAACACCCGGTTTTTAGGTGTCAGATCGGCCCCATGTTGGAAATACGATCGCACCCGGTCGGATAACACGGCGGCTTTTCCAATATAGATAATGTCGCCTCGTCCATCCTTAAAGAGATAGACCCCTGGTTGCTTGGGAAGATTATTCAATATTCCGCTCAAGCGACCCGGTTGGTCAGAGAGGACCTGCGGCGTAGGTGTGTGTGTGTTCATCATTTCTTGTCTAACCATCAGATAGTCAGACGATGGCGACTCCCGCAGGTCGTTCTATCAACTCAATTTCATAGCCATCCGGCGCATCGATAAAAATAAACCGGCTGCCGGATGAAGATTGGGTGGGGCCATCCGTGATCGGCACCCCTTTGACTTGGAGTTCCTGAATCGTCTGTTCCAAATCCTCCACCTCAAAGGCCAAATGCACAAGATCCTCCTGAACCCTGACCGTCCCGCTACTCGGAAAACTGCACAACTCAATCAGTTCCTCGCTATTTGGGACAGCCAAAAACGCCAGGTGCGACCCTCGCGGCGACACCTTTTGCTCCACGACTTCCAGTCCTAAAACGTTTCGATAAAAGCCCAGCGTCTGCTCCATGTCGCTCACCCGCATTCGCGTATGCAATAGTTTTTTCACCCGCATGCCGGTCTCCTTTGCAAAAGATTAACTGGTCTGACTTCGTGAGCAGAATCCCTCTGCATTTATGGCACTTCTCACAAAAAAAGAGCCGAAGTCCGCGAACACCGGTCTGGAGGCGTCACATTTCACTATTGTCACTCGTTGCTCCTCCCTGATCAAGATTGCTATTTTCTCCTGTTTTTCATAGACTTTCCCGGAATTTCTGATCGATTCCCGTTCTCAAGGAGGAGACGTGACGACATTGATCTGTTGCCGCCTGGTCTTTTTTTGCCTTATCTTTGGGCTATTCAATACCTTCATCATTCCTCAAACAGTACGAGCTGAAGCATTTCGTATCCTCGATCATGGCGCTTCGGCTACGGGCCAAGGCGCCGCCTTCAGCGCCCAAGCGGATGATCCATCAGCCCTCCACTACAATCCAGCGGGCATGACCCAATTGAAAGGCATACAATTTTATGCAGGAACTCTCCTAATTGGAGGCACGGTTCGATTCAAAAGCGACCTGGGACCAAACGTGAAGGGTGGGGTTGGTGGGACGATCGCCAACCCCCCACCCAGCACATTATTTCTCACGGCGAACCTTCCTGCCTTAGGCTTCGACAATCTCCCGAATTGGACCGTAGGAATTGGGGTGACCACCCCGTATGCTCTGAAAGTCGATTACCCCGATGATAGCCTGACTTCTCCCATACTCACGAGTGCGGCCCTTCCCCTTATCGATATCAAGCCCACTCTCGCCTACAAGCTCAATGACTATATCTCTGTTGGGGGCGGGCTGGATATTTATACGTTTGCCAGTTTTCTGGGAGAAGGTCAGGCAGAGATTCAACAGAATGCAGCACCAGGCAATGCGTTTGGTATACCCGCTGGAACAGGCCTTGAAGCCAATGGGAAGGATACCGCGCTAGGATTTAACGCCAGCGTCCTCTGGACACCCTTCCGCAATCAGGACGGTCATCCACTCGTCAATCTCGCATTTGTCTATCGAAACGGACCCAATTTGGACCTCAAAGGAGATTTTTTAGCCGGTGGAACCCGCCTCGCCGGTGCAGCCACGAACATTGAACTCCCCGATATTTACACGTGGGCCATCGCCGCATGGCCTATTCGGAACGCTCAACATGAGTGGAAGGTCGAAGTCGATCTCGACTATGCGGATTGGTCAGGGTTCAAAGACCTCAACCTGCAACTCTCTAATGGAGCTGCCATCCCAAATCCCCGCAACTACGGAGATGCCTGGGTCCTTATGGTGGGAACGGAATTCAAAGCCCTCTCCCCCTCTGCGCTCCCCCATTGGGATGTGGCCTTTCGAACGGGGTACGTCAGATCGGAAAGTCCTATTCCCAACCGGACATTCGAACCTGCAGTTCCAGATTCCGACTTCAATGCCTTTTCAGCCGGGATGGGCTTTCTCTGCCATGCTCCTGGGAAATTTTTGGGGATACTCCCCTGTGACATTTTTGGCGCAAAAGCCATCGGAATGGATTTAGCCTATCAAGCGTTGCTGTATGATGAACGGAACGTTCAAAATAACCAACAGCCTCTATTAAACGGTAAATGGGATACCACCCTCCACGTCGGAGCCTTGTCCCTGCGAATGAATTTTTAATGCGTCTTCCCTGAATTTTTTATTACCCCCCCCCTTCACCCTTTTCTCCAATTCCATTACAGTCCCTCTACCGGTTTACTTTCTCAATAAGGGACGTTCATGCCGCTTTTACCAAAATCCCATCGCATTGTGGAGCGTCCACTCATGGAGTTTCGTCCATTCGGGAAGGATACTCAGGGCGCAACCATTCAGGATGTGAGCGGAATCGCCATCCGTGCCAATCTGGAATATCTTGAAGAGGCCATAAAGCAACGCCAGGGACCCGGGGCCGCAGAAGCGGCGTTGGGCACTCTTGTCGGCTTACTGAACGAGCGAATTCCCGACCGGACCTATCATGTGACCGTCGATTTCCTCAAGAACCACTGGAACAGCTATTCCTATGAGTTTGCCATGTTTTTGGCCGAATTTTCTGTTCAGCTCTCACATGAGGAGAATTTCCACTTTAATCTGGGACGGGAAAAATTTCTCTCGCCCATTATTCAAATCCTCGGGCGGCCCTTTTCCATCGCCCAGATCTACCGGCTCTTCCCCCACTTTGTCGAAAAATTCACCAAAGGCTCGCTCAAGCCGGAGGTCGTATCGGTCACCAATGGTCATGCCGTGATGCGGCTACAATTGTCCGAGTCCACGATCAAACAGTTCGGACCGTATCTCCGGGGCTGTGCTGAACGGATATGCCACACCACAAAGGCGACGGTTGCAGAAGTCCCGGCTCGGATGTTTGGAAAACGGGCTGCCACCATCCAGGATCGGAGCTGTATCGCCGAGGGTGCCCCCTATTGCGAATGGGCCTTTACCTGGGACCCCGAGCGCCAGACCATGCGGGGATGGATTGTGGGAGGCCTCGCATTGGGACTGACCACGGTCGCGACCTTGAGAGTTTTTACTCCCGATCAGCCCTGGTGGGTTAGTGCCGGCCTCTCCCTGCTCCCCTTGCTCATCCTTCCCTTGGCAAAACGACTTTGGGATGACCGCCTCGAGCTTCAGGAGCGCGGGAAAATCATTCAGGAACAATTGGAGTCGGCTGAACAACGGCACGAAGAATTACGGGAAGCCTATCTCGCACAAGAACATACCTTGATCGAGATCCGACGACGAGTCGATGAATTGACCATGCTGCATCAACTCACCCTCCACATCGGCTCAACCCTGGACCGGGAAACCATTATTGGCTCAGGCCTCAAAGCCATTGTGGGCTCACTCTCCTTTGACCAGGCCTGGGCAGCCGTATGGGACGCACCGCATCAACTCTTTCACAAGATTCAATCAGAGGGCATGTCGGCACAGTGGAAGACATTCGTTCAAGACACTCACATTCCCTCAGCCCCACAGGACCTCCTTCACAGAACCCTCCACACGAAAGAACCCATCGTCATTGAGGACATCACGGATATTCTGAGTCAATGCCACCCCACCACTCGACAGATGTTAGCGGAAGCCGGGACGAAAAGCGGATTCTCGCTTCCCCTGATCAGTCAGAATCAACCACTTGGTGTGCTGATCGTCGGGAGTACCCACAGGAAACCCATCCCAATCGCTGAACAAAACTTATTGTCTACGGTCGCGCACGAAATGGCGATTGCCCTTGATACCGCGTTGGCCTATGACGAGATTGAAGCCTTGAATATCGGGTTGGAAACCAAAGTGCAGGAACGAACACTGGCATTACAACAGGCCAACACAGACTTGGAATCCGCCAATCACCGACTCAAGGAACTTGACCGGATGAAATCCCAATTCCTTTCGCATTGCTCCCATGAATTGCGCACACCCTTAACCTCGATTAAAGGATTCACGGAAAATCTGCTTCATGGAATGGTTGGACCCCTAGCCGAACGCCAACACCTTTACCTCACCCGAATCAGTGCGAACGCCAATCGACTCACCCGTATGATTGCCGACCTCCTCGACTTATCGCGCATTGAGGCAGGGACCGTCCGGTTAGCCCATGCATCGGTGTCACTGTCCGAACTCCTTGAGAATGTCACGCAGGAATTGCTGCCGCTCACCCAAACCAAGGCCCAACAACTGACGGTCGAACTCACAGAAGACTCGTTAACCGCCTGGGGCGACCAGGACCGCCTCCACCAAATCGTCACCAATCTCGTTCACAACGCCCACAAATTTTCGCCACAAGATGGACGCATCCTGGTGAGAGCCTCTCTCGCTCCTCCGGGTCACATCCTCCTCACGATCTCCGATACCGGCCCGGGTATTCCCCAGGAAGCTCAAGCCAGCCTCTTTCAGCCATTCTTCCAGGCTCACCGGATCCCGGAAATCGGCACGCAGGGCCTGGGGTTGGGACTCTCAATCGTGAAACAATTGGTGGAACTGCACGGTGGGACGATCTCTGTGGAAAGTCAGCCTGGAGAGGGTGCCACGTTTCACCTTCGTCTCCCAGCTATCTGCCCTTCACCGCTCTCACCCTCCACTCAAGCCATCCATAAACCTTCAATCTAAGAATGCGCTCAAGACTGCATACCTCTATACCATTCCCTCAGAACCCTTCCCTCCAATCGGCCTGTCACAGGTTGGCAGAAAATTGCTTCCAATCCCTCAGGATTTTTATCGTCCTACCGATAAACGTGGATAGTATTGCTTACGACATTATTGGAAGGGAGGTGGAATCATGAAAAAAGTTGCGAAAAAGAAACCGGCAAAAAAAGCCGCCGTGCGAATGAAAAAATCTCCGGCGAAGAAAAAGGCGTCACGATAACGCCCCCGGACATCACACTGTGTAGATCCGGGGAGTCGAATCTACTCCCCGGATTACACGCTCCCTTCTCCCAACCCCAAACTCGCTTCCTCATTCATCTCGACCTCCCGGACAATGTTCGCATTCGCACAAGTTGAGTTTGCCGCCAGGTTATGTGATAACTCCCGATCACTGTTTCTCATCTATTGCGAGAGCACCGGTTATGGACATTAATGCACAAACCCAACTTTGCGGCCTGTTAGGCAATCCTGTCGATCACTCCCTTTCTCCCGCTATTCACAATGCAGCCTTTCGTCAATTGGGATTAAATTTTGTCTATCTGGCCTTTCCCGTCCAGGATCTCGAAGGCGCCGTTCTGGGCATCAAGGCATTAGGCCATATCCGCGGACTCAGCGTGACCATTCCACATAAAGTCACCATTCTACCCTTCTTAGATTCCGTCGAAACGACCGCGAAACACATTGGCTCGGTGAATACCATCGTCAAAGACCGTGGCCTGTTAGTGGGCTCCAACACTGACGCATCCGGCGCCCTCCAAGCCCTACAACAGGGTGGAGTGGAACGATCAGGACAACGGGTCGTCATATTGGGATCCGGGGGAGCCGCCCGCGCCATTGCCTTCGGACTCTGCGTGGAAGGCAAGATTGAACAACTCACCCTCCTTGGTGTTGATGATCAGGAACGAACAACTTTGGCGAATGACCTCAAAGCCAAGACTCCCATCCTCTTGCATGACGCCTCCTTAACACCCGACACATTGCATTCCGCGCTGGGACAAGCCCAATTGCTCATTCATTGCACACCCATTGGCATGCACCCAAAGGTCAATGAAAGCTGTGTCCCCAAGCATCTGTTACACCGCGATCTGACGGTAATGGATATTGTCTACAACCCACTCAATACGCGTTTATTACAGGACGCGCAGGCGGCAGGATGCCGCACCATCCAAGGGATCAACATGTTCCTCTATCAGGCTGTCGGGCAATTTGAACTTTGGACTGGCAAATCCGCACCGACCGAGGTGATGCGTAACGTGCTCACCAGCCACTTCTCTTAAATGGAGGATCGGGTTCGGATCTTTTTCCCAGCCTCAACGAGAGTCTTTCCCAGGGAGAATTCAATAGGAGAAGGAGTGGCCGTGATGACATTATTGCAAAAATATGTCCACTGCCCGAAGGCCGGAACAAAAAGTTCCCTGGGGCCCTTTCCAGTATTCCCAACGGTTTTAAATAGAAATTACTCTCCGGTTCTGGCCCAACCTATCCGAACATGTTTTCCAACCAACACTTCAAAACAGGAGATGTATGAATATTGTCTTAATAGGATACAGAGGAACGGGAAAAAGCACTGTGGCAACAATTCTTGGACAACGTCTCGGACAAAAGGTCATCTCCACCGATGAGGTAATCGTCAAGGAGGCGAAGCAATCCATTCCACAGCTTATCGAGCAATTCGGGTGGGATCATTTCCGCAATCTTGAAACGGAGTTGTGCCAGAGGCTTAAGGGTCAGGAGAATCTGGTCATTGACACGGGCGGGGGCCTCATCCTTAAGGAAGAAAACGTCAGAATGCTTAAAGAGAATGGAAAGATTTTCTGGCTGACTGCCCAAGTTTCAACAATTGCCAGCCGGATTTCCGGCGATACCCAGCGGCCCTCTCTGTCAGGCACCAAAACCTTCGTAGAAGAAATCGAAGAAATTCTCGAGATTCGCAAACCGCATTACCAAGCGGCGGCCGATCATGTCATTCCAACCGACCAAATTTCCCCGGAACAAATTGCTGATGCCATTCTTTCCCACATTTCGATCTAGAACATTCACTCAGGTGACTGGACAGCAGGGATCAGTTATTGCCAAAGAAATGAGAGAGCGTAGGAGATTCCGCTGGGCTCACATCCTGTCCGCCTTTTCTCCCATGTCAGCCCTCGCCCCATTGGGGGAAGAGGAGACGCCAAAACAGTATAGGAGTGGGGAATAAAACAGTCTAATGCAGTTAACCAACTATGGTATCCATGTCGTTTTTGGAGATGCCGGGTTTCGCCCCGGCGAACGAGGTCCTTTTGTTTTGGCAAAAGGACCCAAAACCATGGTGGCCGTGGCGTGGCCCTTCGGGTGCCCTGCGTCGTTTGCCGACTTCGGCGGCGCGCAAACTCGCGGAGTCTACCCTGAGCCATGTCGAAGGGCTCAAACAATGCGCGCCTTCCTCCGAACCCGGCTGCACGACTTGGCCTCGCCACAAGGCCACGGGATTCCAATGATGCTCTGATCTTTTGGCACGATTCTCGGCATCACAAGAACCGCTCGTGCTATTTTGGAACGTGGAATGTAAAAACCCATTTCACCCTTCCCCCTTTGCCTCATCCGACGCCTGCTGACAGGCTCAAGGGACGGACGCTCTGGTGATTCAGCAGACCTTGTCTGAGCGCAGCGAGTTGGTCTGCTCTCCTAAGGCTCGCGTCTGTCCCATCTAATGAAGCCTGTCTGGGCGTCACTGGTTTTGGCCACTTTTGCCGAAACAAAAGTGGCTCGGCTGGCGGGACGAACCCCCGCACAAAAAGATATCAAGAAGGCGCCGGTTCCTTTTTTGGATACAAGTCAGTCTTGCCCAGGGAAGCAGACATGGGAGCCGCC
>CABVRQ010000017.1:59504-66300 GCA_902500695.1 uncultured Nitrospira sp. | reverse complement strand
AGAATTCTTTATGCCAGATTCTCCTGGGTTCATCATTTCCAAAAATACTCTATCTCAGTAAGGATTTGTCTGAGATGACGATGTTGAATATCAATAAACTTGTACATTCTTAGGAGGAGCAGGACGGGCATTAACGATAGGCACCGTGACACTCACCTGGTTCGAAAACGGGCTTTCATTTTTACGAGCCCGGTCGTAAGCTTTTACTGCAAAATAATACGTTTGCCCGGGATTCAGGCTTGGCACTGTATAAATAGCCTGAGTTCCAACATCCTGAGTCTGCGTATAACTGCCGCTTGAGGTCCCATAGGCTAAAATAAATCCTCCATATTCAGCGGAAGGGGGATCCCAGGCAAGGGTGACTTGTCCCGCCAAGGCATTGGAGGGAAAGAGACAGAGAAAAAGAAAAATGACCCATAATGAACGAGATACGGATCGAGAAGGATGTAGACGGGGAAAACCCACTCGAGAGAAACCTTGAACGTCTGCCATACGAGATCTCCTTTATGCATGTGAGTCATGCCGAGCGAAGCCACTCCGCTCATGATCAAGGAGGATCTGTGGCTTGCCTGGCAACCTGGCAACCCTATCCCGGACTTCGAGACGTAGGCCCATGGCTTTGCGTCCCATCCTTTCAGATGGTTTGCCTTTTTCAGGATACGACTGTTTCTAATGCTGGATGCTTCATCGGAACATTCACCAGATCCTTGAATGTGGAAAAACCGAATGCCTCATTTCTCAAGAATACATGAAATCTGACGAACCCCAATCACCATAAAACAAGGATAATTAAAAAAAATGAATCACGTGATTCATGCCTAAATTTTATTATCGGACAGACGCAATGCTCTACCCAATCACTGATCTGATGAGGCCACACCTGAAGCCCCAGATATTTGGCTAATGTCTGAAAACCTGCTTTTCGGGTAAATCGGCCTCACACGGGTGAAGTCCCTAGGGATCAGTGAAAGAATGAATCCAACTTCTCCACTCAAGATACTGACCCTGGTGGACGCCTCAAAATCTACCACATCGATGAATTTCAAATATTTCATATTCCTCTCCTCCACTTTTTGATCTAGAGTAGGCAGATCAAAATGCAAATCCAAGGGAATGACTATACTCGATGGATTGAAGTAAAAATTTTCCTTACCATCCAAATAATTGAGATATGACAAGATAGATCCAGGCAGCACCAAAAATATAGGTGATTTCCTTCTCACCAATTTGTTGATAGAACAGACGATATCCCAGAATCGGCACAATGGCTAAGATCAGCGCAGAAAAAAAGTGCCCAACCACATCGCCCGTAATGGCGCCAATCTCGGAATGCCCAGGCACCGCAAGCAAGATACTGCCTCCAAGCATAGCTGCCCACCACCATTTCATATTGACCATCAGCATATTCACGCTCACATACAAAGGAAATGGTTTGCCATCAACAAATCAGGCATTCCCAATTGAACTAATTTCAGCGAAGAATGGCTCAAAACAATTTGACCGCATAGAAGCAGATCACCGCGAAACAACAACCTGCAATAAGTAGGGTTTCATTGAGTAAATATTTTTGGTCTCAGCGTGACAATTGAAAGGACGACCTGCTTTCAAAGTCCCCACCCACCACTCAGCCTTCTACCAAGGGGCCTATCATTTATGCGTCTCGCACTTCGACCAGCTCACATTGGAGACGACCATTCATATACCGTACTGTATTTTCGTTAGGACACCGGGTTGTAAATCTCTTGGGACGCTTCGCCTAATGTTGAATTTCCCAGTTGATTGAAACACTGCCCGGAAAGCCCACCGACATGACCGTACGCCCATTCATCATCCATACAGCCACCGTGCCTGTCTGCCTATTGCGCCAAATTACATCCGCGCTCCCATCCCCATTGACATCATTGGTGCTAGCAATCTCCCACGCCTGAGGCACCACGCCAAAAAAACCTGACGAACTGAGGGTCACCCCATTCATCAACCAAATGGCCACTTCCCCGTTACTCGTTTTACGCCAAACCAAATCCCCCATCCCGTCATCATTCACATCACCCACCCCTGCAATCTGCCAATCCGTGGAGACCCCTCCAGTGAAACCTATTGACAGAACCGTGAGCCCTTGCATAAGCCACACTTTCACTGCGCCAGTAAGGTTATTCCGCCAAATAACATCCGCTTTTCCATCGGCATTCATATCTCCCGTCCCCGCTATGTGCCACTCCAAAGGCACTGCGCCCAAGTGGCCGGAAGAAGCAATCATGGAGCCGTTCATCAACCAAATCGTCACTTCTCCAGTTCTCGTGTTTCGCCAGACGAGGTCCGCCCTCCCATCACCGTTAACATCATCCACACTCGCGATTTGCCAATCCCTAGAGACACTACCTGGAAAACCCACCGACATGACGGTGAGACCATTCATCAGCCACACCGCTACCGTTCCCGTATCGCTGTGACGCCAGATGACATCAGCTTTTCCGTCATCATTGACATCCCCGGTACCGGCAATCCGCCACTTCGACGACACCACGCCCAATGAGCCGGAGGAGGCAATCGTAGGACCATTCATCAACCAAATCGCAACAGCCCACGTGCTGGTGTTGCGCCAGACGAGGTCTGCCTTCTCGTCGCCGTTGACATCATTCCGAGTAGGAAAACTCACGCCAACCTCAAACACCCACCCTAAATCTTGCAACAGAGGTTGAGCTAACCCGAGATCATGAATAGCCTTTCCGGAAGCTATTCCAGGCTCCATAAGCTGATCAGGCTTAATCGTGTTCGTGAAATGAGAAACCGACGAACCCAATTCAACCGGATTCGGGGCATACATTTGCACATGAGTGCCTGTTCGTCCGGCCGTCAGTGTCCCGGATGCTCCTTGAAGGGTGGCACCAACAAAATGAAGATTCGGCCCAGCAACACTCGCATATTGCCTTTGACTATCGGTCATGAACGGGTAATCGGCTGGGCTGGCTCCATGAAGCTCCAACCAACGCATAAAATCGTCATTGTTGCCTAGGAATTTCTCCCCGGTTAGCACATCAACAAGTGATAAAAAACCAAGGCCATGAATGATTTCATGCAGGACCACGGTGACAAAATCAAATTGTCCCGCTGGGGGATGGGCATCTAGCCCAAAATACCAATTCGTAAAATTTGCACTAAAGGTCGCACTGATATCACTGGTAGTCAGATCCAGGTCCTGTTCTGCAAGTTTATTTGCCAAGGATTGGACGTACCAGGTATTCGCCACCGGAGCATTGGGGAAATTCCGATGGACGGTATTGGGGCCGGCCGATCCCAGTACTCCTGCTCCTAAGGAATCAATTCGAGCATCGACTCGAATGCCCACCGTGCTTACCAGGACCTGCGCTAAAATATTTGCCGCATACTCAAAGGCTTTCAATCTTGCCTGACCAAGTGTGGTGGCCGTATTTCCACCCACTGGGGTAAAAGGCGCAGGATCGTTAAATCCTTCACCAGGGCTATCTTTATTTACAATAATAATGGTGGCGGCGTAGGTCTCGGTCAAGAGGCCAAAGCAGCCAAAGAGTAAAACAATCAGAAATCCAATCACACAACAGCTGAAGGGTATCGGCAACTGGGAGGAAGCGGGATCTCTCAGCATATTGGCATTAGAATAATTCATGGGTTGAAATGGTCTCATCCAACAACCTTCAGGGTTTTAATGGCTGTAGGTCCCCAGATTCATGCTGATGAATCGCATGGTCAGATCCATCTGGCACCTTCAAGATTGACTGAAACCGGCCCTCAACATTGACCATTGTCCCACCACCTGCATCTGGCACATCCCGTAAACCCTCCATACTCAGACGACTCTCGGGTATCGAAGCCGATGGAAGAGGTCGTAGCGTTCCATCTGGCTCTTCAATCCGCATGGGTGCTTTACCTGGTCGACGGCTTCCCTGACGATGCTCAAGAGACATCGCATCCTCTTCTCCTCCCTGTGTTTCAATAATGACCTCTGCTTGAAGGAGGAAAACCCAACCCAGGGTTATACAAAGCATGACAAATACCGGCATCACGATTTTCATTTTATTTCCTCCTTTCAACAACCTCCTTAATATTCTCTAAGAAAAATTCAGAGAGAGACCTAAAAAAAAGTTATTCTGCGATTTCTATCCAATCTAATATTCTCTCTTTCGGCTATGACAACTAAAGAAGTAAATCCATGGTGTTTCATTGAAAAAGTATGTCATATTTCCCCGCCAACGAGCTACACTTAAAAAGTGTGGGAATAATGGTGAAGGGCGGCCTACCTTTTCGAGTGAAGCCTCACCCACACCCTGTCTGCCCGAACCGGCGGGGCAAGGATATGCCGGTTAAAGGAACGCACCACGGAGAGGGGGTGCCAAAGGACCTGCTGTACGGCTATCTGGAGACCTATGTCCGTCAGGAGATTCAGGGCTGCCTTCAAGATCTCATGGAACAGGAGGCCCAGGAATTCTTAGGACGAGAAAAAAGCGCAAGTAAGGACGTGGCCGACGAACAATCCGGCTATCGCGTGGATATCCCTTATTGACCCCCTCGATGAGCAACGATTTTCAGTCGGAGAGAAGTGAATTGAAAATTGAAATTCAACCCTAGAAAAACGAGCCAAAACTTATCGTGAGTTCAGACGCCACCGCTTCCGCTTTTCATCCGGCTCTGCCTCCTCCACCAATTCGATCATGCCTTCCTTATCAAGCAGCCGCAACATTTCCCCGCAGGTGTGATCCAATTCCCCTGTGCCCATGTTATGCAACCCTGCCCGACGGGCAATTTCTTCCTGAAAAACCCCCATTCCCCCGGACTCTGCATCTGGATGCCCACGAAGAACCTCTAGGATATGATCCTTTAGTCCATTAATAAGCTCCGTACCCCGTTGATGAAGATTCATGGCCTAACCTCTTTAATGATAATGCTTTTCATTGTGTTATTGGGTCCTTCCGATCTGACTGGTCCTCCTCGACCCCATTCTAAGTTGGCCCTCTCCCTTTGCCCTTCAATTTTCTCAGGATTACACAACCAATTCAACAATCAGACAGAAACTTTTCTTCCTGTCCTATAATGAGGCCTTCCTCAGGTTGAAAGAACTCAAGACATAACTATAAAAATCCCTGATCTCGTACCCAACCATCCAATTTGAAGAAAAAACGGGGATTGATTATTTCGTGATTCCGATGTGCTTGCAGGCAGGAAAGAAAAGCTGAAAAGTTGGCTGGGGGACCAGGGATCGAACCTGGGCAGCCAGATCCAGAAACTGGCGTCCTACCGCTAGACGATCCCCCAACCTAGGAGTGAGCTTAATTCACCTCTCAGAACCAGTCAAGGGACGGCAGAAAAACAAAGTATGAAGGTGAGCTTTACGCGTTCATCGTTCGCTCAAGTCCGGAACGGATGCGTTGGAGCGATCGCTCTTTCCCCAACAACGCCATTACCTCATAAATGCCAGGGCTGACCGTCCGGCCTGTCAACGCCACGCGTAACGGTTGTGCCACCTTGCCCATTTTGAGCCCCTGCCGCTCGATAATGCCATGAAGAATACCCTCAAGCACCTCCTTGGAAAAGTCTGCCTCAGCTTCAACCTGATCAGCAAACGCCTGAAGGCTCGGGGCAATTGACAGAGTGAGATGTTTTTTCGCGGCATCCTCATCCATGGTCATGGGCTCTGACAGATAGGGGACGGCACCTTGAACAAGGTCCAAAAGCGTTTCTGACCGCTCTCGCAAGGGGGGGATTAAGGCCTCGGCCCCTCCGGGAATTCTGGCCAAGACGGCATCATCATAGCCTGCACTCTGCAAAAATGGCATGAGGACGTCGGCCACCTGCTTGGGGTCGCTGTTTCTAATGTACTGCGCATTGACCCACCGTAGTTTTTCAGGGTTAAAGACGGCTGCCGAGGCTTGCACCTGCTTAAAATCGAAAAACTCGACCATTTCCTGAATCGAGAAAATTTCCTGATCCCCATGAGACCATCCCAGTCGGACCAGATAATTAATAAGGGCTTCAGGCAAATACCCCATCTCCTTATATGCCAACACCGAGGTTGCCCCATGGCGTTTGGACAAACGCGCTTTATCTGATCCTAAAATCATGGGGAGATGTGCAAACTGAGGCACCGAAAATCCCATGGCGGAAAAGAGCGGGACCTGTCTCGGAGTATTATTGACATGATCGTCTCCCCGAATGACATGCGTAATGTTCATGAGCCCATCATCCACCACCACAGAAAAATTATAGGTAGGATAGCCATTGGACCTGAGTATGATGAGGTCGTCCATAACCGTGTTATCAAACACGATCTGGCCCTTAATTCGATCATTGACGATGGTTTGCCCTTCCTGAGGAGTGAGAAACCGAAGAGCCGCCGGCTCGGCGGGTTCGGAAACTCCTCGATGGCGACATCGCCCGTCATATTTGATGGATTCGCCTTTAGCCTGAGCTTCCTTCCTTCTCGCCTCTAATTCATCAGGCGTACAGATGCACCAGTAGGCTAGCTTTCTCTTCAAGAGATCCATTGCCCGTTCACGATACAGCTCCAAGCGGTCTGTCTGTCGGAAAGGCCCCTCATCCCAATTCAACCCGGTCCATTTCAGGCCATCCAGGATGACCTGAATAGCATCATCCGTAGACCGGTCCCGATCGGTGTCCTCAATACGGAGGATAAAGGTTCCACCCTCATGACGAGCGAATAACCAATTAAACAACGCTGTCCGCACTCCCCCAATATGGAGAAAACCAGTCGGACTGGGCGCAAAGCGAACTCGAACCTCATTCATTGGCTATCACCGACCTTTCT
>CABVRQ010000017.1:0-59404 GCA_902500695.1 uncultured Nitrospira sp. | reverse complement strand
CCCACTCACTTGCCTTTCCCGTTGCCGGCCCTTAAAATTTCGTCATGGTCATCAAAGAAATTCTGAGGAGGCAGGACGCATGATTCGAATTATACGCGAGGGTTCCGCAAAATACCCCTGGATTCTCAAGTTTCTCATTCTGGGCATCGCTGTCACTTTTGTCATTGGCATGGGTTGGTATGGGTACGATTCCACTCAAGGTAACGCCGTGGCAACCGTTGGCCCCTATAAGGTCTCCAAGGATGAATATCTCCGGACAAAGCAAGGTTACTTCCGATTCTATCGGGACCAACTCAAACAAGAAGACGTAAAAGAAGAGACCATTCAGCAACTCGCCCTCGAGGGATTGATCACCACAAAATCCTGGCAATTACTGGCGGATGAAATGCATTTGGCTGTCTCGGCTCAAGAACTCCACGATGCGATTGTGAACCAAAAAGATTTCCAAAAAGATGGCGTCTTCGATTCAGAATATTACCAGCGAATCTTGGCGGCCAACCGGATGAAACCCCATCAATATGAGGAGCAACGCCGAAACGAATTGCTGGCGGAAAAAGCGAGACTGCTCGTCTCGGAAGCGACAACACTCACACCGACAGAAATGAAAGAAGTCAAAGAACTCGCTGATCGACAAACGCTTGATGGGGCCGAGCCCGATCTCACCGTCTTAGAACAGATTCGCCTTCAATTCCTCATGCAAAAGAAACAACGAGCCATGCAGGCCTTCCAAACCGCTCTTCGAGCCCGTGGGGACGTCACAATTTACGAGGAACTGTTGTAAGAGGCAGTTTCCGGCCTTACCCTGCAAATCTATATCTGTCTGAAGTCCTCCCACTGACTCAGCTGGGGATTCAATCCACAGACATATGCCCCCTAATCATCCGTCTTTACCACAAACCCTTTACTATAGGTAAGATAGCACCTGCAGAGAAAATCACTTCCGGATTCCTCACTATCTCTGCCAACGCTATTATTCATGAATAAGCATGGCGTCGCCATAACTATAGAACCGATAGCGTTCGCGTACCGCATGAGCATACGCTTCCCTGGCCTCCCCTAATCCCGCAAACGCCGAAACCAACATCAAAAGAGTCGTTTCGGGAAAATGAAAATTAGTCAGAAGCCCATCAATGACCCGGAATTGAAATCCTGGCAGGATAAAGAGGCGGGTCTCTCCCGAACAGGCCCTGATCTCTCCGGTCTCATCTAGGGCCGACTCAAGACTTCGTGCCACGGTGGTCCCGACAGCGATAATTCTCCCGCCTCGCTTCTGAACTTCACAAATTCTCCTGGCGGTCCCCTCTGACACTTCGAACCATTCCGGATGCATGACGTGACGCTCCACATCCGTCGCCTTGACAGGCTGAAAGGTTCCGGGTCCAACATGCAGAGTGATCGTGGCCGTCCCGATTCCATTTTCTGCCAATTGGGTAATCAATTGGGGCGTAAAATGCAGTCCGGCTGTTGGCGCGGCAATAGCCCCCTCTACCTTGGCAAATACGGTTTGATAATCCTCTTGATCGCGTGCAACCGGTTGGCGTTTCAAATACGGAGGGAGCGGGATTTCTCCATGAGACAGGAACCATGCTCGCAAAGTACCTGGGCCAAGCCAATGAATCACGGTTCGACCAGGCTCTTTTTCCACTACCTGCGCACGGGCAGAACCCGCACATTCCAGAATCTGTCCAACTCCCACTCTCCCCTGAATGAGGACTTCTGCATGGTCCTCACCAATTTCTTTGACAAACAGCAATTCTACCCGCCCCCCACTTGGTACCTTCTTCGCCCAGAGACGTGCCGGAATGACTTTGGTATTATTGACCACGAGTAAATCCCCAGGTCGTAATGTATTGGGCAGATCTTTGACTTGCCGATCGGTGATCTCTCCGGTAGATCGGGTCAGCACCAACAAACGGGCATGATCCCGTGGATGAACCGGATATTTGGCAACCAGGGTCTGGTCAAAGGGAAAGTTGAATTGGGAAAGATCCATGACCAGGAAAGGAAAGAAGACAACAGAGTTAGTCAGCTGCAGTAAGGATCACGCGGTCCAGAGGAAGAAGTTTTGTGTGGGGATAATAATGTCGGATAATTGATTGGTAGTCATACCCTAATTCGGCCATCTCGCGCATGCCCCACTGACACATCCCCACGGCATGTCCCGCCCCATGACCCACCACCACCACTTCCTGCCCCAATGATTCGATGGAAAATTGAGTACTGAAAATTTTGGAGTATCCGACCACTCGCCGCAAGTCTTGCCCCCGCAGGATAATTTCTCCACGAGAATGAAGCAGGCGCACACGATCGACTCGCCCGGAAGGCGTGAAGGTATAGGGTGTAAAAGTTGCGATTTTGCCAACGTTATACCCTTCTTTGAGCAGTTGCTGCTCCAGAAAGTCGAAGGAAAATGATGTACGCCAATCATACCGTGGGGCTTGCTCATCAAATGGACAGTCGACTCCTTTGAGATAGGGAAGGTCCAATGCCCACACATATAAGGCATCCTCGGTGGGACCAGCAGCCGTCGACGAATAGGCCGCGAAGATGGGACGATTGTCATACGTCACCACTTGGCCTCTGGTGGCCGCAACAGCCTGAAGCACGGATTCAGCTCGTACGGAATGGCCATGATAGACTTGATCTTGCACACCAGCGACCACATCGAACGATTGCTGTTGGTTTTCAATTTTCTTGTACAACACATAGGTTCTGGCAGCAACGGCTTGGGCTTTCAGAGCTTCCAATGGCCACTTGGCCCCGACTTCACCCGAAACCACGCCTGCGACATACTCTTCAAGATCAATCCAGTTAATCAAAGCTAATCCAGACGGGTTCGATTGAATTTCAAGTGGTCCGCGTACCACCCATTCTGGCCCTGAATTGCTGGGCGCAGACGTTTCCTGCTTCGTCTCCACTCTTACCTGATAGGTGCCTGCTGATCCCTCAACCCACAGATGTGAATCCGCTACGGGACGGTCATTGAGCAGCAGACCAGCACCTTGCATTCGAATAGTCACTCGCCCTGAAATATGAAATCTTTTCCCAGAGGCCAGGCGGAGGAAAAATGAATCCGCGGATTGGATGGACAGGACCTGGGCAGCATCGGCAAGACCAACGCGAATAGCTGGCTCAGCAGCCTCAACGACCGGAGGGTACAACATGACCCAACTGACAAAAAGCAGCACAATGCCGATGCGATGTTCCACACACACCATAACTCTTGCCTACCGCCGGAAGAAAAAATAAAGCATCACACTTCCGACCACACTGATAATGATGCTGGTCGCAAGAGGAAAGTAAAACGTCACATGATCCCGTTTGATAATACAATCGCCCGGCAACCGGCCAAGCCATCCCCATCCGCACTCAGCGTTTGACCATTTCCCCATGGCAAGAAATAGAAGCCCCAACACCAGAAAGATACACTCCATCAGGATCAGGGCTTTTCCCACTCCACTCATCATGCCGACTCTCACGCATTATCGTATAAGTTCCTCGGCGATTTGTACGGCGTTGAGCGCAGCACCTTTTCGCAAATTATCCGCCACAATCCACACATTCAGCCCATTGGGCACCGATTCATCTTCCCTCACTCGTCCTACAAATACAGCATCGGTCCCCGCCACGTCGATCGGCAGAGGATACAAATTGCGACCGGGATCATCGTAGACCTGAATGCCTGGAGCGGCGGCCAGTATGGCTCGAGCATCATTGGCGCTCAGTTTTTGCTCCGTTTCAATATTCACGGACTCCGCATGGCAGATAAAGACCGGGACCCTGACTGTCGTCGCCGTAATCGGCAAAGACAATTCACCCAGTATTTTTCGGGTTTCGTTGACCATTTTCATTTCTTCTTTGGTGTATCCATTCGGCAGAAAATCATCAATATGGGGCAAACAATTAAAGGCAATCTGATGAGGATAGACCGCCACTTTGGCTTCTCCAAAACTGAGTAGTTGACGAGACTGTTCAACGAGTTCTTCCATCGCATCCTTGCCGGTTCCGGAAACGGATTGAAACGTCGTGACAATAATCCGTTTGATTCGGACTGCATCATGCAAGGGTTTCAGGGCAACGACCATTTGAATGGTGGAACAGTTAGGATTGGCAATCAGTCCCTGATGTCCCGAAAGAGCATGGACATTCACTTCGGGCACCACGAGCGGGACCTTGGGATCCATCCTCCAGGCTGAACTATTGTCTACCACCACGGCTCCCGCCTTGACAGCTATCGGACCGAATTCTTTGCTGATACCGGCTCCTGCCGAAAACAAGGCCACATCTACACCCTCGAACGAGTTGTGTTCCAGTACCTTCACATGAAGGGTTTCACCGCGAAACGTCACCTCATTGCCTTCGGACCGTGCCGAGGCCAGAGGTATTAATTCCCCAACAGGAAAATCCCGTTCTTCCAAAACTTGAATCATTTCCGTTCCAACAGCACCGGTTGCTCCAACCACCGCAACCGTATAGGCCGATTTTTTCTTCATCATGTCAGGCTCACTCCCTCAAGAGAAACACGGATGACACTAGATAATACGGATATCCTATCAGTTCAAAATGCTTGACTCAAAAATGACGAAAGGGAAGCCCCAGGCAGGCGAGCAACCAGAGGCAGAAAATCCTGGCACCCCCGTGATGGCCTCAGGAAATTTTCTCAGACAGGAATATAGCGGATGCGGTGATTAAAGGTATCGGCAATCGCAATATTGCCCATGGCGTCCACATCCACACCAAACGGAAAACTGAGGCTACTATCCGAAGCCGGGCCTCCATCACCACACCATGTCGATTGACCATTGCCTGCAACAAGGGTCATTTCCTTTTTCCTGACATCCCACTTCCGGATTAAGTGATGATCGGAATCCGTGATAAGCACATGTCCTTGTGGTGTTATCGCGATGCCATAGGGCCTGGCCAACGACTGAGACTGGTCATTTACTCCCCGCTCGTAGCGAAACTCGGCGCCATCCCCTGCCACAGTGGATAGAAGCCCCGTGTTGTGGTCCAGCATTCGAATGCGGCTATTAAACGTATCAGCGATATAGAGATTTCCATCGTGATCGAGTGCCAACCCGCTCGGTCCCGCAAGCGCAGATTCCAGAGCAGGCATGCCATCCCCGGTGTATCCGGAATCTCCCGTGCCTGCGATGGTCGTAATCACACCTGATTCCAAATCCAGCATACGAATGCGATTATTACTCTGATCGGCAATATAGAGGCGTGCACCATCCAGGACTAATGCCACCGGTTCATTCAACGAAGCGGAAATCCCGGGACCACCGTCCCCCGTCCATTTCGACTGACCGTTCCCGGCCACGGTCTGGATAATCCCCGTTTGGGAATCTACCCGTCGAATACGATGGTTCCACGTGTCGGCAATAAAGAGGGTCCCTGCCGCATCAACGGCAACGGAGGAGGGAAAATTTAATTGTGCACTCGTGGCCAAATCCCCATCTCCGGCAAACCGATCTTTGCCAATCCCCTTTCCGACGATGTAGCGAACCGTTCCACTCAGGTCAGGGGTTTGAGAGTAGCCCTGGCCCGGAATCTCTTCCACATCCGCAAGAGGATCAATCTCCTCATCTACGTGAGAAATTGGAGATAGAATCGGTGCTTGTGGATTTTCCCCACCGACGCGGCGGGTTCCAACACACCCGGCTACCGTTTCGATGACACCAGTCGAATGTATCAGTCGGCGAATGACGTGATTTTCAGAATCGGCAATCAGGAGGTTGCCTTCAGCATCAAAACACATATTCTTGGGTTCATTCAAAATTGCTTGAGTCCCTAATTGTCCGTCGCCCTCATACCCAGACTCTCCCGTCCCCGCTATTGTGACAATCTGCCCACTCTTCCCTTGCCCAATCATCTGTTTAGTGTCCTAACTGCTTTAGGATGTGATCGCCCATTTCAGCGGTTCCAACCAGCATACACCCCTGACTCTCAATATCTTTCGTGCGATATCCCTGCTCAAGAGTCTTCTGAATCGCCGACTCAATCATCTCGGCTTCTTTCGTCAACTCGAACGAATAGCACAACATCATGGCTGCGGAAGCAATGGTCCCAATAGGATTGGCGAGGTTTTTACCGGCAATATCCGGAGCGCTCCCATGGATAGGCTCAAACATTCCCACTGTCGCTCCGACGCTGGCAGAAGGGAGCATGCCTATCGACCCGGTCAACATCGCCGCCTCATCACTCAGAATATCCCCAAACAAATTGGTCGTCACTACCACGTCGAATTGCTTGGGATAGCGAACGAGTTGCATGGCACAGTTATCCACATACATGTGACGCAATTCCACATCTGGGAAACTCTGATGCACGTTGATTACTTCTCGCCGCCAAAGCTCGGATGACTCCAGAACGTTGGCCTTATCGATAGAGTGAACAAGGCTACGCCGCTTCCGGGCTGCCTGAAAAGCCACATCAGCGATCCGTCGGATTTCCTCCGTCGTGTAGACTTCAGTATTGAATCCCCGATGTCCTGTCGCCGTTTGTTCAATGCCTTTCGGTTTGCCAAAGTAAATCCCACCGGTCAATTCCCGAACAACCAGAATATCAATGCCCTCAACAACTTCCGGTTTTAGACTGGACGACCCGATTAACGCTGAATACATTTTTGCCGGTCGGAGGTTAGCGAAAAGTCCAAGCTGCTCCCGCAACCCGAGTAGAGCACGTTCCGGCCGACGCTCATATTCAAGTCCCTCCCACTTCGGTCCGCCCACAGCTCCCAAGAGGACGGCATCACTCGATTGGGCCAGCTTCAGGGTCTCGGCCGGCAACGGAAACCCTGTTGCGTCAATCGCCTCCCCGCCAACCTTCCCATAGGTAAAGGTAAATTGATGCCCACATTTTTGGCCAATGGCCTCAAGAACCCGAATCGCCTGTGGCATAATTTCAGGCCCGATTCCATCACCCGGTAATACGGCAATCCGTTTATTCATGATTCCCCCGATAATAGGATAAACATCTTTAAATTAATTCCAGCAATAACTGCGTACCTGAAATGGTCTACCAGAAACTACATGCCCAAGAGCAATAAAATGGCAGGAAATGAGGGGCTCATTTGATTGGATGAAGGCAACGCTTTCTTCAACACAACCCGATTTTTTGTTCGGCTCTGGCATGTCGTTCCGCCAAATCCGCCAATTTATTGAGCGCATTGAGGTAGGCCTGCGCAGAAGCAAGAATAATATCCGTATCTGATCCATGACCGGTAACAGTCTCACTATTTTCCTCGACGCGGACGGACACTTCTCCCTGCGCATCGGTACCACCCGTAATCGCTTTGACGATGTAGGCACGAAGAAGACTTTTGGTTTCAGTCAAGGCCGCAATGGTCCGATACACCGCATCCACCGGACCATCACCCGTACCCGTCAGTTTCGCGATACGCCCATCCATCATCAATTCCACCATCGCGGACGGGCGCTGTTCCAACCCACTTTCCACATGCAACCCCTTTAAGACATAGCGCTCAGGAACTTTAGTAATAGCCTTATTGACGATTGTCTCCAAATCCTCTTCAAATAATTCCTTCTTTTGATCCGCCAGACGTTTAAAACGTTCAAAGGCCTCTTGCAATTCCTGATCAGAAAGGGTGTACCCCAGGTTGGCCAGTTCCTCACGAAAGGCATGTCGACCAGACAGTTTACCCATCACCAATCGACTTTGGGTTAATCCGACGGATTCCGGCCGGATGATTTCATAGGTACTTTTGTCCTTGAGCAACCCGTCCTGATGAATGCCGGACGTATGCGCAAAGGCATTGGCACCCACAATCGCTTTGTTGGGCTGTACCACCATCCCGGTGATATTGCTCACCAAACGGCTGGCTTTGGAGATTTCCTCGGTGCGTATATTGGTATCGGACTGGTAAAAATCTGTTCGCGTACGCAGTCCCATCGCGACTTCTTCTAATGAGGCATTGCCAGCTCGTTCACCAATCCCGTTGATCGTACATTCCACCTGGCCTGCTCCCGCATAAATGGCGGCCATGGAATTGGCGACCGCCAACCCTAAGTCGTTATGGCAGTGGACGGAAATAATGGCCGTCTCTATCCCATGGACTCGTTCTCTTAATGTCCTGATAATCCGTCCAAACTCTTCGGGTGTCGTATATCCTACTGTATCCGGAATGTTCACCGTTCCAGCTCCAGCTTCGACCACGGCTTCTACAACTTCACAGAGATAGGTCAAATCAGACCGAGTGGCATCCATGGGAGAATATTCCACATCTTCAACGTAACCACGGGCATGGCGAACCATCTCCACCGCCCTCTTGAGGGCTTCATCCCTGGTCATGCGAAATTGATGCTTCAAGTGGATATCTGAAGAAGACAAAAACGTATGGATACGGCGTTTGGGTGCACCTTTGAGTGCCTCCCAAGCCCGGTCAATATCTTCAGGTTTCGCGCGGGCCAAGCTGCAAATGACCGGACCTTCCACTTCCTGGGCAATACGATGAATTGCTTCAAAATCACCAGGTGAACTAAACGCAAAACCGGCTTCGATAATATCCACATTCAACCGAGCCAATTGCTTCGCCACGAGGATTTTTTCTTCGATGTTCATGCTCGCGCCGGGAGACTGCTCTCCATCACGCAAGGTAGTATCGAAAATTCGAATCATACGTGTCATGGCTCATTTCCCCCACAGTTGCTCCTCATCCAAGGTCCCTTTTCCCCTGCCTGCCTGTCATTTGTGGAGTCCATCCGGCCCCACTTCTTCCGCAGGCTTTTTCCCCATCATACCCGCCACAAGCTTCCACCCTTGCTCTAAGACGCCCGAAAGGGCATAGGCGGCAAACACGACAAAGAGCATCGCCTGTGGATACGCTAAGACCGCCATGAGAATGAGGACAGCATACACCAAATAATTAAAGTGGTGATGTTCCTGCGTTTTTAATTCTTTCAGACTACGATAACGAAACGTACTCACCATGAGAAAGGCCAGCCCTAGGGTCAAGACGATCCCAAGAATAGGCTTCACCTGCTCTCCTAATGGCGCAACATGGTGATCGAAAATCACCAACGTAGCCATCACCCCTGCTGCACCGGGGATAGGAAGCCCGGTAAACGGCTTACCGTCTCCGCCAGTCGTCGCCAAAACGTTATGCCTGGCCAATCGCAAGGCACCACAAGCAACAAAGGCAAACATGACTGCGGCGCCCAACATCTTCGGACCACTGAGCGCCCACGAATACATCAGCAAGCCCGGAGCCACTCCGAAAGCCACGACATCTGCCAACGAATCATATTGCAGCCCGAAATCACTCGTACTTTTCATTAGACGGGCTGACGTCCCATCCAACACGTCAAAAACGATCGCCACAAGAATCGCAATGGCCGCAGGCCCATAATCGCCACCAAAGACAAACAAGATAGAGGCTAGGCCACTAAAAAGATTTCCAGTGGTCAGAAGATTGGGAATGAGATAGACGACCCGTCGTTTTTTGGGTTGTTTCATGAAGGCTCCACGCATGGCAACTCCGCCACGATGGACGATCCCCCCTTCACTTTTTCGCCAACCTTGACTTGGATGGCACTATCGTGAGGAAGATACAAATCCATCCGAGATCCAAACCGAATTAGTCCAAACCGTTCGCCTACTTCAACCTGTTCACCGGGCTTGACCCAACAGACGATTCGCCTGGCAATTAAACCGGCAATTTGCACGCAAAGTACTTTTTTCCCATCGGAACGCCTGAGCATGAGCGCATTTTGCTCATTTTCCGTTGAAGCCTCCGGACGACTGGCTACTAAAAACTTCCCGGGAGCATAGACGACATCCTGCAGCAATCCTGTAGCAGGCATCCGGTTAATATGGACATTAAATACATTTAAAAAAATGCTGATTCTGATACTGGGTTCTTTGAGAAATCGGTGTTCAAATTCCTTTTCCACCGCTACGACTGTTCCATCACCCGGAGACACTATGAGATTTCTCCCCTGAGGAATCGTTCTGACCGGGTTTCTAAAAAACCAGGCAGTAAACAGGGTCAACGATCCCATCAGGCATGTGAGCCAAACCAACCCGGCCAGCCAACATCCAAGGGTCAGAAGGCCTCCACCTGCAATAAAGGGGACGCCTTCTTTGGCAACAGGAATCCCTCTCGCCTGATCAGCCATTAGGAATGGGTCTCACGTCCCGCAACCTTCTCATCAATTTTTTTGTTTATCCACAAGCTGATCTTTTTGCAGCCAGGGCATCATGCCTCTCAACCGTGCACCGACTTCTTCAATGGGGTGCTCTTCTCCCCTTCTCAAGAGTGCATTATACACTGGCCGGTTCGCTTGATTTTCCAGAACCCACTCTCTGGCGAATCGACCGCTTTGGATTTCCCCCAAGATCTCTTTCATCACTTTCTTGGTCTCATCCGTCACCACTCGTGGACCTCGTGTCACATCACCATATTTGGCCGTCGTACTAATAGAGTATCGCATATTGGCAATCCCACCCTGATAGATGAGATCCACAATCAGTTTTACTTCATGCAAACATTCGAAATAGGCCATTTCAGGCGAATAACCAGCTTCGACCAATGTTTCAAACCCTGCCTGAATCAGCGAGGTGATCCCTCCACATAAGACCGCCTGCTCTCCAAAAAGATCCGTTTCCGTCTCTTCCCGAAATGATGTTTCAATAACCCCGGCTCTGGCTCCACCAATTGCGCAAGCATAGGCCAATCCAACCTTAGTCGTCTGACCACCGGGATCCTGGTGAATGGCTAACAAACAGGGAACACCCGTACCCTTGGTATATTCCGACCTTACCAGATGCCCGGGACCTTTGGGAGCCACCATAAACACATTCACATGGCTGGCAGGTTGAATTTGCCCAAAATGGATATTAAACCCATGGCCAAAGGCCAGATAGGCTCCCTGCTTTAAGTTTGGACCGATATCTTTATTGTAGATGGCGGCTTGTGCTTCATCGGGAGCTAACAGCATCACCACATCGGCACCTTTGACCGCATCTGCGGTCGGCATCACTTTCAACCCGGCCGCTTCAGCCTTATTCCATGACGAACCTTCTCGACATCCTACCACCACTTGAAGACCACTATCCCGCATGTTTAAGGCATGAGCATGTCCCTGGCTCCCAAACCCCACGACGGTCACCGTTTTATTGGCCAAAATTTGTCGATCTGCGTCTTTTTCATAATAAATTTTCATCATGCACTCCTCATAAAGATAATATAGTCCTTAGTCGTTCCTTCGATCAGGGTGGACGGATCCCCCCAGTCTAAAGGGAGGTGTTGGTTGGCCTGATTAATTCGCTTTCGCAAGCGGTCGGGATTGGGTTTGTGTCGATCGTGTCGGTTCGCGCCCAATGGCAATCCTGCCGGTTCGTACCAGCTCTTTGATGCCAAGGGGCTGCAGGAGATTGATGATCGCCTGGACTTTCCTCACATCTCCAGTGACTTCAATGGTGTAGCTGGTAGGGGAGGAATCCAGAACATTGGCTCGAAAAATATCCGCAATGCGAAGAGCTTCCGCTCGATCCTCTGGTCGGGTATGAACCTTGATAAGTGCAGTCTCTCGTTCCACAAACTCGCTTTCGCTAATATCAACCACTTTAATCACATCAATGAGTTTATTCAGCTGTTTCAAGATTTGTTCGATGATCGGTTCATCCCCATTCGTGACCAATGTCATCATGGACACAGAGGGATCCAGCGTCGGGGCCACTGACAAACTTTCAATATTAAAACCCCGCCCGCTGAAGAGGCCCGCGACTCGAGACAATGATCCGAATTTATTCTCTACGGTCAACGAAATAATGTGCTCCATAACACCCTTTTATAGTTGTACTCTAAGCCGTGATTACAGAATCTGAATCCGCCTGAGTGCCGATTTTTTGCATCGCATTGGGCTTCTTTAAGTCAGGGGGGTCTGCTAACAACATTTCATGATTACAGCCTCCGGCCGGGATCATGGGATAACAATTTTCAAACTGGTAGGTCGGGACATCAATCACGACCGGACCCTTAATGGAGAGCGCTTCACGGATGCCACTATCCATCTCCGACACCTTTTCAATCCGGATACCGGCAGCCCCATAGGCTTCAGCTAATTTCACAAAATCAGGAACGGTCCCCAGGTAACTTGACGCATACCGGCCTTCATAAAACAAATCTTGCCACTGGCGAACCATGCCATGAAACCGGTTATTAATAATAAAAACCTTAACTGGCAGTTGCTCGACGACCGCAGTCGCCAATTCCTGGGTATTCATTTGAATACTGCCATCCCCAGCGACGCACAAAACCAGACGATCCGGGAACGCAGCCTGCGCACCCATAGCGGCCGGCAATCCAAAACCCATGGTCCCGAGACCACCGGATGTTAACCAGGACTGAGGATTTTGCAATTTGAAATATTGCGCTGCCCACATCTGGTGCTGACCGACATCCGTGGCCAAAATAGGATTTCGGTCGCTCGTTAACTGATACAGACGATCAATAAGAAATTGGGGCTTGATTAATCCGTCAGGATCTTGGTCATAGTGCAGAGGGTGCGCTTGCCTCCACGCATTCAGCTGATCCCACCAGGGCTTCCGTTGTTCTTTTTGATTCCCGTTCACCGTGGCACGGAGGATATTATTCAATTCGGTGAGCACCCGCTTACAGTCACCGACAATTGGAATGTCTACCTGAATATTTTTCCGGATGGAGGTCGGATCAATATCAATGTGAATAATTGTCGCATCGGGACAAAATTCTGAAACCTTGCCCGTCACTCGATCATCAAATCGTGCCCCAACGGCAATAACCAGGTCAGAATAATGCATAGCCATGTTCGCGACATATGTGCCATGCATGCCCAGCATTCCAAGGGATAGCGGATGGTTTCCGGGAAATGCTCCAAGCGCCATCAACGTCATATCCACCGGAATTTGCGTTAACTCAGCCAGGTCCTTCACTTCCGGCGAGGCCCCGGATAACACCACTCCACCGCCTACATATAAAATAGGACGCTTCGCTTTCATAATCGCGTCAGCTGCTTGCTTAATTTTCCAACGACTTCCGTCGTAGGTTGGATTATATCCACGAATGGAGACAGACGTCGGGTAGTGAAATTCCGCTCTGTCCAGCGAAATATCTTTAGGAATATCGACTAAAACCGGACCAGGACGACCAGTGGTGGCAATATAAAACGCTTCCTTAATGGTCTGCGCTAAATCCTTCACGTCCTTGACCAGGAAATTGTATTTGGTGCACGGACGACTGAGACCAATGTTGTCTGCCTCCTGAAAGGCATCATTGCCTATCAAGGCGGTTGGAACCTGTCCAGAAAAGACGACTATGGGAACTGAATCCATATACGCGTCCGCAAGAGACGTGATAACATTTGTCATTCCGGGGCCGGATGTAATGAGTGCCACACCGGGTTTGCCCATTGCTTTCGCGTATCCAACAGCCATAAATCCGGCACCTTGTTCATGCCGTGTCAAGATCACCCGAATATCTTTTTGTTGGTGCAAGACATCGAATATTTTGAGAACCACTCCACCCGGTAAGGCAAACATGGTTTTCACGCCTTCACGCTTTAATGCTTCTAAGAAAATTTCTGCACCAGTGATTTTCATGATTCTCACCCTCTGGTTAATTTGACGTTGGACGAGACCTGGTGAACGACATCGTCCCGGGAAACTCCCTTAAAAACCTCTCCAACAAAAAGGATTCCTCATTTGTGATAATTTTATTGCCTGTGGAAGTAAATAAACCATGGTAATCATTATGGTTTTTTCAAGTCAACATTTATTGTATCAGGGTTGATCTCATTACGAAATACCTGTGGACGACAGGTTCTATAGGTTATAAATCCATAACCGTTTGGCCTCTCGATGTTCAAACAAGACCTCCAGAGCTTAACCCAACGACACCTACTGCGAGAATTATCCCTTATAAACTCCCCCTCGGCCCCCGTCATTTCAGTGGAAGGGCAGGAAGTCCTTCTTTTTGCCTCCAATAATTATCTTGGACTGGCCAATCATCCACATGTAAAAGGCGCCGCTATAAAAGCCATCGAAAAATATGGGGTAGGATCTGGAGCCTCTAGGTTAATTTCCGGAAACATTACTCCTCATCACGTCCTAGAAAGGGAATTGGCCAGTTTCAAAAACACAGAAGCGGCTCTCGCCTTTCCTTCAGGATACGCCACCAATATAGGAGTCATCCCAAGTCTTGCCACGGCAGATAGCCTGGTTTTGGCGGATCGGTTATGCCATGCCAGCTTGATTGATGGGTGCCGCCTCAGCCGGGCCACACTTCGCGTCTTCCATCATAACGACGTTGGCCATCTCAAGCGCCTTCTGGCAAAACCACGATCCCGAGCCTCGACGCTGATTCTCACTGAAGGGGTGTTTAGTATGGATGGAGATGTGGCCCCTCTATCCGAGATAGCCCGATTGGCAGAAGAGTATGGTGCCACCCTGCTGCTTGATGACGCACATGGCACAGGGGTCATGGGCGCAACCGGTCGAGGCACAGTGGAACATTTTGGGTTAGACCCCCGCCGCATCCTGCAAATGGGCACCCTCAGTAAAGCTCTTGGGTCAAGTGGCGGGTTTGTCGCGGGACCGAAAGATTTCGTGGCCTATCTGATCAATACCTCACGCTCATTTATTTATACCACTGCCCCACCACCAGCCATTGCCGCAGCAGCGAGTGCAGCCCTGGCTATCATTCAACAAGAACCCCAACGAAGAGCAAAACTCTGGCGCAATCGGGAATTTTTGTATCACGGCTTAGTGGCCATGGGATTCCAACTGACCAACACTCAGAGCCCTATTCTCCCTATCATGGTGAACGACCCGGAACTCGGAGTCCGGATGAGCCAACACTTACGAGCAGAGGGAGTGTGGATTCCTGCTGTCCGCCCCCCTACGGTCCCTAAAGGGACCAGCCGCCTCAGAATCACTGTCACAGCCGACCATTCGCCTGAGCATCTCGAAACTGCCCTCCGGGCATTAAAGAAGGTAGGAACAGCCTTTAAGGTTCTCTGAGCGAAGGATTGCTGGGCTTCTCATCTTTCTGCCAGCTGATCCTAAAAAAAACGCCTTTCTCTTTTGACCCACATCCGAAACTCCAAGAGATCAAGAATTCCCTCCATTCAAGAAAATCACACGGTATTCCGACAAGATGAGCAGGAATTCCATGGGTCCGAAATTTCTTCAGTATTATTGATAAGTGTGCCTTCGTTTCAATGGGCATCAATCACCATACGTCTTCATTTCTCACAAAGGTTCTTTAAAACAGTTAGATTTTTTCACATGAATACACAACTGTTGCCCGGAAAAATCGAAATACAAGGAGAAATTGCCAAAGGGCAAACCGGTACCATTTACTATGGGTATGATCTCGAACTTCGGCAAGAAATGGCGATTAAGGTTTACCATACCCATATCAATGGTCGGCTCATTCGTGGAAAAGCCTTCATCGAAAAAGCCCAATCACTCCTTCGATTAGAGCATCCCAATCTCATTAAAATCTTCAAAATAGAAGAGCAGGACGGCACTCCTGTCGTCTGCATGGAATTTTTTGATGCTCCCAGTCTCCAACACGTCATTCACAATGAAGGGCCTCTTTCAGTCGAAAAAATGCTCTTGCTGGCGCGTGAAATTGCGGAAGTGTTAGTTCATATCCATTTTCAAGGCATCATTCACGGCACACTCCATCCTGGACACGTCCTAGTCGGCCCTCAAGGCCAGATCAAAGTCATGGACCTCGGATTATCTTGGATCCTGATGGACATCCTGAAAAACTGTGACGCCGAGTTACTTAGACCATTACCCTACTTGCTCCCGGAAACAGCCAAGAGCGAGCTTCTGAACCTCAGCAGTGATTTGTACTGTTTGGGATTCATGATGTACGACATGCTCACCAAGCGAGTGCCCTATTCCGGTCTTCCAAAGACATCGATTATGGGAAAATTGGCTTTTGACCAGGCTGACCCGGAGTTTGACTTCCCGGACCATGTCCCCAAAGCCATCTGTGAGCTCATCCGCCAAATGACCCGAAATCAGTCCTCACACCGGCTTCAAGATGCAACTCATGTCCTCACCATCTTGAATCAACAACTGACAAAATTCGCCCCGGAGGTTTCGAGCCCTCCAGCGACCCCGGCAGAACCTCAACCACCGACAGAAAGCCAAACAGCCAAGATAGAGGTACCGAGCCTTCCACCACAGGCGCCAGTATCCGTACCCTCTCCAAACCAACCGCCTGCCGTGACTCGGCCGAGACACTCAACCGACTATCAAGGCATACACCGAGCCAATACGAGAAAAAAATTAGGAGTCACGCTTGGAATCACCTTGCTTCTCCTTATTGGTGGCACCATGGGTTATATGTACAAGGAACAGCTCGGCATCCCGTTTCTTGCATCCCCTGAATTAAAGGTCCCCGAGCCGCCACTCATCAACAAACCGGCTCCTCCAGTTTCTCCAATTGACTCGTTCACAACCATGCCTCCTGAAAACCCAATTTCTCCTCCACTCAATCCCTCAACGGCCGAAGAGTCACGGGTGAAACCCGATGACACACCAATTAGCGATACCTCAAACAGGGCAATCCCAATACCACCACCACCGACAACCGTGGTGACAGAGGATCACCCATTGAAACCTGATGTATCACAACCCCCAGGAACGCCAGTATCTTCCCCACCGGAACGCACCGGTGCACAATCTCCGAACTCGAGCCCACAACTTACACCTGCAGCCAAACCGGTTCCGGATCAACCTAACTCGGCGCTAACACCAAATCCTCCAGCAATGGGGCAAAGGGCTGTCCCCCCAGTCACCGAGAAACCCGCGTCACACCCTGAACTGTCTTCCGAGCTTTCCTCTAAGGGACCGCAACCCATACAGGACTCAACTGTTCCTTCGCCGAACGCAGAATCGTTAGACAACATTGAAAGCAAGGAACTCAAAGACATATTGGATTCGGTGCAGAGCCCAGAGACCGTACCCACCCTTCCAAAAGATGGACCAAGTCCTGTACTTCCTTCCCCTCCGAATCCACCGTCCCTTCCCCCTTCACCGAAACTCCCGGCTCTTTCATCACCAGTATCTCCCTAACCGCAAGCTCACATGACGAACTCTCGGAACCCCCATGAGCGTTACCTCTCATCCGTGAATGTACAGCCACCACAGGTCGTAATCTCCAATATATGAAACAAGCATGTTAGCTAAGATTCAGAGTGTGGGATTGGTGGGATTAGAAGCTAATCTCATTGAAATTGAGGTAGATATTGGCGGTGGTCTCCCACAGTTTTCCATCGTGGGGCTACCGGATGCGACCGTTCGTGAAAGCCGGGACCGGGTCCGATCCGCACTCAAAAATACAGGGTTCCACTTTCCAGCAAAAAAAATCACCGTCAATTTGGCCCCAGCCGGATTAAAAAAGGAAGGGGCAGGGCTTGAGTTGGGAATTGCCATCGGTATTTTGGTAGCCGAAGGCGTCCTGTCCCAGGAAGCCGTCACGTCCTATATTTTTGTTGGTGAACTGGCGCTGGATGGCAGAATCAAAGCGGTTCCCGGAGCGCTGTCCATGGCCATTGCCACCCATCACCCCTTCTCATTGATTTTACCTCACGACAATGCCTCTCAGGCGGCCGTGGTGGAACACGCCACCGTGTTTGGCGTCTCGACCCTCCCTCAGGTGGTGGAATTTCTTCAGGGGGCCCTCACCCTTCTTCCTGCAAAAAATACGTTCTCCATCGTGCAACCTGGACCTTCCTCCATCGAGGAAGACTTTGCCGATGTAGTGGGTCAATATCAGGCCAAACGTGCCCTGGAGGTGGCTGCCGCTGGTGGGCACAATCTTCTCATGGTGGGTCCACCAGGATCGGGGAAAACCATGTTAGCCCAACGGTTAACAGGTATTCTTCCACCCATGAGCTTTCAGGAATGTTTGGAGGCCAGTCAGGTCCATAGTGTGGCCGGAAACCTTCCTCCTCATTCGGCCCTGCTCACCAATCGCCCTTTTCGTGCCCCTCATCACACCATTTCAGAAGCCGGCCTCGTTGGAGGAGGATCCATCCCGCGTCCGGGAGAAGTGTCTCTGGCACATCATGGCGTCCTCTTCTTGGATGAGGCATTGGAATTTAAGCGATCGCTTTTGGATAGTTTGCGCCAGCCATTGGAAAATGGAACCGTCACGCTGACCCGCGTACAAGCCAGCCTCACGTTTCCAGCCAAACTCATGTTGATCGTCGCGATGAATCCCTGCCCATGTGGATATTGCGGGGATCCCACCCATGAATGCGTCTGTACGCCCTATCAGATTCAACGTTATCGAAGCCGTCTGTCCGGCCCGCTCCTCGATCGGCTGGATATCCACATCGAAGTCCCTGCCGTCCCGGTCAAAGAACTATCGGGCAGGACAATCGGTGAAGCCTCATCCCAAATACGGCACAGGGTGATCCAGGCACGCCATTGTCAAATCGAGCGCTACCGTGCTGAGCAGACCTTAAATAATGCACAGCTCAAGCCTCGCTTGCTCAAAAAATATTGCCAATTGGATCAAGCCGGGAACACACTGTTGGATCAAGCCGTCACTCGCCTGGGATTGTCAGCACGCGCCTACGGGCGAATTTTACGTGTGGCCCGAACTATTGCTGATTTGGGAGAATCAGTTATGATTTCATCCACACACGTGGCCGAAGCGATTCAGTACCGAACCCTGGATCGACCCATTCTGACATAAGGACAATTCATGGAATCGTTTAAAGTTTTTCGATGGTGGTTCATTATTGGGTCCCTCATGGCCCTCGCTGTCATTATGATTCAAGGAGGGGTCCGCGATCTGATGTTAGCCAATGAACCCATATGGGAAATCAAGCTGGTCGAATTGGGCCCCCCGATATTTGGGGGAGGTCTCTTGGGTGGGTGCATTGCCCTCATCCTGAATCGAATCAAGGATAAGTCCTGACTCAAGGAACCATTGACGGCCTCTCCGCATAACTCCTCCTATCACATCCCAAGCCCCCTCACCGTCTCAAGAAGTATTCAAAAAGGCTCGTCCTGTCCTGAGGCTTCTCGAAGGAAAGGCCGCAGTTGCTTGGACGGGCGGAGCGTACGGAGGAGTACGTGAGCATGGCCAAGCGGCCAAAACACATCGCTAACTGCATCTCGAAGGGTGCAACCTTTGTTTTCAACATTCCCCCCCGGAACATTTCCTCTAGCCACCAGGCTGATCCGGTCAGTACAATACGATTCGGTATTTAGTCTATTCACTTACGAAAAAAGGAGGATGGTGGGCATGGATGTGAAAGTCGGACCACACTGGTACCGCAATTCCAATGGAATTGTTGAAGTCGACGGACTCCCTCAAATCGAAATGACACTCCGAAAAACCGGAAATACCCCTGTTCGAGTCAACTTTGCCATTTTCGATAAAGTTGGAAAAATTCATGCAAAGATAGAAGCCAATTCCCTGGTCATCAACGAACAAGGAGCCTATCACCTGGAACGGTTGGAAACCGGCTTGGTTTTATCCAACAGAGGAGACAAAAAACGCGTGCTGGCCATCAACGTGACGGGCACTGATCAGGTGGAAATACCGGAAGGCGAGTTCTATACCCTCAAGGGGCATCTTCTAAAGATTACGCCCAATGAATGGTCAGTGGAAAAAACCACCGAAAGGTCAGGCGAGACCGACATGAAGGGACAAGCCGTCGCCGTTGGCTCTCAGTAAATGAGCTAAGGAAGCGTGGGTTCGTTGAGGCCAATCGCTTGTCTTCCCCATACGATCACGGTCATTGAATGTCAGCCGACGATGCATGGCATCGCCCCTCACACATTGCACACACCTGTCCGCGGACGCCGTCCCCGACAATGGCCGGGACCAGTTTGCAGAGGTCCAATGCCACGATATCTGATCCCACAAACGGCCACATCCCTGATAACAATATCAAATGGAATACCCAGACCACTCTCAATCCCGCACAGTCATGGGTATCGTCTCCTTTGCCAACCTTTTAATGACATGATCTCATTAATCGGTCTCAATCGTCAGGCATTTGCACCCGAATTTTTTCAGGTAACGTCTGTACCCAATCGTCGAAGGGCAGGTCAGCATCCACGACAATTTCCAACTTACCGTTGGGCAACCGACGAACCACTCCCGGACTTGCCGGGGAGAGAGGGATTTCCACCGCCTCTCGTGAAATATCCAACTCATCCGTCACTTCTAAAATCTTCGTGATGTGTTGAAACGAAACCGTATCCAATATACTCACATCGACTCCCTTCATCCTGCTGATCAATAAAATTGCAGAAACGGTGTCAGACTCTGCCAAAGAACTCATGGACAGGCGAAATTCACACTGCGGCTGATAAAACACGACTGAAGATCCGACCCGCGGCGTCCATATCTTCATGATTAACATCCAAATGCGTTACCACCCGAAACGCCCGATCTCCCATGGCATTCAGCAGGACTCCGGCCTCCCGGCAGTCAGCTAACAACTCGTCAGTCGTTTTCGAGGACCGAGGAACCTGAAACATCACCATGTTGGTCTCCACATCCTTGACATTCACCACCACACCGGGGATGTCCTGTAACAGAGTCGCCAGATAATGGGCATTCGCATGATCCTCAGCCAATCGGGCAATATGATGCTCAAGGGCATACACACCGGCAGCGGCCAGAATTCCCACCTGCCGCATCCCCCCGCCAAACACTTTGCGAAGACGACGCAATGCCTGAACTCGTGCCGTATCCGAAACCACCAGCGACCCAATGGGAGCCCCCAAACCTTTCGACAGGCAAAAGGACACCGTATCAAAAGGACGAGCATAGTCAGCAGCCGCCACACCCGTCGAAATCACCGCATTAAACAATCGAGCGCCATCCAAATGCAGCGCCAGTCCATGGGTACAGGCAACCTCTGCAATTCGATTGATGGTCTCCAAGGAATAAATTGATCCTCCACCCACATTATGTGTCTGTTCAAGACACACCAAGGTGGATGGGGGATTATGAAGACCCTTTGGCCGAATAGCCGCCTCGACCGATTCCGGCGAAAGGCGTCCACGATCACCCGGCACACAACACAATTGAACACCGGAGAGCGAAGACGCCGATCCACCTTCATATCGAATGAGATGAGATGTACTGTCAACGATCACTTCATCACCGGGCCGCGTGTGTAACCGGAGAGCCAATTGATTGCCCATCACTCCTGAGGGCACAAACACCGCGGCCTCCTTGCCTAATAGTTCCGCGGCCATGGCTTCCAATCGATTCACGGTCGGATCTTCTCCATACACATCATCGCCCACCTCGGCCTGGGCCATTGCCTCCCGCATGGCGGGTGTCGGTTTTGTCACGGTATCGCTGCGCAAGTCAATGGTTCGCATTCATTAACTCCTCCAAAAAACCATTCGTCATGTCGAGCATTCTAAGGAACCTTCTTTCATCACACAAGATTTCCTTTGGTCATTAATTTACAATGGGGAGCGATGGCAACACGTCTCCTAGTCACCGGCGGAGCAGGATTTTTAGGAAATCATCTCCTACGACAGGCCAAGAACTTTGTGGCAGCGGGAACTCTCCACCACACACCCTCCACATCTCTGCCCGGAGTGACCTTTCACGTCTGTGACCTTCAAAATCCAGAGGAGATGAGAATACTGCTGGGTCGCGCCCGCCCAAACGTCATCATTCATACAGCCTGCTCCGAACAGGGAAAAGGAATCGAAGCAATCGTCCCCGCCGCGGGACTCCTGGCCATGCAGACGGCGGAACGTGGCATTCGCTTCATCCACCTCTCGACTGACCAGGTCTTTGATGGGACCTCGGCGCCCTATACCGAAGAGAGTCCCACGAACCCCATCAACCCCTATGGCCATGCCAAAGCCCAGGCGGAAGAACTCATTCGCTCCCTGAATCCTCAGGCCACCATCGTCCGCACCTCGTTGCTTTATGATCTTCGAACCCCAGACCGCCAGACGACACGCTTAATTGAGTCCACAAAAACCGGCGAACTGTATCGCTTGTTTGTTGATGAACTGCGTTGTCCCATCTGGGTGAAGAATTTCGCTGAGGTCTTGCTGGAATTAGCCACCAAGGATGTCCCGGGAATCTTACATCTGGGGGGCCCCGAAAGCCTGAACCGGTGGGAATTGGGGATGGGACTGCTCCAGCACTTCGGGGTTACACAGACATCGAATATTCAAAAGGGAACCATCGAGGAATCCGGATTGGTGCGCCCCAAAAACCTCACCATGGACTCCTCCCGAGCCGAACGAATCCTCCAAAAACCACGGTTTTCGCTACATGACGCCCGCAAGATGACCATCACCTCTGAAAGTTAAATTCCTTTTACCACACCCTACATTTTTCGGGTTTAGAGAAGACTCCTGAAAACATGGTCCCACCTACCTATCGTTTGCTAGTCAAAGTTCATATTGAAAGACTCACCCCCTGCAGGACAGTATTTTTCACCCACCTGCAGATCGGCCAACCGGGCTGCCATTGAAACCAAGGGCGGGCCTGATCTGCGCTCGGCGGGTTGGGCTATTCTTCGTAAAGGTAGATAGATTCGGTAGATAGAATCTGTTGGAGTCGATCCCGAGAAAGGCACCCTGACGGTGGATGCCAATTCTTTGCTCTACTTAAAACGCTGTCGATGGCCGTCTAACTGACTCAGGACCGCCGCACTGACGGTCGATGGGCCCAACCCCGGTGATCGCCTATGAAAAAAAACTACTTTCCTGGTTGCCTGGCTTATGGAATATGGGGAAAAAGCCTAAGTATAAATAGCTTTGATCACTTCAAAAACCGATTAAACGGGCCTAGGTTGGGGCGGCATGAACGCCAAAAAATATATTCCCATCACTGACATTTTCTAATCGACCGTAACACGGGTTTGCCAGTATCTTGTCGAAGAGCGCGCGCTGTCCCATTAGGAGCGGGCGCAGCACGCGCTAAGAGGTAAATTCTGGTGGGTCATGGGGAATTAATGCAAACGAAATTAGAGTCTGTTCCCGAAGAGGGGAAAAAATTTTCCTCAACCTTGCGCTGTATAAATTGCTCCCTCGTACTTCTTTATCTGGCACAACAAATGGCATAGCATTTCATATTCATGACCATCTTCAGATATTTCTCCTGCACACAACTTCCTTAGTCATTCTCTATCGATTGTTATTGACGTCCTTCCACTCCTTACGAAATTCATCCATTCCGGCATGGACTGCCTCTTTTATCGTCACCTGAATCTCTTCCAACCCCCTATGAGTCCCGGAAACTATGTCTTGATAGGTTTCAACAGTTTTTTCTTGCAGATCGTTCAAATCTTCTCCTTTTCGACGAACATAATCACGAATTTGCTCGCGCGAGTCACGCCCCGACTGGGGAGTAAGGAGTAATGTGGCAACAGATCCAATGACTATGCCAATGGCAAATACACCTAACATCTTTCCATCTACGACATCTGATTCTTGGTGACGCATACATTTCCTCACTTAGAGTGTTAAATTTCGAATAAAAATTTTCATAATTTAAAAGTATCATGAAGACTAATAATCGTGAATAGACAAATCCCTCCCAGGGATCAGCAAAAAGTAGCCCAGAAAGATATCTCACAAATTAGGAAAATGTGCTGATGCACCACAGCAATCGTCTGAGGTAGGTAACATTTCACCGCGTGAGTACCTCAAATCATATCACCGATCATAAGGTTCTCCTGCGGAAGTATAATCGGGTTCTTGACTACTATGGCTCACATAAGCTGAGCAAGAATGAATGAATGAATGATTGTTAGGTCCGGGAGTCTTGATATTTCAAATACCCTTCACACCCGTCATGGCCACAGCGACATTTTCCTACCGGCGCGGTAATCACATTGGCACATTCTTCCGAACAGTATTCCTCTCCCTCTGAATTCTGGCATGAACATGGGGGATGGGCACAGACGGTGTTCATGAAGAAAACCTCACTTTCTTCCACACAACGGAGTGTATGACGTTAAATTATTAAGGAATCCATTGAATTTCATAGCGAGCTTCTCTGTCAATTCTTCAACATTCCTTAGTTCAGAAAATACATATCTCTTTATAATTATGTCTGTTATTTTTCCTCATTAGCAACCTTTCTGACCGGTGTGTTTATTCCGCCTTGGAGAATGGCTACCTCGATGTCATCGGCTTCGCCAAAGTGAGCAGAAGTTTCCCCGCTTGCTCCTGACATCGGAACGCCAAGGCCGTCTCCGTTTACCTTATCGACCGCAAGAGTCAGATTTTCTGCTTCAATGACCAAGCCGTCCATCAGGCCTTCAGACGTAACTCCCTTATGGTCACGTTTCGAGGCATGGAAAGGAGATATATCCATAGATGTTTTGTCTGAACAAGTATTTCTGGGGCCGTATTGGACGCCCGGGAAGGACTGCTCGCGAATTTGTCCAATGCTTACCTGTCGAGGTTCAGCCATCATCACCACTTACAAGGTGTCGCCATAATTATTTCCATTAATGTGTTTTTGTCTCAACTGGACACCTCACAACAACTTTCAGTCACGCAAAGGAGTTCATTATGAAGAAGCAGCTTATTCCGGGTCTTATGGTTATCGCTTTCATGCTATCGGTTACCCCAAGCTGGGCATTATTTGAGGATGACAAAGCCGAACTACTCACGGAAACGAAAATTACGTTGGTGGAAGCCGTCGAAAAAGCATTGACGAATATGAAAGGGAAGGCGGTGGAAGCCGAGCTGGAAAAGGAACATGGCAAAACCGTTTATGAGGTCAAAATCATTGATGAAAGCGGGACCACCAGGGAAATTTACGTGGATGCTCAAACAGGAACTGTAATCAAAATTGAAAAGGACTAAACCTGGTCCTGGTTTAACTCTCACATTGGAAGTCAATCCATATGGAATGAAGAACCCTGAATGGTAAATAGGCTTTGGTGGTTAAAAATTTAACATGAAAATTTCCATTCATTTTCTTGTCGCACGAATAGCCTCATGCGTGAAAATGAAGGAACATCAGGCCATTAATTCAATGATCATTGGCCTATCTAACAAATAATGAGCCGCATCGTAAGCAAATATCTGGCCTTGCGAGCGGCTCATCGTTTTCTCCCTGTTAAGCATCGAGAAGAAGCCGAAGTTATCTCCGTCAAGAATTCCAGTATCGACAACGACGCCCTGCTATCCGCCCCTCACAGCTCTCCGCCCCATACAAGCAAGCCTTAAAGTTTGACCATCGACCCGTTCGGGTTGAACATGTTGACGTGCAGGACTTAGAATACCGAATCTAACCATTTTTAACCGGCACGTAAATGATCACGACTCACTTCTTTTATTCCTCTTCATATTTTTGAGAATTTCATTTAGTAGTGAAGCATTGATACTTCACAGGGTCTTTTCCCCATTTACATGAAAGACATTCAAACACACGCCCGGCACCGGCTTGCAGAAAAAATACGAATTCTTGAACGCGACGTCATTGAAATCATCACGACCAAATTCGTTCAACAAGATCCCGAGACCAAAGAACTGGGAGAAGCCGGTAAAACCCACTGTATCACCGATGCACGCTACCATTTGACCTTCCTTAGAACGGCTATTGAATTTGGAACCGAGGAAACATTTAGACAATACCTGCGTTGGACGACAAAGGTACTCCAGACAAGAAATATTCCACATCATGTTTTACAGCGGTTTTTGGACCACATTTCTCAGGCATTAGAACCTCACCTGACCGACGCCGAAAAAATAGTCGTCCGGACCCATTTGCTGGATGCCCCAGAATCTGGACCATCGGAGCCTCAAACTCCCGCTCGCTCTGAATCACCATTAGCCCTCCATCAAGAAGTGTTTCTTCAAGCGCTTTTGGCAGGAGATCGTCATGCTGCCAGAACAATCGCGATTGAGGCCTTTTCGAGCACTCACTCTCTCTCGGATGTGTATGTGGAGCTCTTTCAAGAATCGTTGTATAAGATAGGCAGCCTTTGGGAATCCAATCACATTTCGGTCGCTCAAGAACACGTGGCCACCGCGATCACCCAATATGTCATGGCTAATTTATATACCTGTGTCACACCGTCCCAACCCTCGCAAGGGAAAGGGATCGTCACCGGCGTGGAAGGTGAACTGCATCAAATCGGACCCCACATGGTCGCAGACATGCTTGAAACGCAGGGATGGGATATCCGATTTTTAGGCGTGAATGTTCCTCATCAAGCTATCCTCCAATTAATTAAGGATTTCCAACCGACACTTGTCGGGATTTCCGCGACCATGGTTTTAAAGGTTCCGACCGTGAGAGATTTGATCAGGGACATTCGAAACCATTTCCCCTCCGCTGCCGCTCCCCGCATCCTGGTTGGAGGATCAGCCTTTCGTGCACTTCCGGATGTCTATCGGGATATAGGCGCCGATGGGTTTGCGTATGATTTACGGTCCTTAACAACCCTGGTATCTTGATGGAAACATATCAATGGTCTTAGTCATATCACGATTTAAGGTGGCAAACGGGCTTGAAGGGGATGTGGCCGAAGCCTTTCAAAAGCGACCACGGTTGGTCGATGCCGTTCCGGGCTTTTTAGGGATGGAAGTCTACACGCCTCACGCAGACCAAACGATTTTCCATTTGGTGACCCGTTGGATCGATCGTGAAACATTTCATGCCTGGCACAAAAGCCCGGACCATCGTCTTTCTCACGGTATGCTTCCCACGGGTTTAAAGTTGGACCCGACGGTGACGCAAATCCTTGAACTGGAGCGCCTCCCTCAAATAGGCCAACAAGGGGAACTGCAGGATTTTCTGGGAGATTCCATCCTGCTCCTGGAGGCGTTTCTGACTCAAACAGATACCATCATATATTGTGTCATGAGCCCTGATGGACAAATTCAGGTGTACAATGACGTGCTGTTGACGAAACTTAAAATATCCAGAACAGCATTCGCCACAACAACCATCTGGGACTTTCTCACCACCGCCGACCAACATCGCCTTCAGCACATCTTAGAAAATGGAACCTCTCATCACCATGAACGGGTTCAGCTCAATTTCATCGATTCCTCTCAAAACCCGCACACATTCGACTGCCTGGTTCAGAAAAATTCTTCTCAGGCGATCATTCTCATCGGGGAAGAACCGGAAACGTTCAACCAGCGCGCGTTTGTGGAACTCATGCAGATACAAAATGAAATGACGGTCAAGATGCGAGAGGAAGTCAAAAGCGGGAACCGGCTCGCTGAAAATAATTCCTACTTAAATCAGCTTGTCACCGAACGGACCAAAGACCTGGTGTATCACCAGGAACAATTGCGTGCCATGTTGGTGAAATTAGCCCTTGTCGAACAACACGAACGCCAAAATTTGGCAAATGACTTACACGATTATCTTGCCCAAATGCTCATCGCCTGCAGGCTCAAGCTCGGGCAAATTGACCATGGACCCACTCCGCCGTCACATTCCAAGGTGATTCAGGAGGTTGACGGAATGATCGATCAATCATTGACGTTCACCCGAACACTGATCTCTGATTTAAACCCGACCATACTCCACCACCATGGTTTACTCACTGCCCTCAAATATCTTTCCGAAGACATGCAGCGCTTTGGTTTAACAGTGGCGAGCCCTGAGATGATCCCACCAGTGAAGGTCGCGGAAGACATCAGCGTGGTGGTCTATAAGACGGTGCGGGAGTTATTATTCAACGTGTTAAAGCATGCAGGGGTCACCACTGCGTCGATAATGTGGGAGTGTCCTTCGGAACAAGCCCTCTTAATAAGGGTAAGTGACTCCGGAAAGGGGTTTAATCCAGAAACCCGACAACTCGAACAAGAACCGGGACACCTTGGACTCTTCTTTTACCGGGAACGCATAAGAGCGCTAAAGGGACAATTTGAAATTACATCCAGCGCCAAAATAGGGACGACCATCACCATCATCGTTCCTCCATCCCCGTAATATCCTTGCCTCGTCGTATTATGGCCTTCCCACGACTTGCTGGACTCATCTGAAAACCGCCAGAATAGATTCAGGGGATCTCTTAAGTCGCAATAGAAGTTTCCTTTTCAAGGGTTTTGGTCAGTTGGCCATTGGCCCCCCTCCCGCTACAGTGAAGAAATGCCAGGCCATCCGGACCTTACATGGAAGGACATCATGTGGCATCACTTGTGTATAGACACTTCTACCTTGGTGTATGCTGTAGTTATACCCCTGAGAAACGCAGACTGGAATATACAAAAAATCAATAGTATATAACACTTTTTTTACTGTATGAACGCTACTAAACGAGCACGGATAGTTCTTGTTGATGATCATGTTCTTGTGTTGGAGAGTTGCAAAAAACTGCTCGAACCCCATCATGACATTGTTGGGCAAGCCCATGAAGCGGGTGATTTGGTCAGCCTCATCCGACAAACCAAGCCCGACATTCTCCTCATGGATATCTCCATGCCTGACCAGAACGGATACGAAGCCGCTCGACTCTTAAAAATAGCCTGTCCCTCAGTAAAAATAATTTTTGTGTCGATGCATTTGGAACCCACCTTTATCATGGAGGCGTTTCGTGCCGGAGGAGAAGGTTACGTGCCAAAGCAAACGGCAGGGAGTGAATTATTAACAGCGATTCAACAGGTCCAGGAAAAACAGAAGTACCTCTCTCCCCTGATACCCGAAGAAGTGCAGAATGCTGTTCTGGCTCAAATGGATGGCATGCCGGGCACCGAGCTGTCCGGGAAATTGACTCCCAGACAGCAGGAGGTGTTAAAGCTAGTGGCTCAAGGGTTCTCTGCTAAAGACATAGCCAACGTGTTGACGATTTCTCAAAGCACAGTGGCGTTCCATAAAATGCAAATTGTGCAGGCATTAGGTCTTCATTCCAAGGCCGATCTGACGAAATATGCCGTCAAGTTAGGAATTTCCCCTCTTGATTAGGGTATGAGTGCGCATAGGCTCACGAGGATTAAGGGGGCATGTATAATCGCCTGAATGTTTTTGCAGGAGGGGAACGAAAAACTACGAGTGGAAGAAGGAGCGCAAGAACCTCTAGGAGCAATTAAATGGAAATAATTCCGGTGGTAATGGCATATTTCGTGAGTTCAGACGCGGTCTTGAGCCCCAATATTTGCATGATCCTGGTCTTATGAAATTCCACAGTCTTGACGGCCAGATTTAATACCACCGCAATGTCTTTATTAGATTTTCCTTCAGCAATTAATTGGAGAATTTCCACTTGTCGTTGAGTCAATGGCGGAGGCTCCGGCTTGGCCGCCGTCTTAGAATTGGATGACGGGTTCAGTGCTTGATTGACGATCCCCTGGGCAATGGATGGGGAAACATAAGTGCGTCCCTGATAAACCTCCTTAATGGCAAAAACTAATTCTGCCGTCGCAGATTGTTTTAAGATGTACCCCGCCCCACCGGCTTTGAAGGCTTCGTGGACAAAATGATCTTCCGAATGCATGGTGAGAAAAATTATTTTCGTCTGGGGTTCACATTTTTTTATTTGACGGGCCGCTTCCAACCCATTCAACAAGGGCAATGAAATATCGATAATCGCAATGTCAGGTGTGTGTTTCTTGACGGCTTGAACCAATGAATGACCGTCGACAACAGTCCCCACCAATGTGAAATCCGCTTCCAGCAGTTTGGTCAGCCCCTCACTTACCAGGACGTGATCTTCAGCCAAAAGAACGCGAGCTTTATTCATAATAATTGATGAATGAAGGCTAATTACCCAAAATAATGAAAAGGAAAGGAAGCATTATGAAAGAATTATTCAAATAAGTCTATGGGCTTTCCCGTCCTGGCCTCAATGAGATCTCCCAAACTGCCGGATTCATTGGAGGAATATCCGTCTCTCTATCCCTATGCTCTTCTCCTATCGAAAAAATGGAAACCGGCACTCATAGACTTGACGTGTCCCGGCCACGATTCCTTGTTGCGAAATCAAGAAAATTTATGCCATGGGAAAAACTTTGATAGTCTTTTAAATTTTGGGGATTGGGGGTGTCGGAGGTATGGGAGGTTGGGGGAGAGGGTTCGGAATGGGTTCGGGATTGGGAAATGGACTAGGGTTAGGATCTGGATTGGGATTGGGAATTGGGTTTGGCAGGAATCCTCCCTCCTGCATACAGCACAGTAAGAAATTCAAATTCCAAAGATCTGAGGAGATGAACATGCTGGTTTCACGTGAACGGTTCATTTTTTATCACCCGCAATTGGAATTATTTTCGGCAATCGTCCTTGCCCCCTTATTGAGTGGCCATCTATTTTGACTACCTAGCCATTACCTTTGCCCATGGGGTACATGCTTTCGTCTCGTTTATTGCCGTTTCGCCACTACCGCCCAATTAACATTCGCCAAAAAGCTCTCGATATATTTCCCTCGTTCCGAGGGTTGATAGTCCAGCAAATACGCATGTTCCCAGACATCCATCACGAGAAGAGGACGAAACCCGGCGACATTGCCGGATTCGTGCAGACTGATCCAATGGTTGGACAGGCGGCCGTTGTCGGGATTTTGATAGCAGATGACCCAACCCACTCCCCGCATCTTCCCGACGCTGGAAAAGTCTGTCTTCCACAAATCAACGCTTCCAAAACTGTCCTGGATGGCCTTTTCAACGCCAGGGTGACTTTGGGGACCTTTCGACTCCTGAGATGTCATATTTTCAAAATATAATTCATGCAAGACCATCCCATTATATTCAAATCCCAGCCGACGGGTGAGTTCAGAATAGGCCGGCATTTCTTCCTGATCCACCTGTCCATCAATCAAAAATTCCCTGATTTGCCTGGTGAGAGAATTGGTGGCCTTCACATATCCTTCATAAAGCTTAAAATGCATCTCTAAAGTTTGATCTGAAATACCGTTCAAGCCTTTGAGGTTAAATTCCTTGACTGAATAATTTTTATCGTCATTTTTCCTCATTAGTGAGATTTCCTCCTTCCCCAATCACACATTATGGCTCATTCCATGAGCTGTTAAGCGAGATCAACTCACCTTCAATGAAACTAAATTACACGAAATGGGATGGTTGTATAACTAGAAAAAACCCTTGATTCGGCTCTTTCCGAATATGATGGGACAAGTATATTACCTACCAGGGTTTTGGCCAGTCGCCATCTTTCCTAGTCCTGGGGTAATGTTATGTGTGTGTGATCTTCTGCATCCAAGGATGCCTCAAAACAAATTCCGGAATCCAGTATGAAAATCCAGTTAACTATCTCCAACGAGTTGGGCAGGGAATTAACTGATCTCCAAGCTGCCTTGGGCACTAAGAACATTGAAGATCTGACGATCCATTCCTGGAAGGTGTTGCACTACCTTATAAAAACCATTCGTAATCGTCATTTCACTCTTTCCCAGGAAGCCATTCCCTGGATTTCCGAACCGACAATGGGGTTACCTCCACCTGAACCTTTTCAACAAAATCCCGATCTATCGCATGATGAAATTGATAACCGAATTATTCAGGAAATTCATCAGTTGCTTGATAATAACCAAATTAATCAAGCATTAAAGGTGACTCACATTCTCAAAATCCTCCAATCCCATGGTATAAAAAATCCGGATCATCATCCGGTGAAATCCGAAATGGTGCTTACGGCCGCGGAAACGTTTGCGGCCGAATGTGATCCCGCAAAGGCCGCTCAGCTTATCATTGATGCCACTCACGAACCCCCAGAGGATTCTCAAGGACACGGGAGAGAAAGTGGAAATTCATCTGAAGGTTGAGCCAAAAATAACCGCAATCATTTTTGGACCCATCCCTCGGATGGGCTTGGGAGGGAGAACATCCTGCCCCAAAAATACAAAAAGGCAAGAAAGAATTGTGACATCGAGAGCATACCCGAAATAACTTCTTTCTTTAAAACCGTAGGCAAAATACCTAAAATAGGATTGCTATTTTTTCTGTACACATACGGTTCCTGAACCGTATCTTATATTCTAGCGTTTATCGGAGAGGTGTTGGTTGCCCTAACGGCTCATTCTCTTTGACTGGAGCCTTATCCTGATCCGAGGGATGCGTGGGGACGGGTGAAATATCGGGAAGAATTTGAGGTTCGTCTGTGGGGGATTCAGTTCGAACCGGAGGGGTAGAGGAGGCCGTCCCTAAAGCCCCGATGTCGGGAGGTGTGCGGACACCGTTTCCGATAAGCGGAGAATCTTGCTTCTCTTGTTTCCTATTTTCATGAGAAAACGCGGCCTGATTCTCCGACCTGCATGCGGCAGCCACTGCCCCATCTCCTAAAAGGGGTCCCGCCATGGAGAACAGGACTACGACCATGATCTCCACCGGGCGAAATAGCATCTCGCAAACCTGGTCGGCTACATTCGGATTATTCATGGTTCATTCTCCATTTCTCATGGGAATCCCATTCAAGCTAATCAACGCCACAAATGAAAAGTCTTATACTTCATAAGGCTCGAAGGTAAGCAGAAAGATCCGCCTTTTCTTCTTTTGTCAACTCCACACCAGTGACTAGGGCAAAAAACTCCACCGTGTCTTCAAGCGTCAAGAGACGGCCGTCATGGAGATAGGGTGGGGAATCTTTTATTCCTCGAAGGGGGAAGGTTTTGATGGATCCCTCTGCCCGGCCATGATAAAACCGCTCCACCTTCAAATCATGCATCAGATTATCCGTAAAATAGGGAGCAGTATGGCAGGCCACGCACTTGGCTTTTCCAGAAAATAAGGCCTCCCCTCCCAACTCTTCATCCGTCGTTTTCTTGGGATTCAAACGGCTGAAGAGATCCAATTTAGGGGCCGGCGGGGAATCCACCAGTTTCTGAAATTGGGCCATTTTCATCACTTCGGTGCGGGTCAAATCCCGCCTCCCTTTTTTTCCGCTGTTGCTCAAAATTTAATGGACCTCAAGAAACAGGGCTGAACCTCGGCGATTAATAAGTGAATTAAACACGGTCGACAGAGGCCTCGTATAACAACCGGACTATTTCGGCCGGTTCCAATGACGATGCCTGATAGCTTCGATAAACGATTTGCTTGGATCTCCGCTGCTTTCTTCCATGATGACGCCATCCGCGTTACCGACACCCGCAGCCTGTAGCAACTCTCCACCCTCACCACTAGCGGCAATGGCTTTACCGTGGTCGTACGCTTCGCGCACAAAGTGGAGCGCCTCATGATCGCCGAGCAAAATGGTCACGCTTTCCTGGCCGCCCGGCACATAGACCGCGTCGTACATTATCGAGTCGGCGGTTGCGAGGCTCTTATCGACTTTTACGTCACCTTTGAGGTGGCCGAGGTGGGGAGCGATCACTTCAGCGGTGGCGCCCTCTTCCTTCAAACTGGCCTCTAGGCGCTTGATGTCTGAACCGGTGACTCCATCGGCGGCCAGGACAGCAACTTTGCGGCTCTTGATGGAGTCCTTCGGTCCTTCTTCCTGACTCAATCCTTTGGCTTTACCCGCCCTGGTCGCCGGTTGCCCTTTCGGCGCCTCCATCCCCAGTTTGGTCGCAACCTTGACGGCCAACGATTCATCCACTTTGGCCAGATGCTCAAGCATCAGCTTTTGGATTTTGACCTTAGATAATTTGCCCAACTCAAAGATCAACGCCTGACCGATGTGCTCCTGTTCGGGCAAGGTCAAACTGTTGTAGAACAGCGCCGCTTGTGTATAGTGATCGCCGAATGTTTTGCTGCGTTCCCGGATCTTTGTGCCCTGCACGGGCGTTGGATAGTGGGTATAGCCTCCTTTTTCTGCCGGAGTTTGTTCCGGCATGCCGCTCAGGGAATTCGGTTCATAGTTTCCCGGACCAGGGCGGTTGGTGAAGCGCATGATGCCGTCCTGTTGAAAGTTGTTCACGGGAGATTTGGGCTGGTTGATGGGCAGTTGCGCAAAGTTCGGCGTCCCGAACCTATTCAATTGCGTATCGGTATAGGAAAACAGCCGGCCTTGTAATAATGGATCGTCGGTGACGTCGATGCCGGGCACAAGGTGGCCCGGGTGGAAGGCGACTTCCTCGGTTTCGGTAAAGAAGTTATCCGGATTGCGGTTCAAGGTGAGCTTGCCAACCCGCTGAAGAGGAATCTGATTTTCGGGCCAGATCTTGGTCGGGTCGAGAACATCGACGCCCGCCTTATCGGCCTCGTGTTCAGGCAGGAGCTGGACGGCAAGTTCGTACTCGGGATACGCTTTGTTTTCGATCGCTTCCCACAGATCCCGCCGGTGAAAATCAGGATCCTTTCCCGCCAGTTGTTGCGCCTCGTCCCACACGAGAGAATGCACACCCAAGAGCGGCTTCCAATGGAACTTCACAAACGTCGATTTACCCTGATCGTTAACCAGTCGAAAGGTATGAACCCCGAACCCATCCATCATCCGGTAACTGCGCGGAATGGCCCGGTCTGACATGATCCACATGATCATGTGCATGGATTCGGGTGTAAGGGAGATGAAATCCCAGAAGCTATTGTGCGCCGTGGAACCATTCGGGATATCATTGTGCGGTTCCGGCTTGAAGGCATGGACCAAATCAGGAAACTTGATCGCGTCCTGAATGAAAAATACGGGAATGTTGTTGCCCACCAAATCCCATATGCCCTCACTGGTATAAAACTTGGTAGCAAACCCCCGGGCATCGCGGATTGTGTCGGCCGTGCCAAGATTGCCATTCACAACCGAGAAGCGGACAAAGACGGGAGTTTTGATCGAGGGATCGGCAAAGACGGCCGCTTTGCTGTACTGAGACAGTGGTTTATAGACCTGAAAATACCCGTGCGCACCCGATCCGCGCGGATGCACCACGCGTTCCGGCATGCGCTCATGGTCGAAATGGGTCATTTTTTCTCGGAAATGAAAATCCTCCATGAGCGTCGGCCCTCGCGAGCCGGCTTTGAGGGAATTGTCATCGTCCTCGACTCGATGTCCCTGATTGGTCGTAAGAGCGTTTCCTTCAGCAACGGCCGGCTCATGGGCATCCCGTGGCGCCACGGTGGAGGTTTTGCTGTCACGATCAGCCAACGCGATAGAAGGCGCGGCCAAGCTTCCAGCCAGTAGAAGCGCAATGATAAGCGTTCGTGTCGCGGTTTGCTTGATATACATAGTGTAAAACTCCTTATTTAGGACGTGTGGTTATCGCGCCGGCGCTGCATCAAAGCGGAGAGATGCCGCAATCGTTTTCACTTTCTACAAGTGTTCCTTCACTACTGTTAGGCCTGCAAGGCATCTACGGGAAACGCTATAGGAAGATTTCTTAGGTGTTGATTTTTTCAACTTTGTATGCCTTGATTTCATTGTCCTTCCCACGCGGCCTTGCCGTCCTCATCTTATGGCTTTTCCCACATGCCCTTCCCATTCGCATCTAAGAGCCTGACAAGGGGACTCCCGTCCTTATTTAAAACTACCTGAACCCTGGGAATATCCAAGTGATCTCGCAAAACAAACGAAGGGAGGTCATCGCTCTGCACTTCCAATGCCACCCGCCGCTTACAATCCTCTCCATACAGGGTTAACCCCGTTCGCTCCTTCCCATAGACGGCAAGAGAAGTTCGACGGTCACATTGATCGTCACCCATAATGAGGGCCGGATGCTGGCCATCCCACAGGCTAAGCGTGGCGCGGACCTTACCCTCCTCATTCACGATATGTAAGGCTGAAGTAGAGATCGGTTTACCTGAATGGGCAGGCGAAATGTCCGGATCAGTGGAATTTGTGGAAGCCAATAACATTCCCCCCATTGAGCCCAGAAACAAGGATCCGACCAATACGGCCAACAATGACGTTTTTCTCAAGGGCATAGCGTTCCTCCCCTGCTTTCACGTGATGAAATAAACAAACATGCTAATCCCGTCCTATAGTCTTCCAGTCAGCGCCAGAATCAGCACGATCACCAAAATCAATCCCAGTCCACCACTGGGGTAGGCCCCCCACGATGAACTATACGGCCAGACCGGCAAGGCCCCGACTAAAAGGAGAATAAGAAGGACCAATAGGATAGTAGACATAATGTTGCGTTCCTCCTGGCTGGCTATCACATTTTACATTCAGTACTGCGCGTCTCCTTGCTAGGCACACAAGGCGGTGGCCAGTCTATGGCAGGGTGAGTCAACTTGAGAAAGGCGCGTCGCGGCCACTCCCCAAACACACAACGCAACATTTCGCTCTGCACCGATTCCTTGACATCACCCGTGGTCTCCTCAAAAATTTTGTTCATGGTCCCTTTCTCCTTATTGTTCAAGCCAGGTTAATTTGGGTCAGGCCCCAGATTTCAATTGTAGGTTTTATCTCTTCTTCTTGATGGTCTTATTACTACAAAAATTTTGAGGCGGAAGACCTGATAAAAACCCTTGCTTGATTGCGCAATATCCCTGGATTATCCTGTGCCTTCACCCATTTGGTTTTTCCGCTTAGACAACACTTATTCATTGTGGCTATACTTTTCTCGGTTTCATTCTTTCACGACGTGCCTTGAATACCGTTCGGTTTACAACAGCGGAGGAAAAGCTCCATCATTCGAGATATTTTCTCTCCTTCACTTTTTATTCACATATTTCGGAGTCAGCTCCTTTTACTTAAAGAGGTCTCCCGCTGAGTTCACGAATTGTCACAGACGACTTCAAGGATCCTGATGCAATGGATGCCATAGTTTCCAGATTGAAGATTAAGCCATACCCGGGAACGCAGATTCTCCGCTTCAGTTCAGTAGTAAGAAATGGATGAAGTCATAATGCCGCCTCAGGTCGAAACTCAATCCCGCACCCGCCAAAAAAAATGGGATATAAGCCTGTTGATAGCCATTTGCGCTCTCATGGGTGCAATTTTTGTGTTGGACCTCTACACCAAAACAGGAGTAGCAACCGGCATGTTATATGTGAGTGCCATTATGCTTACGCCATGGTTACCACATACAAAATCCCCATTCATGGTCGCAGGAGTCTGTACGGTCTTAGGCATCATTGGAATGGTCTATTCACCCGGTGTAAATGTGGTGCATTCAGGCAGCACCATAGCCGCCAATGCGGTGATCAATCGTCTGTTATCAGTTTTTATGATTTGGGCAACCGCCCTCCTCACTTACCAATATCGTCAGGGGATGGAGGTCCGGCTTCGGTTAGCGTCTATCGTGGAGTCCACGCATGACGCCATTATCGGACAAACACTCAAGGGCCAGGTCACCAGTTGGAACAACGGAGCCGAACAGATGTTCGGATACTCCCCACAGGAAAGCATCGGACGGTATATGCCATTTCTGTTTCCACCAGGCCGGATAGAGGAAGAAACGGTTATTCTGGAAAAACTTCACAGTGGCAAGGAAATTAAAAATTTTGAAACGATTCGGCGTCGGAAGGACGGGCAGGACATACCTGTGGCACTGACCATTTCCCCGATTATCGACCGATGGGGCCACGTGATTGGCGCCTCGAAAATTGCCAGGGATATTTCCCAACAAAAGAAGTTGGAACATCTTCTGGCTATCCAAAACCTCACATTGGCCCATCATGCGGCCTCGCTGAGGCAATCAAACGAGGATCTCGAACAATTTGCTTATATTGCCTCTCATGACCTCCAAGAGCCTCTCCGCACGATTCATGGCTTTACTCAGTTGTTGGCGGAACGCTATAAAGAGCAACTGGACGACCAGGGCCAGGAATTTATTGGATTCGTGACCGATGGGGCCAATCGAATGCAAACCCTCATCCAGGACCTTTTGAAATATTCCAGAATCCAGGCCCAGGAGCTAAAACCTGTTTCAGTTCACGGCGAGGAAGTCCTGCATGAAATTCTCGAACATCTCCGCATGGGCATTGAGGACAAACAGGCTTCCATCACTCATGACCCGCTGCCGATCATCCGCACCGATCGGTCGCATTTTCAACATTTGCTCCAAAATCTGATTACCAATGCCATAAAATTTCACGGCCCGAAACCGCCACACATTCATCTATCGGCCCAGGAAGGAGCCCAGGAATGGACCTTTTCAGTCCAGGATAACGGGATTGGTATGGAATCGGAATATTTCGAGCGGATCTTTCTTCCCTTCAGAAGGCTGCACACCAGGGAAGAGTACCAGGGCACCGGAATCGGTCTGGCCATCTGTAAGAAAATCGTGGAGCGCCGGGGTGGCCGGATCTGGGTCGAATCGGAATTGGGAAGAGGATCCAAGTTTTCTTTTACCTTACCTAAATAAACCGGGGATTTGACATGTATAATCCAATTGAAATTTTATTAATAGAAGATAATCCGGCTGATATCCGGCTTACCCAGGAAGCCTTTCGGGAAGCACGTCTCCACAATACCATTCATGTGGCTCAAGACGGGGTCAGTGCCATGGCCTTCATTCGGCAGACAGCACCTTTTCAACATGCTCCCCGACCAGACCTTATTCTGTTAGACTTAAATCTTCCGAAAAAGGACGGGAGAGAGATTCTGAAAGAGATTAAATCCGATCCGCACACGCGCACCATTCCCGTGGTGGTGTTGACGACCTCCGAGGACGAAGGCGATGTGTTGCGGAGTTACGATCTTCACGCCAATGCCTATCTGGTCAAACCCATTGATGTTCTGCGATTCATCACCATGATTCGATCCCTCGAAAGTTTCTGGCTCTCCGTGGTGAAACTTCCTCCCAAAGAACCGACCTCATGAGCAATCACCCTGCCCCTACTCATTCCGTTCTGTTGGTGGAGGACAATCCTGCCGATGCAGAATTGGTGCGTGAGCGGCTGAAGAATGCCTCAGGCATGTCCCCCTTTTATCTGACGCGCGTCTCGACTCTCAACGAGGCTTTGGCAACTCTCGAACGCACGGGGTTTGACGTCATCCTTCTTGATTTAAATCTGCCGGAAACCAATGGCCTTGAGACCTTAAAACGCATCAGGTCGGCGAACTCAACCATTCCCCTTGTCGTGTTAACGGTGAATGAGGATGAACCCCTGGCCCTTGAGGCCATCAAATTAGGGGCACAGGACTATGTTCCGAAATCTTCCATGAATGCCGTGTTACTTTCCCGAATTTTGCACTACGCCATTGAACGGGAAAAGAACGACCGCATTCGCAGGGATAGCGAACGAAAGTACCGGTTATTTGTTGATGGAGCCACCGGCCTGGCCTTTATCATGCTTGATTTACTTGGGAATATTACTCATTGGAATTCCGGAGCAGAGCGGCTCTTGGGCTACCCGGAAGACGCAGCGTTAAATAAACATTTTTCGATGTTATTTACTGCTGAAGACCAACGCAACGGTCGTCCGGAAAACGAGCTACGGAGGGCGGAGGCAGTAGAAAAAGGGGACGATGACAATTGGCTGGTTCGAGCTGACGGCTCACGATTCTGGGCGAGTGGTGCGGTAACAGCCATACGCGACCCCAAGGACAACCTCATCGGATTTGCCAAGGTGGTTCGAGACAAAAGTGCTCAAAAGGATGCCAGGGATAAACTCGCCGAACTGAATCGAACCCTGGAAGAGCGCGTGATTCAACGAACCCAAGAACTGACCCGCAATCAGGAGCGATTACGAGCCATGGCATCCGATCTCACGCTGACCGAACAACGCGAACGACGCCGGTTGGCCACGGACCTTCATGATTATCTCGCACAACTCCTTGTGGTCTGCCGGCTCAAATTAGGTCAAGGCCAATCGTTCACCGATACGGAAAGCCTCGTAAAGGTGATCCAGGAGGCGGATGCTCTGCTGGACCAATCCCTGACCTATACACGGACCCTCGTGAGCCAACTCAGCCCAACCTGCCTCTATGAATTTGGACTCTATGCAGCTCTCGTCTGGTTGGGAACTGAAATGGGAAAGCAGGGGTTGACCGTCAAAATCAATGGTGGAAATTTGAGTTTAATTCTCCCGGAAAATCAGGCTGTCCTCATTTTCCAATCCGTTCGTGAACTATTGTATAACGTACTCAAACATTCCGGAGTGAACGAAGTGATGGTGAACCTGTCCATTCAACCGGACAACCATCTGCATATCGAGGTGGAAGATTTTGGCCGCGGTTTTCATGAAAGTCATGAAGACAGAAATGAACAGTCCCCAACCAATTTTGGACTCTTTAGTATCCGGGAACGATTGGACGCACTCGGTGGAGAAATGGTGCTCAAGTCGGCCCTCCAGAAAGGGACTCATGTCCTCCTGCGTATTCCGGTAGACAATGCCCTTAAAGAACTCCAGCCACAGGTTGCTAACCCTGTTCCCATTCCGGCCGACATGAAGACTCAGTCCTTCCGCTCCGGTTCAGAGAAAATTCGCATTCTGCTCGCCGATGACCACAAAATGGTTCGGGAGGGATTTTGCCATATCCTGAATTCCCAGTTGGACTTTGAGGTCGTGGGAGAAGCAGAAGACGGAAAGCAAGCCATTACCCTCTGTGAATCGCTTCGGCCTGACGTCGTCGTGATGGATCTTCATATGCCCAATATGGACGGTCTGGAGGCGATCAGAAGAATTAAAGAAAATATTCCTGAAACGGTGATTATCGGATTATCCGTTTACGACACTCCTGACGTGACCCGGTGGTTCCAAGAGGCAGGAGCTGAGGCATTTGTCACGAAGGGTGGGCCGGCCGAAAGCTTAGTCACCATCCTCAGAAAATCCTGGCATCAGAAAAAGCGCGGCTAGCCTTCTCTCTCATTTCTCGTTTGCATTCCTGGCCATCAAACTGGATGCGTTTTCGGCATCGGGGAGTGTCAATCCCGTCAAGATCTGGTAGGCTTGTAACACCGTATTGACAGGGGAAATCTGCATAAGAAAAGGCGTCTGCCAGTCATTGTCTTCAGGTAAACGCTCTTCAGGAATAATCACTCTTCGGATATGTTCCGCATAGGCAGCCTGGATTTTCAGTGGTATCCCTCCAACGGCTCCAATATGACCATCGCGGGTCACGTTACCGGTCATCACCCGGCTCAGGAGGATTGCGTTATCGTTAGCCATGGCAAGAACCACCAGACTTACCATTGCTGTCAGACTATCGCCATATATCGTCACACCTGGGTTGGGAAATTTCAGAAATATATTCCAGGTCTTTGGATCCAGACCCGCAACCCGAGCCGCAGCCACGATTCCGGATTGAATGGCTACCTGAGTAAAAGGCGAAAATTTCCCCGGTCCGCTCGAAAAGGACACATTCAGCACTTCTTGACCCTCCTGCTTGCGGAACGCTATGCCAAGTTTGCCCACAATTCCTATCGGTTGACGATTCTGGTTGAGGGTCGTTCCTAGAAAGGTTACGGTTTGCTGGTGCCAAAAGGACGGTTCGGCCTCAGCGAGACGAGGGAAAAAGCAGAAACACACCACTGGAATCGCCCAAGTCACAACCCTGAGCATGAGAGCAGTCTGCCCAAACTGTTTCATAGACTAGTTCTCCGCAACCGGTAAATACTGGATAATGAATTCTCGTTTCCCTTCCACTCTCTGATCGACATACTGATCGAAAATGCCATCTCGATTCTCGTCGATCCAATAGAATAATGGCCATTCCTCAGTTTCCACCACCGTATTCCAATATTTGTTATTTTCATAAAAAATAATTTGGCGGGCCGTTTTATAATCGACGGTTTCATCTCCCTTCAGGGAATACTCCCGAAGATACAATCCCGTGATGATATTCACGTCTTCATGAATAAGATTGGCTTCACCCGGTTCATTGGGCATATCTGCAGCCATGCCGTTCCCCCCCACGACGAGATAGAATATTATTCCGGAAATCCAGTGAAAACGGAGTTTGTTATACCTCATGATATGATTTCCTCCATCGGACACCTTGGTGCCCTGGAACTCTGAGTGTGCCCTCTAAGCAAGAGGGAAATCCCTCTCCGGCTTCTCGTGCTTATCAAAAATCATCCTTCTAGTTACGCAGTCAAGACCAATCCATTGACACGATGACGCGCCTGAGAGAATGAGTTCACTGCAGGAGCTTCGCCCTGATTTTTCAGCAACCGGTTCAGCAGGATGAAAGGATCGATGACGTCCCCACATTGAATACAGTGTTTGGCCTGAAACTGGAAATCCTCATAATCGGAGAAGATATCCATATACGTCTCCTCCATCATCGTTCCTCCGCACCGTGAACAATGTGATTGGTTCATGTGGTCCATCAATTGAGGGAATACGTCGGGGTGATCAGTTCGCATGGCCGCTAAGGTCAACGTTTGCATAAAGCCTCCTTACATACCTTCATAAAAGGGTGAGAGTGGATGTGAGTATTGTGACTTTAGGTTTTCACACTGAAAGCCACTACTACTGATAACCCTTGGTCTAGAGGGGAAGATCCCTTGAAAATGTTTAGACTGAAAAGGCGGGACTGAATGAGGACAGGGAAAGAGGGAATCAAGCCACTGGGATACAATGTGCCCATTAACGGGAAAACATGCCAGGATGGGCCTTTGACGTATGTATTCATCAACAGTCATGGAATCGGCCTATCTGGAAAATACGACCCGCACATATTGGTATATTGGAGGAAACAATGGCAGCAAAATTTCCTTCTTAAGGAGAGCCAACCTGCTGGCTATAGAATGACTTAATCGGAGAAGCGTAAAAGTGGATAGCGGGGAGGGTCTTATTGCTTAGAAGGATGAATCATAGCGACTGTGACGGGGGGACCGGACAATAACTATTGACTTGGCTATGCAACGTCACGAACTCATCGAGACGGCAGTGGAGTCTTTTGTGAGTGTTTTCCGAATCAACGGCAAAGGAATCAGGGACAAGGTTGACAAGACTCCGGCTTAGCCAGATGCTTCGCGGGGTTCAGCATGACAACGTGGAGGACCTTGGCCTGCGCCTGCCCTGAGTCCTTCGGCTTTTTTACTCAGGATAAACTCCGCAGCACCTCCACAGCATATTGCTTCCTCAGCGTGCGTAGGCACTCTTCTTGTCATCCTGAGTGAAGCGAAAAATCTGGGACCAGCTTGACCGGGCATCCGGCTCAGCCAGATGCTTCGCGGCGCTCAGCATGACAACAAAAAATATGAAAGGGCCATCATCTGGGGGCAAAAATTGTCCCGCTTATTTGCCTTGACTGGACCGGATGACTTCGGCAAAGGAGGTAAAAGAATCTCCCTTGGTCACATACTGATTTCCTCCGGCTGCAGAAAAACTCTGCTGCACAATCTGATCGGCATGCATCGACAATCCGATGATATAGATGGACGGCTGCCTGGCTTTAATGATGCGGGTGGCTTCAATGCCGTTCATCACCGGCATATTGATATCCATCACGAACACATCGGGCTGGAGTGTGTGGGCAAGCTCAACAGCCTGTTCGCCGTTTTCGGCTTCTCCCACCACTTGGATATCCTGGCAGGCATTTAACAGCGTGCGTAATCCTTCACGAAAGATGGGGTGGTCGTCAGCCAGAACGACGCGAATGTGTTCATTCAATTGTAGAGACCCCTTGGCTGGCTCGAGAGAAGACAAAGGGCTAGGGTCCCCAACTTCAACCTTCTGCGCTGTGAATGGAATCGTGATGACGATGCGAGTCCCTTCCCCGACTGTTGAATGGATCTCATAGTGCCCCCCGAGACTTTCCACGCGTTCCTGAACGTTCAAGAGACCGAACTTTTCCGATTTGAGCAGGGTATCCCGGATCGAATGCAGATCGAAGCCACATCCGCAGTCCGACACTTCAAAGGCAATCAATTCCGGGGAAACCTGGTTGATGCCAATGCAGGCTTCCAGGGTTTGTCCATGCTTCATGACATTCATCAGTAATTCCCTCATGACCTGGTACAGGATGACGATGACCGATTCAGGAAAATCTAGCGCGTCGTCATCGAGAGCAGTCGTCACCGTGACGTGCAAATCATATCGCACCATTTTTTCCGCCAACCATCTGAGTGCCGCCATCAGGCCGAATTCATAAAGAATGGGCGGACTGATTTGAGGAATGAGATCACGCGTGTATTGCAGCGCCTCATCGAGCGATTCTTCGATTTCCTTCACAAGCGGCATTTGCTCATTCGATAAAGCCGCTTGCTGCAACTGACTGAGTTTGATTTTCCCGACGACCAGCACCTGCCCTAAATAATCATGCAATTCGAGGGAAATGCGCCGTCGCTCCCGTTGTTCGGCAAGAATGAGTTCTGAGGAAAGTTGACGAAGCCGTTGTTGATGCCGAACAAGCTCATCTGTTCGTTCCTCTACCCGTTGTTCAAGCGAGACCTTCATGGATTCCAGTTGGGCCTCAATCCCTTTCCGGTGTATGGCAGAGGCCAGAATGTTCGCCATCGCTTGAAGGAATTCTACATCCTCTTGTTCAAATTCCTTTCTTGATGACGAATGCACACCGAGGACGCCGTGCGGCTTACCTTCCTGGTCCCGGATGATACAACTCATGCCACTAAGGACATGATGATCAATCAAGAGGGAAGGACCGGAAAACCGCGTTTCGTGCGACAAATCGGTGACGATCACCGGTTCGTTCACCGACAGCGTATACCCCGCTTGAGAATCCAGGTCTGCACCCACGACGGCATGGCCGACCAGCCCCTCCTGCCATCCAACTCCGGTGCGAAGAAGAAGGGATTGCCCATCGGGAAGGAGTTCCAGGACCTTTGCCATTTCAACCGGTAAGGTCAGAATCAGGAGCCGGACACATTCGTTCATGACCTTGGACAAATCCCGTTCTTGAAGGGCCAGTTGTCCGAATGCCGCGAGCTCCTTTTGCTGTGTCGAGGACCGGCGCAACTGATCTTCCACATTGCGAAGATGCGTGATGTCCACGAAGGTCATCACGACTCCCTTCAGGTGGTTTGGCCGGATTTGATAGGGGGTGATTCGGGAAAAATAACAACGGGAATCCTGACCGAACAACCGTATCGCTTCCTTAGGCATGGACGTTCGAAACACCTCACGGATATCCGTCAAGAGGGTTTCGTCCTGGGAAAAGGAAGACAATTGGCTGATGGGCCGGCCGAGATCGACGTCCAAAAACTGAAACATCTGTTGCGCAGTCGGGGTGTATTTTTGAATACAGAGGTTGGTATTGAGAAACAAGGTGGCGATGTCCGTCGTCCGGAAGAGAGTTTCCATTTCGTGATTGGCGCGATCCAGATCCTCCACTTTCCCCGACAATTGGGAGTTGACCGTTTCTAACTCTTCATTCACCGACTGCAATTCCTCCGTGGATGTTTGCAGTTCTTCATTGGCAGATTGCAGTTCCTCGTTCACCGACATCAGTTCCTGATTGGAAGATTTCAATTCCAGATTGGAGGTCTCCAGATCCTCCATGGCCATTTGCAAATGTTCTCTGGTCGTCTGGATTTCCTGTTCCAATTCGCCAACAAGATGGTGATCACTCTGCGAGGATTTCTTCCGGACATCCGAAGGGGGCCGGACGGTATGGTGATCACGAAAGACCACCATCAGCAGATCCAAGGGTTCTTTAGCCTGAAATAGAGGGCGGACGATGACATCCACAATGTAATTGTTCTGATTCATGGTAAAGCGAATATTGGCATGGACAACTTCCTTGCCGGTTTTCACGGCTTTGAAAATGCCGGATCGCAACGGCACACGCAATTCCGGGAGGGCCATATTGAGCAGATTCACATTTAACGATCCGGATGGAAGCTGCAGGTAGGCCCGGGTCTGCCCGGAGACGTATTGCACCTGACCTTCTTTATCGATCAATACCGCTGAGGGGCCATATTCCTGTCTGACCAGGCGATCGAACATATCCGTGAATTTGTCCTGAACCGTCGAAAAATGACTCATTTTCTGAATTGCCGGTTTTCCTCTCAACCCGCGTATGGGAAGATTCGGAAAGGTGCGACGCACAACCTCTTTGGGTTGAAACACTCGATGGCGCTTATTCACGGGTCGGAAAAGGCGGGATTGTTCATCCGCATGTTCCGAAGCGCCGAGAAACAGATAGCCTGATGCGTTGAGAGAATAATGAAACAGAGAAAGGATCTGATTCTGGAGGCTGCTCTCCATGTAGATCAACAGGTTCCGGCAGGAAATGACATCCATTCGGGAAAACGGGGGATTGTTGATCAGGTTGTGAAAGGAGAACACGCACATATCGCGTATGATCTTGACGACCTGATAGAGAGAACCGTCCTTTTCAAAAAACCAGGACAGATGATCGGCCGGCAAATCTTCGCGAATTCTCTCTAAATACCGTCCGCGACGGGCAAGGTTCAATGCCCGCTCATCGATATCCGTTCCAAAGACTTGAAGAGGAATACTGAGATTTTCCCGGTGGAGATATTCATAAAAAATGATGGCGAGGGAATAGGCCTCTTCTCCCGTCGAACAACCCGGGACCCAGATCCTGATCGCTTCACCGGGGTTTTTAGACTTGACGATCTTCGGAACGATCATGGACGAAAAGTAGGCAAAAGCCTCAGGATTTCTAAAAAAGTTGGTGACGCCGATCAGCAATTCCTTAAATAATTCATCGACTTCGTCCGGATCTTCCCGCAGTTTTTTGACATACTGGGTGGGCGAGGCAATATGGAGAATCTGCATGCGTCGTTGAATCCGCCGGCCCATGGTATTCTGTTTATATTGGCGGAAATCGTGTCCCGTCCGACTGTGGAGATAGGAACAAATCTGATCCAAATGCTTCAGGGCTTCCAATCGGAGCTTGTCCAGCCCTTTTCCGTCTCGTAGCTGGTACAGATATTTCACATAGCCAATGAGGACCCGTGAAATGTCTTCTATGGGCAAAATATAGTCGATGAACCCGCTCAAAATCGCGCTTTTCGGCATACTGTCGAATTGGGCCGTTTCTATTGATTGGGCAATGGTCAATCCGCCCTGCTCTTTAATGGCCCGAAGTCCGATAGCGCCATCAGACCCTGCGCCCGAGAAAATCATCCCGATGGCCAGTGGACCTTGATCCTGGGCCAGGGAATGGAAAAATAGATCAATAGGGGAACGGAGACCATGAACCTCCACAGGCTGGCCTACCCGCAAAAACCCTCCTTCGATCTGTAGTTGCGCATTGGGTGGGATGATGTAAATCTGATTGGGTTCGATCAATGTTTCGTCAACCGCTGCATGAACAGGCAGAGAAGTTTTTTTTGTCAGCAATTCAGGCAATAAGCTTTCACGGTCAGGCGCCAAATGTTGGATCACCACAAATCCCATGCCGCTCTCTTCAGGAAGGGAGGAAAAAAAACGCGACAAGGCTTCTAACCCTCCGGCGGAGGCGCCAATCCCGACGATGGGAAACACATTGGCCGGCGTGTCAGCGGAAATGCTCTTGGCACGGGGGGAGCGAGGTCGTGGAGAAGAAGGCTTTGGTGTCCCTGAGGACTTGAGAGACTCACGAGCTGTTTGAGAATCCTTCGATGAAGGCGTAGGGGAGGATCCAGATCGAACCCTGGTCGATTTTTTTTCTGAAGCCACAAAAATCCTTAATGATATGGAAAGGCCTGAATACTACCCTAACAAACGGTTTCATGAAAGAGTCCGCACTTTGGAGACACCACCCATCCTCTGAACAGGTTGCCTTTTCTACACCGATGACATTCCGACGGAAGATACCTGTTCCTCTTTCAATGAACTCTTCAAATGTTCAATGTTTGCACCGGACCCCGGAAGTCGGTAATTGCCATGCAATACATTTCCCAATTCTTCTCTGGTGTGAATCGCGTGGGCCATTTCAAATATTCCCGCCTCTTTCAAATGTGCTTGTAGGGCAGGTTGGAGATTGTAGAGGTAGACACCCTTCCCTTGCTCCCTGGCTTTAAACACGATCTGAAAGAGGGTCCAGACCCCAATGGAATTCACGCACGATAAGGACCTCAAATCTAAAATGATTAAAGAGATTGGTGAGGACACCACATGGTCCAGTAATAAATCGGTTCGATTTAAATTGGGTGTATTGATGTTGAGATCCACGGTGAGTGTGAGGACTACAAGTTGGCCAGGAGTGCTAATGGTGCATTTCATAACAATCGACCTCCCCTGCGTGTTGAAAATTTAATTAAAGTTTTTTAAAAAAAAGTATGAAGACGTTCAGGCAATTGTACGCATTCCGGATCTCCGGACCACTCTCTATTACCCTTGAGGTTAAATACCTAATCCACAAAAAAATATCTCCCAAGATGCTTTCCACTCTTAAGTGGAGACTATTTAATTATGTAAGGTGGATGAACGGAGCGATCCCAGCACCATGCCCTGACAAATATCCTACGATCCCCAGGGGATCTCTGGCGCTTGAACCTTCAGGATGAAGGAGTCTGAGGTTTTCCCACTCGCAACCGGTTAATGACCATCGAGGCCCCTGCTTCGAAAGCCTGCTGTTCGGCCATGAGCCGTTGGTGAATATGCTGAACCGATCCGGACAAGGTCGCCTTGCCGTCTTCCACCGACGCCACGATATCCTGCCCAGATAGGAAAGGACTCCACCACACCTGGTTTTCGATATCCAGTTGAATTTCCCAATCCGATTTTTCGATTTCCGGTGTTGAAAAGCTGATCTGATTTGTAAGGCTTTTCACGCCACGAATCCGGGATGAGACGTTTTCGGCATGGTTTCGTTCATAAATCGAATCGACGGTCCCGGTCAGCAGAACAGCTCCACTCTTCACTGATGCTCGCAGGGCAAAACCCTTCAAGACGGGATCGCGTAAAAACGCCATGTGTAACCGGTTCTGAATGTCGGCATCCCTCGGAGTGGCTTTGGACTGGACGGTAATGAGATTGTTCACGGATCGGACCCCGACGGTGTTATTGGCATTTTGCTCAGCCTCACGCCTGATGGAAAGAAACGGCACATTTCCCTTCAGTATCACGGTCCCGTTTGTCACCGCCACCTGGATCCCGAATGGAGCGACACGGCCATCATACGCCAGCACTTTTTGAATGGCATGGGCAATGTCCTGGTCCGTTAACGGAGGACGCTCAACACGGATCATCGGATCGGGTGGTTCCCAATTGACGGTGATGCCGCTGTGGACCACGTCATGGACACCTTCAACCCACGCCAACTCGGCAACCCGGCTTTTTTCGTATGCGCTTCCCACCTGTCCTGTCATGATCACCCGTCCGTCCTTCACCTGTACGTTCAACAGAGAGGGGCTGCCCACCCAGACATCAAATGCCAAACGATGCGTGATTTCTTCCTTTAGGACAGCATCCGGCCTGTCCAGAACTCCCGCAACAATGAGAGCGTCCCGTACCTCACGAATGCCTGTGACCATTTTGGCCAAATTGATCGCCGTGTGTTTCTCCTGGCGTGATTGAACCGTCCCTTTCAGCGTGACAATTCCCCCTACCACATCAAGATGAATATCATCCCGCTCCACCACAGGATCTTCGAGAAACAGGGAGAGAAGATGTTTTTTGAGGGTCGTATCATTAATCGTGCCGAATGGCCCCACTGAAAGGCGGTCGATCACTCCCCGAACCCCACGAATAGTCTGGGGAAGTTCCGTTGCACGCTGTTGCGTCCAAAGACTGTCGGCTGTCCCCGTGAGAGTGGCGATGCCGTCTTTCACCGTGACTTCGATTGAGGAAAATGATGTGGCATCTACCCGGCCCAATCGATTTTTAATGGCCACGGCAATTCGGGTATCATTAATCTCTTCAACCTTTTCACGGGCTGCCTCAGAAGTATTTTCCACATCCTCAGCGGCGATTCCTAATACGGCCATCAGGACGAAAGCCAAAGCAAATATGGGAATGTAAAACAGCAAAGGCATACCCCCATTTCAGTGGAACATGAAGAGGAAAGATGTTGGATACAATGAGGAAAAAATCAGCGGATGTCAGTTGACAAATATGACAGGCCAATACAAAAAATGTCTGTCATCCGGACGCTGCAGTGAAGCTCAGCTATATTTTTGATGCACACGGACAATGTGGACGATCATGCGGTAGAGTTCCTGGCTGGCCGACTCTTTGGATAAGTATCCGGCCGCACCGGCTTCACGCATGGCTTGCTCCGTTTCTTTATCCTGACGAACCGACAATCCAATTACCTGAATACCGGAGTGGTGGTGACGAATCTGCCTGGTCGCGTCAATGCCATTCATGGTTGGCATATTCACATCCATCACTACCACATCGGGTTGCAGAGATTCGGCCAGACGGATGGCCTCTACCCCGTTACCTGCTTCCCCGACAACCTCAATGTCGGGATGGATGTCCAGCACACTTCGCAGTCCCTGTCGAACGAGAGCATGATCATCGACCAGAATAACCCGAAAACCGGATGATGAGTGCGGACGTGAATCCGGACTGATTCTTCTGGCTGCCTTAGCTGGAACACTTGGAGAAACTAAGTCTCCACCTGGATGATCCTGATCCGGCAGAGCTACATACAACCGGGTGCATGTTCCTGAACCAACATTCGAATCGATGACCATTCGCCCGCCTAATAGGGACATGCGTTCCCGAATACTGAACAGTCCGAATTGGTTGGACGAATAGCTGGATTGATCGATTCGATGGGGATCGAATCCTTTGCCTTCGTCTGAAATTTCAATGCAGACCTCATCTGGTGAGGAAAGAGTGACGGCTAACCAGAGATGATTCACCCCGGCATGTTTCACCACGTTCATCATCAGTTCACGAACCGACTGAAACAGGAACACGGCTTCGTTCTCGGTGAGCGTTAAATGGTCTCGTTCCATAGTGACTTCCACAGATAGCCCATATTGTTTCATATCCTCCGCCAGCCACCGTAAGGCCTCGAGCAACCCGAATTGATACAGCACCGACGGAACCAGTTGGGCCACCAAAGAGCGGGTATAGCCTAACGATTGATCAAGGATACCATCGATTTCCTTGAGAACCGGCAGCATATTTCCCTCACCCCTCATCTGCTCCAGCCGATTAACCCGCAATCGGCAGGCCACAAGAAGTTGAGCCAGAAAGTCATGAAGTTCCTCTGCCACCCGGCGTCGCTCCCGCTGTTCAGTCAGAATCAGATCGCCAACCAGGGCCTGCAGGCGAGATTGATTATGGCGCAATTCCTCAGTGCGTTTCGCGATGCGGCTTTCTAATTTGGTCGTGAGATGTTGAAGTTGCTCCTGCGTCGTTTTTAATTCGGTAATGTCGGTATTGGTGCCGATCCATCGCACCACCGCCCCCTTCTGATCCCGAATGGGCACGGCCCGGGAGAGGAACCACCGATATTCTCCATTTTTCCCCTTGAGAGGAAAGGTGTCTTCCCATATGTCACCGGTTTGAAAACACCGGCTGACTTTCTCAACCACCCGTTCAACATGGTCGGGATGATGGACGCTCTTCCAACCCCACCCTTCCATGTCCTTGAGGGTGGTCCCGGTGTACTCGTACCAGCGTGCGTTGTACCAAAAGATCCATCCGGTTGAGTCGGCCATCCAGGCAAATTGGGAAACCGTATTCGCCAGAGTACGAAAACGCTCTTCACTTTCACGATGCTGTTCCTCAATTCCCTTTTGGTAGGACAGATCAAGCACCAACCCGACATATCCCAGATATCGGCCGTCCGGATCAAACCGTGGAGAAGCTGAATCCAGAACATAATGATACGCGCCATCTTGACTCCGAAGGCGGTACTCCAGGCGAACAGCATTTCTGTTTCTGTTCGCGTCGTAAAACGCCTCTTGAATGGAGGAACGATCGTGAGGATGAATCGCAGACAACCATCCCTCACCAAGGCCGGTGGACTCTGTCTGCCCGGTGAGGTCATACCAGGCTTGACTGAGAAAACTACAATTCCCGTCTGCTTCCGTGATCCAGGTCATGACTTCGGGGTGGTGGGCCAGATGTTGGAACCGTGATTCATATTCGATCGCTGCACGACGCATCGTGGCCAATCTCAATGTTTTTTTGACTCTGGCCAAAAGCTCTCTCGTTGAAAACGGCTTCACGAGATAATCATCCGCCCAGGTCAAAAGCCCCTCCACTTCAGCCTCCTGCCCGGCTCTGGCCGATAAGAAGATAAATGGTGTCGACTGCCATTGCTGGTTGGACCGAAGCAGTGTCAATAACTCAAGTCCATCTATGCGGGGCATCCTGATATCACTCAGAATGAGATGGGGACGGATCATCTGAATCCGCTCCAGGGCTTCCTGCCCGTCGCACACCGAGACCACCTCATAGTCGGCACGCAATAACCGCGTCAGATAATCCCGCATATCCTTATTGTCTTCTACCAATAACACGATGGGACGTGACTGATCGGTCTTCTGAAGGGAATCGTCTTCATTCCGGGGAACTTCTTCATAGAACCGTTCATGATCTGTTTCTCCGGCCCATGGATCGGATTCCAGGATAAAAGACGTCACCAAACTCTTGTCGGTTTGTTCAGTCGGTGTGTGGCATACCTGCTCCGGGGGTAGGTGAGAAAAGCCGAACGGCAACGTCACGGTAACCACACTTCCCCTTCCGGGTTCACTGTCTATATGGATTGTCCCGCCATGCATCTGCACCAGCTCTTTCACTAAGGACAGACCGATTCCCGTCCCCTCAACTGTTCGCCCCAGGGTTTCCTTGGCCCTGAAAAACCGCTCAAATACATGGCAAAGCGTCTCCCGGCTCATACCGACACCGGAATCCCCGACCCGGACATCCACGTTTTCAGCCTGTTGAATGACTTCCACCCACACCTGTCCCTGTATCGTGAACTTGAGGGCATTGGACAGTAAATTCAGAATGATGTTCTCCCACGCGTGCCGATCAACGAAGACCGGACGGGACAATGGCGGACAGGTGACCATAAATTTCAGGCCGGCTTTGTTCATCACCGACTCAAAGGACGAGGCCAGGTCACTCGTCAACCCGCTTAAATCCACCGGTTCAAACAGAGCCTTCATCCGGCCCGCTTCCAGGCTGGAAAAATCCAAAAGAGTATTGACCAGTTTCAACATACGGAAAGTATTGCGGTGGGCCATCGCCAAAGCCGTGGCAATATCAGTGGTATGGGGATTCATGGCCTCATCCACTGAGCCGAGAATAAGTGTCAGCGGCGTTCGAAACTCATGGCTCACATTGCTGAAAAATTCGGTTTTCGCCCGGTTCAGTTCCGCTAAGGCTTCGATTCGTTTTCGCTCTTCGGTCCGGACCTGCGCCCGGTTGATCGCACCCGAAATCCCTTGACCGAGCAGATTCAGAAACTCAAGGTACCTGTCATTTATCGCCAGCCTCGAACTGATCCCAACTATCAGGTAGCCGGATTTTTTTTCTGTCTCCCACGACTCCAAAGGCAGCACCATGCCCTGGCGGGACGGCTCCGGCCAGGCCCCTCCCGGAGGGCCCAGAGAGACGTCAACCGGAAATACGGTCTCTCCCCACTTACGCGAAAGTGAAAGTGGCCACCACGGCTCGGGATGCACTATATCCCCATCCACCGCTAGTCGAAGTGGAGTCAGGAGTGAATCCGCCTGAAAACCTGATTGTGCGGCGAGAGACAGGGCACGCTCTTCACCATCCCACAAATAGATGAGACTGAACGGGATATCAAAGGGATTGTCTGTGTGAACCGCAGCCGACAATCGGCAAACCTCTTCCACAGAATGAGCACGTTCGGTGACTACGGAAATTTCTCTGAGGGTATTGAGCCTGCGTCCTTTTAATACCTGGCTTGTCTCTTCGGTACAGGCACAAAAAAGTCCCAGGACGATTCCTTCTTCATTTTTGATCGGGCTGTAGGAAAAGGTAAAAAAAGTCTCCTCTAAGAAACCAAATCGGCGCATAAAAAGAGGCAGTTCTTCATTCCATGTGGCACAACCCTGTTGGAACACCATTTCCGCTTGCGGACCAGTTACATCCCAAACATCAGACCAAATTTTTGGTGCGGATTCCCCCAATGCCTTCGGATGCCGATTCCCCAATACGGGAATGTAGGCATCATTATAAATGTTGATCAGCTCCTCCCCCCACCACACAAACATGGGATAACTCGAATCGAGAATAATTTGTACAGAGGTCTTGAGCTGAGAGGGCCAGTTGGCCCTGCAACCCAAAGGCGTATCCGTCCAATCCCTATTCCGAATGAGTTCCGCCATCTGGTTTGATGACATCATGGACAAAGTCCTTTCACCTGTAAGGGCACCTCAGACTAAAAATAGGGAAAACCGAATTCCTGACAGATGTGCCTGAATCGCAGGCTCAACCCTATCACAGAGGTTTCACTTTTTCAGTTGACAAATCAGGATGTTTCGCCCGCTTTTAGGAAACTCCTGCTCTGATTATCTAACTTTTTACCCTTCATGAAGACTGATCGAGCAAGGACATCCCTAGGGTCGGGATCTTGAGAATCAAGGGATTTTAACAGTACGGAATTGGGAGCCATTTCGTTAATTTGTACAAATTACAGATGGCATGGAATTGAAAAAATGAAATTTATGTTTAATTCATTCTTTATCCCCAAGCAAGGAGGCCGACGTTGAATACTCTATCTCCATCAACTAATGGTGTGATTATTAATACTCCCCAAGAATTTAAACAGTTCATTCCGGCAAACTTTTCTTATTTTCTGGAACGGTCTTCAGGCAATATCCGGCGTATTTTGCAAGATATGGGGCAATGGGCGGACAATTCGGCACATGAAAAATTACTGTTGCGTCTTTCTTTTGATCTGGTTGAAAGGTTTATTGAATACTGTCCTTCGCAACTCCCCTGCCGGCCTTCCCTACTTTTGGATGGATTTATATCAGATTTTTTTGGAAAACCGCAGGAATCCAAGGAGTCATCAACTTCCAATCCGATCTTGTACAGATTTCTGGATGGCCTGCTCAATCGAGCCGTGCTCAGTCGGGATGGTTTGATCTGTTTGTTCTACCACTTTTACGGCATGAAACCGGTCGAAGTGGGATTCCTCCTCGGTTTAGAGGAAGGCCAAACGCAACGTATCTATAAAAACTTTGCCCGATGGCGACAAAAGGGGTGGTTCCAAGCTACAGAGGAGGTTGGATTATCCACGCAAGACATCCAATCTTTAATGAAAAACCAAGAGACTAACCCTGAATTATTCCATCAACAGGTCCGGGACAATCTCGAAACATTACTGCCGTTTTATCGTAAAAGTGATCCTCCATACTACCCATGCCTGGGAGATACGAAATGGCATGAGATGTTCCGGGAGGGATACGGATTTGATTACCGGATGTGGCATTTACCTCTCTGCCTTCCCTGCATGAATATTATTACCCAGACTGGCGACTCATTTCTCCTCGATCCCAACATCACTTTAAACTTTCATGTTTCTCCTCATTCATTAAAGGAAGAAGAGATTTCCTGGCGAACTCCCGGGTTAAAAAGCTCGTCCGGGAATAAAACGAGACACCGTTTTGCTCGGGACCTTCAAATGGCATAAATTTCCTCCAACAGGGATTTGATTTATTTTTATAAACGGAGCCGCGATCGCCAATGACGAATGGGTGTGAGGAGTTTTGTGGGAGGTGATTTTTCCTGACCTGTCAGCCTTCTTTTAGCCTCTGCTTCGCACGGTGGGAATAGGAGACCCCAGATCACTGAATGCTTGAAGAAATAATCTGGGGTTGAGAGGTTTTTCGAAAACGTAGGACGCTCCCAGCAAAAGGGCAAATCTTCTAATATTGAACAATGGTGCACGAGCGGCAGAGAATGTCGCAATAATCAGAGGATGGCTTCCGTTTGAGGTAATTTCAGCAATAAACGAAAACCCGCTTTTCTGTTCGAGAAACAAGTCCACAACGATGCAATCAACGGATTGTTGTGTATAGAGACGGATACCATCCGAAAGATTTCCGGCAATCACACTCTCTACTCCATATCGATCACAAAGGCGTTCCAAGGCCTCTCGTGAATCGGTATCGTGGTCAATAATAAGAACCTTACTCATTATCCACAGTCCGTTATTAAATAAGGCCAATCATTTCCGCAATCCAGCGTTTCCATTTAGAAAAAATACGGCAGTCCACCTGCTCCCTACTGACCTATTTGTTGGCAAGTTGGAATCCTCGATCTCAGGGTCAGCCGCCAACCAATCCCATTGTTCAGAGCCTTTTCCCTATGTATCAGAATGTCGCAATCCAACTCGGATTTCGTATTCGAAGAAATTGAACTGTCGGGCGACTGGCGGCCGGCGGCAATCCCATTTCTGATTCTGCCATCACAGTAAAGGTTTCGGCCTTTGACAAGGAATAATCGTTCGATCCCCAAAGCAGGGTCCGGATATAGGCATCCCGCTTCATGAGAATAGGCTTGTCAGGATTATCAAATCGAACTCCACCCCAGGGTTGAAATGAATAGATAAAAGTCGTCCCTGAGGAGCCGGGAAAAAGAGGCTTTCCATTCCGGTACTTCTGATCCAAATTAATTGGGCCACCATCTATCCCCCGGTTTGCTGCTAAATACGGAACTTGAAAAGAGAAGAGCAGCCCTGAAATCACCGCACCGAGCGCAAATGGCAAAAAGATCAGACCCCTTCGTCCCTCACCATGTTTGATATGTCCTAAGGTCTCTTGCATTGGCTTCTCCCAATCCCTTTTCGTCTTAGGTGGGATTCAGGTATTTTTCTTAATCAGAATGTCCCCTACCATATACATGATACTTAGCCATTAACCAATGGATATTTGTTTTCAATTTCGGTAAGAGTCTGTCCTTTATCAACCCCGCCTGGGTATATGCATGAGGCGTGTAAAAGAATGAAAGGGAAATGACATGTGAGCCAGCAGCGAGGCATTGAATAGAAACGGGCCCGGACATTTCAGCAAACTGGAATGCCCCAGGCCCGTTTAAGTGTCCAACAAAAGCTTACCCGGTAGGGTGTACAGGAGGGATGTTCGCCTCCAACCCTACGGTACTCATATGGTTGCACAATCCCTTATAAGAAAATCCTGTTCTACGAAACAGATTCTTAAAAAGAAAGGACCCCGAACAACCATAATACAAGTATGAGACTGACTGGAACTCCTAACAGCCACAATAATATTGGCATGGTGTATCCCTTTCTACTTAAAGTTGGTCCCGAAGATTAATTTTGTATTCTCAATCGACTAACGACCCGCCTGGCGCCGGCCTCATAGGCATTATCGACTGCAGCCGCCATTTCAGACGGATCCTCAACCGTCCCTTGCAACGTGACTACTCCTTGCCGAACATTGACTCGAATAGGATCTTCATCGACAAAGGGACTCCAGGATAGTTCATCGCGCACGGCCTTTTCCAACTCCCTATCACTCATCCCTGCCCGACGTCCGTCGACACCGTCATCAATCCAGTTATCGTCCGATCGGTTTCGTTTGAGATTCTCTTGGGTTCGCATCGTATCCCTATCTCCATATTGGTCCGTGTAATAACTTCGATCATCCGAATAACGATCAATAGGGACATCGTTCTTCCCCGAACGAGAATCGGCCGATTCTCGGCGCGGCGTATTGTAACGGTTTCGATAATCGGCTGATTCTCGTTGTGGCGTATCATATCGGGTTCGATAATCCGTGGAATCATAGGAAGATCCGGCCTGCGACACAAATGGTAGGCCCAGACACAAAATTATCACCGCAGGTCCAATTGTAATAACTTTACGGGATGGTTCATGCATAATGGTCTCCTTACAAATGAAGTGAATGTCATGTTTCATGTCCCAGGTTACCTTGCCATCCTTCGGACTGTGAATAGACAAGTTATCGACTGAAAATATCTAACTCGTCTAATCCCGGAAGTGTCAGAAAAGAATTGGCATTTCCCTTTTCACTCGACAGATGCAATGGCTCAGAATTGTGATGATCGCACCTGCCTTGGCTTGCAACATTCTACAATCCTTCCGGACGATTTTGATCCACACTCAACCGCAATCGCCACTGAAGAACAGGTGCATCGGGGTCCCGTGTATAGTGCTCATGGTCCTTATCCACCCGCACCTCTGCCAACGGAATGGTGATTTGTTCTTTCATATGTGGGAAGGTTTCTTGGAATAATAAATAGACCACGTTTTCCGTGCACCCGAACACTTCCGCATTCAACCCTGTCACATCTTTAAAATCCACCGTAATCCGTTCGGCAGGATTAACCCAGGGCGCAATCAATTTTGCTTTTTCGTGATTGGTCATAACATTCTCTTTCTCATGACCCGATTTCTTCGAGGCCTTGCCTCCATTCTGCCGGAAGGGTTAATGAAGGCGATGAAAACCATATTCTCTTTAAGACCACTGAAGGCCATACGGGTTCATGTAATTTTTTTAGCCACAAAGACTCCGATGAGCACCATGACAATGCAAATTGCGAGAAAAATGTAGAATAATACCTGAGCAATTCCTGCAGCACCCTCAGCAATTCCTGAAAACCCAAATCCGCCAGCGATGAGCGCAATAACAAAAAAAATGGCCGCCCATTTCAATATAGTCATAGAGAAATCCTTTCAAGTGAGTCATGAGGGTCACGGATCCTGGAATGACTGTGTGTATTGAATAAAACTCTGTCTTTGTAGGGAGGATAATCCGCGGGCCATTCAACAGGACAGGCTATCGCCATGAAACCCATACGAATGGGATGATCCGACTTATCAGGGGGATCCCCAATTGGTGCAGGTTCCTCGTCAGGACCGGTTCCCGGCGAAGGAGGGAACAGCGGATCCTTAATCGGTTCCGGCTGAGGATCCCGTTTTGGAGGGCCGATCGGGGGGTGTTTCTTTTCCGGTTCCGGAGCTGGCGTGACAGGGGGGTTTTCTTTGGAAGAACACACCGTCGCCCATGCCGCTCTATTCCCATGATGTCCGACCATTCTCATACATCTTCTCTCCTTATAATCCCAAACGCCTTTTCCACATACGATGAAATTCCTTTCATGGTCTTGTTCATTCTGAGTCTACATCATGTCTCTGAACGTCGCCCATTAAAATAGACAAGTTGGAAGTCTTACCAGGAGGTTTATCCATAGGGGATCATTATTAACTTTGTTACAGATGAATACCAAGGATTGTGATGAGCGTTCCGTATCGCAACGCGGAAGAATGGCCGTGCCATCTTCTCACCAAACAATGCACCAATTCAAAGAACACCTCATCTATGAAAAGGTGTCGCCATTCAGGAATTGGCTATTCCGGGAGTGGTTATCTGGTTGCTTCAGTTTGAGTTTCAGTGACCAGCCATTCTCATTCGGGTGGTGATCGGTCAAGGATTGTCCTCCCATCCTGGTTCAGGCAGGATTATGTGATTAGGCAGGGAGCTTTTCCCTATTTGAGATTGGGGAATTTGACAGGAGTTGACAGCAAAATCCATCCAGTTCGCCGGCCTTGGGGCCAACGTTTGCCGGATATCACATGGAACCACTCAGCATTATATTGAACAGTCTTCGGGAAATGGGAAGCCAGGCATTGGCCCACCTTCCGAATGTGATTTCAGCCATCGTCATCCTTGCGTTGACCTGGTTGAGCACCAAGGCTCTGGAAACGGGCTTGACCCGACTGTTTTCTCAATTTGGCATACGGAAATCTCTTTTGGAACTATTCAGGAAACTTGTGTACATCGGCATTTGGATAGTCGGAATATTGATTGCGGCCATCATTATCTTTCCCAGC
>CABVRQ010000016.1:60269-70334 GCA_902500695.1 uncultured Nitrospira sp. | reverse complement strand
CTATTTAGTCTGTCTCATGGATCCTGATGCCTTATTTCCCATAGGCCACGACTTTGCAAGGATGAGGTCTACGGTCAGAATGGCAAACGTCCTGAGACGACAAAAAGTCACAAGGACATGTGTCTCCGGAATTGCGCGCGAGGGGAGGAGGGCACAGACAGTTATGTTGAATACCCCCATGAGGATTCGCTTCCCTTCGACCTTTCTCAGAAGGCACTCCTCAAAGGAAAACAGCGGTGGGCTAACAAAATGAAGTTGAAAATGGACGCGAACGGATTGTAGAAAAAGATCAGTCAGGATTGATGGGTCTCAAATAGGGCCACTTCCAACTCATAGCTGCGATGACAGGATCCACATCTGAATTCTACGGCAGACTGTTCGATATGGACTAAGCTAACCCGGACATCTTTGGGATGGTTCTGAACACATTCTTGAAGCCGAAGCAGTTCATGGCTATCGATTCCGGTAGTCTCTTCTGATGAACCCGAATCGTCGGGAAGTGTTAAACGGTGGCGCATCAGACAATTCGTACAAAGCACCCCAACAATGTGCGGGGGAGAAACAAGTTTAACGTTCAAACACAGCGGGTGTACGGAGAAACATTGCTGAAGAAACGCCCCGCTTTTATGCACGCTCATGCGATTAATCCCATCAATTCTCTTGTAAAAGAAATCACATCACCACCGTGATGATTAATTGCTCACTTCCGTGTGATGAACCCCGCCTAGCCTGAAAGTCCGCGTTGAAACGGGTCGGGGGGTTGGGGAATTGGGCAGATATCCCTCTCCCAATGACGCAAGATGCCCTCTTTATCAAAAGTCAAAATATACATAAAACAAAATACTTTTTCCCGTGGGCCACCTTGAGCCCCACCCATCAGGCTTCCAGCCTGCTTTCCCAAAGATTTCACTCCTGACGGATCCAATTCACTTTCAGACATGGCAAACCTGTATGTCCAGGTGGTCTCGTCCGAAAGCAAGGGATCTTTGACCATATGAGGTTTCCCCAACCTCGCTTTAATATCCGACTGTGTTAATACCCCCAAGCCATCGTCGAAATAGCTATCACGCCAGTGAGAACAGGAAACAAGTCCGAGACAGAGCATGAGGACCACACATGAATTTAATAGGTTCACAACAAAACGATGAGGCGTCACACCGCCAGATGATCCAGCCATCACCCCTTGCCTTGTGAACCCACAAAACAGGCCTTCACTAAAGCGAACACTTGTGCGACTAAGCCTGTCGCAATCATTCCTAAGGCGGTCGGAAGCATAGGAGTGCCAGGGTGTTCTAATCCATGAATACCCAGCATAAACCCTACCGCAACAAACAGAATGCCTATGACCCTGGCAATCATGACGGAACTACGTTTCCCGCTCGATCTTGAAACAGGAGGAGCCTTCTCTGAGGAAGATGGCATATTGACAGGCTCTTTTGGCATCCTCAATCCATCAGGATTTGGTCAGTTTTCTGTATCGAATTTGATGGGGACGTTCAGCAGCCTTCCCCAGTCGCTTTTTGCGATTAGCCTCATATTCACTGTAATTGCCTTCATACCAACTTACCTGGCTGTTCCCTTCAAAGGCTAAGATATGGGTGGCCACACGATCCAGAAACCATCGATCATGACTGCTGATCACCGCACACCCGCCGAAATGATTCAAGCCCTCTTCTAACGCCCGCAGAGTGTTGACATCCAGATCATTTGTCGGCTCATCCAGTAATAACAGGTTCGCACCCTCTTTCAGGGTGCGGGCTAAATGCACCCGGTTACGTTCTCCACCGGATAAATCCTTCACCATTTTTTGTTGATCAGAACCAGAAAAATTAAACCGTGACACATAGCCACGCGAATTCACTTCCATTTTCCCTAAGGCGACGGTTTCTTTTCCATCAGAAATACATTCCCAGACATTCAGATTGCCATCAATTTCGCGATTCTGATCGACATAGCCCAGTGTAACCGTTTCACCAAGAATGAGATCGCCCGTATCCACCTTAATCAACCCCGCAATAATTTTAAACAGAGTGGACTTTCCCGCCCCATTTGGCCCAATCACACCAACGATGCCGCCTTTGGGCAAAGAAAACGAGAGATTATCAAACAGCAGACAATCCCCATAACTCTTTGAGAGGTTGGAGGCTTCCACCACGACATCGCCAAGTCGTGGGCCGGAAGGAATATAAATCTCCAAATCGTCAGTTTGTTGGCTCTGCTCTTCACTCACTAATTGTTCATACTTCGTCACGCGGGCTTTCCCTTTAGCCTGACGGCCTTTGGGAGACATGCGAATCCACTCCAGTTCCCGCTCCAGGGTTTTCTGTCGTTTCGACTCGGACTTTTCTTCCTGCGCCAGTCTCGCCTGTTTCTGCTCTAACCATGAAGAATAGTTGCCTTGGAAAGGAATTCCTTGCCCACGGTCCAATTCCAGAATCCAACCAGCCACATTATCTAAAAAATACCGGTCATGGGTCACCGCAATCACAGTGCCCTTATATTCCTGAAGGTGCTGCTCCAACCACCCCACCGTCTCCGCATCTAAATGATTTGTGGGCTCGTCAAGCAGCAGGATATCGGGTTCTTGGATCAGTAATCGACACAAAGCCACCCTCCGCCGTTCGCCGCCGGACAAGAGGTCAACTTTAGTATCCGGTGGTGGACAGCGGAGGGCATCCATGGCGATCTCCAATTGATGCTCCAATTCCCACCCATTAACCGCCTCGATTTGCTCTTGCAGTCTCCCCTGCCGCTCAAGTAATTTTTCCATCTCCTCAGGACTCACATTTCCAGAAAAGGCTTGACTGATCTCTTCGTAATCTCGGAGCAGTTTGGCAACCTCCGCCCGCCCTTCTTCAACGACTTCCTTCACTGTTTTTCCAGGCTCCAAATACGGCTCCTGTTCAAACATGCCTATGGAATATCCCTTCGAGAGGGTAATTTTCCCGATATAATTGGTATCCAGCCCGGCAATAATCCTGAGAAGCGTACTCTTTCCCGATCCATTCAGTCCCAAAACCCCGATTTTGGCCCCGTAAAAAAATGAGAGGTAGATATCCTTCAAAACCTGTTTTTTCGGGGGATGAATGCGCCCCACACCCACCAAGGAAAAAATAATTTGCCGATCATTCGTACTCATGCCATTCACTCCAATCAGTTCTTACACGATCCAAGATTTGTCAGGGTTGCAAGAAGACACATGCAGATGCCAACCTTACCAAAGGAATACGAGGATTCACAATCCAGGCTGGCAAATGAGCCTCTTCCCTTCAAACCGTGACTGGGATATGCTCCCCATAAAGGATAGGGTGCATGCTATAAAGCACGGCATTGAATTACAGGCGAGACAGAGTATGATAAAGAAAGGCCCACACAACCCAGGTCTTTCAGATTGTGAAACACCCTCAAGCATCTCGCTCAACGACTTGTTCATCTAAATTCAGTTCTATCACCTTGCCCAACAACATCAAATACTGTGCTCAATGCGGATCCGTCGTTGAAGAAAAAATTCCTTCAGGCGAAACCCTTCTCAGAGCCGTCTGTCCATCCTGCCATATCATCCACTATGAAAACCCCAAAATCGTGGCGGGCAGTATTCCCGAATGGGAAGATAAAATTCTCTTATGCCGACGGGCCATCGAGCCACGATTAGGACTCTGGACCTTTCCGGCTGGATTTATGGAATTAGGTGAGAGCACCGAAGATGCGGCAGCCCGGGAAACACTGGAGGAAGCGCACGCGGAAATCAACATTCATAGCTTACTTGGTATTTTTAGCCTTCCACATGTGTCTCAAGTCTACGTGGTCTACCGGGCACATCTGCAAAACCTGAACTTTAAACCCGGCCCGGAAAGCCTAGACGTCCAACTGGTCACCTTAGCCGACATCCCGTGGGAGCATCTAGCCTTCCCTGTCATTCATGAATCGTTAACTCGATACGTCAGGGATATCCAAACAGCCACTGCGCAAACCCATTCCGCCGTCGTCCCAACCCAAAAGCCTCCATCATTTTATTCATCCTAACCGTCGACCGATGCCGAAGTGGTCCATTCAAAATGGACAATTGAAAAAAAGAGTCCTGTGAAAAATTGTGAATTGAGAGAACAGCAGTGAGGTCCTACTGTTTTTCTTTGATGCCGGGTTTCGCTCCGGCGGTCGAGGTCCTTTTCTTTCGGGAAAAGGACCAAAAACCAGTGACCCCCCGTCCGGCCGCATTGGATGGGACGGACGCGAGTCTTAGGAGGGCGGGCCAACTCGCTGCGCTCATACAAGGCCCGCCGGATGATCTGCGCGTCCATCCCTGAGGCCTGGCGGCAGGCGTCGGACAACGGGAAAAGGGCAGGGTGAGGTAGGGGAAACCTCAAACGGTGCCTAGTGCGAGGTAGAGGCGCAGAGCGATTCCGGCCAACTTATAGACAGAAGGACAGATCGGATAATGGATGGGCCAGAAAGCATCAGGCATGATGCATCTATCGACGAGTCATCCCTGCGGCTTGTCGGCAGGGATCTTTCTTGTGTTTCACCCGACGAAGCAAGCACCAGATTTGTACTCAGGCCTTGAAACCAACTTCCTTCCAGTTTAGTGTCTTGGGATGGCTCATCCGTGCACCTCCAATTTTCCCAGAATTCCTTTTATGGATTTCTCCAAGAAAGGGAAACCAGATGCAGCAGGTTTTCCGTGCATATCCTTTCCATACCTATCCAAGACTAGGCATGAATTGGTTCGTCTTTTGGTTTTTCCAACTTTTTTCCTCGTTTACCCTCTTTTGTTTATTCAACGGTTACTGGGGATGGAACGCAGACCACGAGAAAATTTGCAAATGTGGAACAAATTGATCGAAATAGCGCAAAATCCCATTATAACCTTGGCCTTAAGCTTAATCAGTATTTTGCTCGCCATTATCCTATATCGAATGAGTAGACGAGTTAGGGACCCAAAGTATTATGTTGAAAGCAATACAATCATTGAAGGGCTGGAAACCGAACTTGACGAGATAGAGGTAAGGTTCAAGGGCATCCCACAAACTCGCCTCACAAGATCGTTGATCTTTTTTTGGAACGCAAAAAAGGGACGATCGACCGCGACGATCTCGTCCCATTGGACCCTCTGAGGTTAATAGTTCCTTCTAATACGAAACTTCTTGATGCACGAGTTGTGAAAACATCGAGTCCATCAAACGAGTTCGGTATAGTCAAGGTGAACCAGGAAGTGGGTGAAAATCACGAGTGCGGAGTTGTCCTAGACTTCCATTATCTTGATTTGGAGGAAGGTGGAGTGATTCAGCTGATACACACTGGGAACAGACAGACAAAAATTCAAATGAAGGGAAAGATTAAGGGCGTGAAAGCGTTAGGAATTACTTTGCCAATTGCAAGAATACTCCACAATACATCTCCCTACCTCTTGAAAGTAATCATGCGCAGCCGATTATATGCTTGGCAAACTTCGCTTTTTTATTCATTTTTTGGGGTTTACCTCTTAGTCACACCGATAATTTCTGACGTAGCTTGGTATGTTGCTTTGCTGGCTCCATTTTTCTTCTTTGTAGCTTGGTTAATACATTTCATGTTTGTCTCAAGCAGACTGCCCCATCATCTGACAGAGCTGTAACTTGCAAAATCTAGGGAGCACCCAATAACAGGTCTTGTCATGTGGGTACACTTCTCTTCTGCCTTTTAGCGCGAAAAATGGTATCAGACATCTTAATCGAAGAGGCTTGAGCAGATTTTTCCCAACCTCAAGTGACCGACCTACAAAGACTTCTTGTCCGTTTGGTGTTGTTCCAATTCCAACAGGGCGGTTTTGATGGGTAGCCCACCGCCGTAGCCCACCAAATGGCCATTCGCTCCAATGACACGATGACATGGCACGATAATGGAGACAGGGTTTTGGCCATTGGCGGCCCCCACGGCCCGTGAGGCCTTTGGACTGCCAACCTGCCTGGCAATTTCACCATACGACACCGTGCGGCCATAGGGAATGCGCTGAAGAGCCTTCCACACATGCCGTTGGAAGGAGGTCCCTTGAAGGTTCAATGCGATCTGAAAACGTGTCCGCGAACCGTCAAAGTATTCCTTCAGTTGCTCCAGGGCAGCATGAAACGGCTCACGCGATCTTGTCCAGGTCGGCAGGATGTCGAGGGGGTGGGCTCCATCTTGAAACTGCAAGGCCTGCAACCCATCTGGGTTTCCCACCAATAGAAGCCGGCCAACTGGACTTGGACTAATCCAGTAGGATATTTCCAACTTCTTGGAGGACTTTTTGGTCACTGGTGGCTTCGTCATAGTGATTCTCACGATTGTAGCAAGTGAAGCAGATTCGGGTGTGGCAGAAATTGATGATGGACAGGTTAACCAACATTTTCCTATGATCGAATCATGTCCATTCATCAACATTTGGGTCATTGGTGTCAAACAAGAGGACTCTCTCTGGGTGACCTTAGCCAACAAACGGGAGTGCCCCTGACGAACTTACAGGATTTCCAAAAGGGAAACTGGGACCCACCGTTGTCCATAATGCCGTTGATTGCCCAGTCGTTGAATGTGCCTGAATCCTGGCTCCATCATGATCCCCGGACTCTTCTGCGATTATGGAACGACCCGGACGAGGATAATCCTGAACTTCCGAACACGTCTTCTCCCGATCCCCTGTTTCAACGAATTATCCAAACAAGCCGTGACCACCAGAACCTCTTCGTCCTACTCACAAGCCTGCTTCACCACGGTGATCCCAAATTAATTCGCGCTGCTCAGGTCAACCTTCAAAGTCTCTTTAAACAGGTTCGTCCCACCACTGTTCCATGGGGGTCGAGACCTCCAGGACACTTCGAACCCCCCAACGATTAACCACACAAGTTTTCTTAGCCAAATGTGGAGTTGAAGCACACGAGGAAAACGTCTGTTAGGGGTGCAGAAACGGAAGAAGATCAGACCTAATGCACTAAAGCCCTTTGCACGGTTTGGAGAAGCTCATCAACTGTAAAGGGTTTCTGTAAGGTACAGATCGGATGAAGTATGTGGTGAGGGCCCCTCATGGTTCCACCAGATGCGGGAATATTTCCAGTCAGAGTAATCATTGGAACACTAGGAGATTTCTGAGAAATAGTCCCAGTGGGTTCGTCTTCTCTCTCTTCCATTGCCACCACATCCATAATAATCAGGGACGCTTGGAAATTTTCATGATTTTGAAGGCCTTCCTGACAGGTCCCTGCGGCCATAACCGTATACCCGGCTGTTTCCAAAGAAAGAGAAACGGACTCCCTCACTTGGATATCATCATCAATCACCAAAATTCTATTCATTGAGTTAACCGTAAATTATTTACAACTAAAATGAAAATGGCCATTACCATAGAATAAACCACACTTCGTTCACCTAAGTAACGAGCAATTTACGTTCCCTCTCCATTTAAATTGCCTTATGTGACTATTTATCAATAAAAACAATTGCTTATAAAATATGATCAGAAATACTGTCGATACCAGCATGAAGGTCGAAACATTCAATATGCAGGGATTGGCATTCACTGTTTCCCCCCAACCATTCTCTGATGAACCTGTGAACAACCTGACTGGATCCAGGAGCCTGCGGACTTAGGGGATCGAGAGCGAAAAAGCGGCTGAGCAAGGCTAGATTTTGACGATTTCGCTGACCCATAGTGGGTATGGTCCAAGAAAGCGGCGAAATATGGACCGATTAGACACTTTTGCAGCCGATTCATCCTAAGTCCGACAGGCTCCTTGAACAATCCGTGACACCCCCTACAGTAACTCTTTAAGCATTTGGTGAGTGGTCATCAAACCGTCGACTGTTCCTCCATAGCCACCATAGTTGAATTCCGAAGCCGGTAAGCATCGCCGCTAACCCCACATATAATCCGGTTACTTGCCCATAAAGAACTCCGGCCAGTAAGAAGATGGAACTTCCCGTCAAATACAAACAGACAGCTTGAGTAATAAAAGCAGTCATTCCACGATGCACGAATTTTCCTTGAAAAAAACTTTCCCATGGACTCATTGCAGGAAAAATAACCATAAGCCAGAGCGCCGTCGAGGCCAACACGGTCAGCTCAGGTGTCAGAGCTGCGCCCCATTTAAACCAGAGGGTGGAGAGAGGAGTCGCGGCAATGATGAAAAGCATTCCGCTCGTACACATTGAAATCATTGCCACAAATCTTTTCAGAGGGACCTGAAAGTGTGGCCGGTCATACAGGGAGACAACCACCTCCTGCATCGCCAATCCTCCACTTCGAAAGACAAACGAAAGCCCCCCCAATACCGGCCATACAGCCAAGGACTCTATAGCGTGCGGCATCCGACTGATGGCTGCACTCAGTATCGGTAAATTCGCAAGGGAAATCAGTGGAGTAAAGGCGAGTGGCCAATAGAATTGGCCTAATTGCTTCAACGTGAGAGGGGAAGAATGCGCCGGACTCGCCTTAAGATTTCGGAGGATTGGACGCACAAAAATAAGAATAAAGCCAGCCTCGACCATCGCCCCAGAGGACATAGCAACGGTTGCAACGACAATCCCGGGGAAACTGGATACGGCTATTCCTCCAAGTAGAACGGCACTACTTACAACTAATCGAACCAATGTTCCCAGTCCAATCAAGCGGGTCTGCCCTGCCCGGATCACCACTCCCTGAAAAAACCTTCTCACCGCAATGGAGAGCGTCCATGGCGTCATGCATTGAAGACCGATTCTGGCCGGTTCCACAATACTATCAGGAACACCCAACACGTCTTGTACGATTATCCCGTACACAGGGGTAAAGGCCACCACAATATGAATGACTGTCAGAATACTTCCCAAGACCACAATGAAATTACGAATAAGCCGGTAGGCTAACCAATCCTTACATAATGCCGTTGACGCAACCAGAATCATAATGACCGGCGCTTCGATCATCAGGGAGAGAGGAAAAACCACCCCACCATAAGCAGCTAAATGGATCTCCGGATCAACAAGGCGGGAAACCGTGGCCGTCACCAGTGGAAACTCAAGGGCCATGAGCATCCAACTCGTGGCCAAGGGCCACCACATGCGGAAAATCACGTTGAACGGAGAAGAAGAAGTGAGGAGACCCCGCGAGCTAGCAACCACGAAACGACGCAGGGCTCAAAATAAACATGTTCGCAGAGAGTCCGACATGGGCAGGAAAGCTGAGAGAAAGCGAAATGCGAATCCGATCATACACAACTACCTATAGCTCATTGCCTGGGAAAGTACAGCAAGAGATCATTCACGAAAGGGAGCGTCCCTTTCGTGAAGATTCTACATTATCATGAAAGCGAGGAGTTCCGCCAAAAGGCCGGAACCTTACAACGGAGACTGAGGAAGATTAGTCGAGGAATGAGACTCACCTCGAATCGCATGGGTAACGAATTCCTGGTCTTCAGGCATTTCCCCAGTAGCAGAATCGGATTCCGAAGCAAAACGGCCGGCATGGCATTCCTCCGGGACATTCTCTTCGCGAAGGTCTTCCTGGTCGACACAAGAGGGCTTCCATGTCGAGGCTTCAATTTCACACTCTTCGCCGGGATAGAAACGAAGTGAATCCCAATGCGTCACCCAACTCTTCACGTATTTCCGCATACTGGTTCCTGGGACTATTTGGGCCGGATCATTGACCGCATTTTCCCACATATGCCACCCATGCCCCTTCAGATGAAGCGATCGAATCGTCTGGTAGGCTTCTTGAATCATGTCGTTCGGTGGTTGGCCGAGGGGAATACGCTGGGACTCCAATAAGCCCATGCCTTTCTCCGCCTTGTCGGCTAACATCCGCTCGGCCTCTGTATTCTTGGCTCGAAGTTTTTCCAAGAGTTTGACCTTGTCACCTTTTTTCTCTAAGACCTCTTCTCGAAAGTCATTGGTTAATGCCAGCACAGCACCCAATCCCGGTAGAGTAGGACCGCCATCTAAATTCATGAGGCGCGCCACTTCGGCATAAGATTTCGCTCGTTGATTCACCGAATATCGGCCAATCAGCTCGGCTTCATCGACCAGCAAAATCCATCCGGCATATCCCGCGGCTTGCATCAGACGAGCCGCAAACTGAAA
>CABVRQ010000016.1:42274-60169 GCA_902500695.1 uncultured Nitrospira sp. | reverse complement strand
GTCACAAGATTCTTATAGCGAGGTGCCCAGACATCACATTGACCCGCGATTTCCGAAAACACTTCCCCTCGTTTATCAGGAATCACAGCGGCTTCAATCGCGGAATAATACAGCCGGACAGGGTGGTACAGAGGCGTCTCCTTACTGATCACAATCCTGCTGCAGATGAAATTGGCATCCAACGCCAGATTTTGGAGATACTCCAGAATATGCGACTTCCCACTGCCAAACTCGCCCTCGATCACCATGCCACGAGGGCACGGACCCGTAGTAATATTTTGCTGTGTGGCTTCTAATAAACGCCGAAAACGTCCCTCCACCTCAGGCTGAAGACATCCGAGCGTCGTCACCACATGCCGGTTCGGCACCCCAGCCCGCAGACCTTCAATGACACGCCGGGCTTCTCCATCTGGTGCCATTCTCCCCGGCGTCCCGGTGGAAGATTCGGTTTCTCCTTCAGAGACCGCCTCATGTTCATCTTGAATCCGAACCAAAGACGCCAATGGATTCTGGCGGTGTTTCGGACGAACGTCATCCCACACTCGCAACTTCAACGCCTCGTACCGATCCACGCCACGACGGGAATCGGTCAGGAAATCTTGTGGAGACAAGACGACCATCAGTAAGCCTTCCATCTCATCAGCGGAATCAATAAATTGACGAAGCAATTCATATAAATCCATGGTGGCTGATGGAGAAAATGATAGAGAGCCATCAGTTGGCAATACATCCTTTTTCATAAAATACCGGGAGATATCGAGTGAGAGAAGGAGGCCTCCCTGTCCCGTTAATCGAAGCCAGCGTGTTAAAGAAGACAGCATATACCGTGCATTATGACGCGAGATTTTTTGATAGATGAGAGCCTTTTTGACTCCAGTCACCAGCCGAAGGTCTCCACACAACCACTCTTTCACCGCTGCGGCCAAGACACGATCGGAATCGCCAGCATCCAACTGAGCCATGCACAGCCGAATCATCGCCATGCGAAATTCTCGGCACAGGCCGGAATCGCCTTCAATCGATTTTTCCATCCACGTTTGAATATCCCGTCGGAGCATAGGCTCCTTCCGTTCATTTAACATCGCAACCTGCCGCAACGAGAATTCTTGTCGGTCTGAAGGAATTTGATGCCCATGCTCCTCGAGTAGCCGTTGGACAAACCGATAGGCGAGCTCATCCCAATCTATTTGTTTCGCAATTTTCTGAAACAGTCGCTCGACCATGTGGGCTTTTGTGAATCGCGCGTCGACTTTTGCCAACACATATCCTTCACGTTTGGCCAGTCCCTCTAATTCCTGTTGGCAGACTTGCAATACGTCTTCACTCGGAAACACAGCAAATTTGACCGCTCCTCCTCCCTCACGGACGAAACTCCCAAGATATTCACGGTGAAGGATGCCGAGCCATTCACGGAGAGCCAAATTAAATTGTGGACCCTCCTCGGAGTGAATATTTTTCTTTGGCAAGGGCTTCGACTCTGGCCGATGTTGTTGCACACATTCCGACTCGTCCGAACGTGAGTCCTTGAGCAAAGAAGGGGAGGAAGGGAGACATTCTTCTGTTCTCACAGACTGTAATCGATTTAAGGCCTCAATTAATTTGCTCATTGTACGGTTCCTTCCCCCATGTACATTCTGAAATTTTCAGATTTCCACCACTCCGCACCTGATTCAATGACCATAACCATACTCTGACAGGCTCCCTTGACCCTGAACCCCTTACACAGGAAAATGCACACTGATTTGACAGGCACGTTTATACAATTGATTGGCTCGTGCTTCGCATATTTCATCATCGTGAAGGTCGAATAGGGTTCGTCCGATTTCCTGAAATGGCACCCCCAGATCCACCGCATCCAACACACGTAGATACATTGGCCATTCATCACGACATTTTCGCCGTTCGAGACTTCGACCCACCTGATGTTTTTGCCATTCCATAAGATCTGCCTTAACTTTTTCGATCTGAGCCAACAAGGGCTTTTTCAGATCAAACACAGCCGCCATTCGCCATTCCGACAAACACAAGCTGACCTCTTCACCTCCACCCAGCCAATCCGGTCCCTGTCCGAAATAGATCCGACCGTAATTCGAATCAAATGACAACATCCAGGGTTTCGCAATAGAGGGATTGGGAAGCCCACTGAGATGATATTTCTCTAATGAATTCGGCATTCGGGCTTTAAATGCCGGATGATCAGGCGTAAAAACTTTTTTTCGATATCGGGTGGGATACTGAGGATCTTTGGCACAGGACAAATCAAAATCATATGTTTGCAAGTAATGTTGCTCCCAATCCTTCCGGTAATCTGAACGCCGACGGAGAAATTCCCACCGCCAAAAGGTGTCATTTAAACTCTGAGAGGAGGGATAGGTATCCTCAACCTTCCAGTTGGGAGCAATCCCTACCACTTGGGGATGCCCATGTATTTCCTTTGGCATTCGTTTACGGTTAGACATGTCGCAGGACCTCCTGTTCGGGAGTATTCAATGGTAGATCGCCGGATATTAGGTACGTACTTGCCGGTACGAAGACAGCCTAGGACAGTCAGTCCCGGCTTACGCGACCTTCCAGCAACCAACCCCAAACCCGCAGGCACTCAGGAATACTGATAACCCGGTTAAAAAAGAATTGTGTCGATTCTCAAACTACGGCACGAACAAAAGAGGCAGGTGTCGGAGACGAGCTGAGGGATTGTCACTCATGATGAGGAGAACAGGTTTTGCGCCTTGACCAAGACACTCCATGGACCCATCCAAACCAGGAGAGCACCGTCACGCAACAAGCTAAAGCAACCATGGCCAAGACAAAACAAATTTTCCCTAACATGCGAAGACCCCCAGGATAGCGGTTCTTCATTCCTGCCAATACTCTCTGTATCGGCAGAGTTTTTACAGGTCTTTACTGGATGCCTAAAAAAACATACCCTTCTTTAAAGAAAATAACTCCAAAAATTCTACAAAACAATGGGCAAGACTTTCCATTCCTCAATTTTCATCTATTTTTCAAATAAAACAACAAAATCTAGATAAAGTTTATTAAAAATGGATCCCAGTCAATTGGCACACACCTCATCTGTGCAGACTGGATCAAATCAGAAAATCAAAAACGATTCACGAAAACAATTCTTTCAAAAAATCAATATGTTAGAACAGAAGTAGGCAGAACATGTGAGCACCCTATGACAAGAACCACCAAAGATCTCGAATTTCTTCGTAACTGTCGATTCAAACAAAAAATCAACCATGTCTGACTTTAAGAGGTCGGTCGCAAGAGCAAGGCCTTCTCATCTAGCACGAACCAGCGTCATCCTATTCCATAAGCCCAAAGGGTATCTGGTCACTCGAAAGGATGAGAGGGAGAGAAAAACGGTCTATCATGCCCTCCCGCCTTTCCTTTTGCAGGAAGGATGGGTACCAATCGGCCGACTGGACAAAGACTCCCGTGGCCTCCTGCTCTTCACTCAAAATGGAATAATGGTTGACCGGCTCACTGAGCCGGGCGGATGCGAAAAAATCTATGAAGTTGAGATTCGAGGAAGAATTTCAGACGATGACCTAGGCCGTGTGTTGCAGGGAGTTTCCACATCCATCGGAACATTAAAAGTACACAGGATTACAAAAAAAAGAGAAGTCGGACCAAAAACACAGTTAGAGGTCGTCTTACGCGAGGGGAAAAATCGGCATCTCCGTCGCATCTTTCATGCCCTGAAAGATCCAAAATTTAACACGCCACTCAAAGTTCTCGATCTCAAACGTGTGCAGATCGGCCCATTGACCTTAGATCTCCCGGTCGGAGCATGGCGGTTTTCAACACCTGACGAAGAGGCCAAATTGTTGGCTATGATTAAACCCTCGATGCATCGGGACTGAATACCTGGAGAAAGGATTCTCACTTCTTATCAATTTTTGCCCATGTATCTCGAAGAGACACCGTCCGGTTAAATACTAAACGATCTTGAGTAGAATCTGGGTCCAGGCAAAAATATCCCTGCCGTTCAAACTGAAACCGGCTACCAAATGGCGCTCTTCTGAGACCGGGTTCGACCTGACAATCAGACAGTACGGTCAATGAATGTGGATTGAGCAGATGGTGAAGGTCCTGAGGTTCACTTCCCGAACCGGGGTTCGGGTGAGTCAACAAGGCCTCATACAATCGCACTTCGGCAGGAAGGGCATGCTGGGCCGAGACCCAGTGAAGAGTCCCTTTTACCTTTCGACTCGATTGACTCCCGCCACTTTTCGTTTCAGGATCGAAGGTACATCGTAGAGCCGTCACTTCCCCGGTTTCGGGATCTTTCTCAACACCGACACAGCGAATAATATACGCGTAGCGAAGGCGTACTTCCTGTCCTGGAGATAGGCGAAAAAACTTTGCAGGTGGATCTTCCCGGAAATCGTCTTGTTCAATGTACAGCTCACGAGAAAAAGCAATTTTCCGTTTGCCTTGGCTGGGATCCTCAGGATTATTGGTGGCCTCTAAGTCCTCAATCTCCCCAACCGGATAATTTTCAATAACGACTTTCAGAGGATGCAACACCGCCATCACCCGTGGCGCCGACCGGTTTAAATCTTCTCGAATAGCATGCTCCAACAAGGCCATTTCAATCACACTGTCACGTTTCGCCACCCCCACCCGCTCACAAAAATTACGAATTGCCTGAGGCGTGTAGCCCCGACGTCGGAGCCCTTTCAGCGTGGGCAACCGGGGATCTCCCCACCCGCTCACATGCTTCTCTTCCACCAACTGGTGAAGCTTCCGTTTACTCATCACGGTATGCCCGAGATTCAAACGGGCGAATTCAATTTGCTGGGGATAGCACGAAACATCACACACCCTAAGCAGCCAATCATATAAGGGCCGGTGATCCTCAAACTCCAGCGTACATAACGAATGAGTAATGCCCTCCAAGGAATCGGAAAGTGGATGTGCAAAGTCGTAGGTCGGATAGATGCACCAGTCATCACCTGTCCGATAGTGAGAGGCATGTCGGATACGATATAAGGAAGGATCTCGCAAATTAATATTAGGAGAGGTCATATCAATTTTTGCCCGCAACACATGAACCCCATCCTCAAATTCTCCGTCCCGCATTCGAGTAAATAAGGCCAAATTTTCTTCCATGGTGCGGTTCCGGTGCGGGCTATCCTTCCCCGGTTCCGTCAGGGTCCCGCGAAAAAACCGGATCTCCTCGGCCGTTAAACTATCAACATAGGCATGCCCGGTTTGAATCAGTCGCACGGCAAATTGATACAATTGCTCAAAATAGTCTGAGGCAAAAAAGAGGCGATCGTCCCAATCAAAGCCCAACCACTGGACATCTTCTTGAATTGAGGAGACATATTCCATGTTCTCCTTGGTCGGATTCGTATCATCGAAACGAAGATTACACAGACCACCGAATTCCTGGGCAATGCCAAAATTCAAACAAATGGATTTCGCATGGCCAATATGTAAATGTCCATTGGGCTCTGGAGGAAAACGGGTATGCACCTGTTTGCCAATGGCCTGGCTTTCCAAATCTGCGGAAACCTTTGCTCTGATAAAGTCGATGGAAGAATGTTGGTCTAGTGACGACATAGTTAATAAGCTTTCCGAAAAATTAATGCCAGAATTTCAAGATAATCGCATCTTCAAAAACAAGACTCGGTTTCTTTGGTTCTCGTTTATCGGCACATAGAATCTTTGGAAAGGACGATGCAGGCCTCTCCCAATATCTCTCATGCAACCTGTGTGTTGTTTTCCATACGTTCAGAGAACCGTTCCCCCACGCTACCATGAGCCACGCCAACTCTCAACACGGGTGAGACAATATTCGATCCCATTGGTCACTAAAACAAGGCAGAGAAGACAGAAGAGTCGAAACTCTCGGGAAAAATTCGCAAGGCTGGTGAAGAGAAGAAAGACAATCCGATTCAGCAGATACCCCCTGCCCTGGATCTCCCGGAAGGATGAGGATTACTCAGTTTATTGCGCAGAGAAAAACCCGGCTTCAGGGACAGATGGCAAGCCAATGAAAAAGGATTGGAGAGACTTAATACAGTGAATTACAAATTAAAACCCTGCATTGGGGCATGGAGGAAGGGACAAGGAAGGACGAGCGTCTTAACGCTTTCCAGACCCATTCCTTGTTATATCCGTTTGGGGGAAGCGGGAGATGAGGGTAACCCTAGTCTAGCGGATAGACCGCCACCTTCCTTAGGAGAAGGTTTTCGTATATACAAAATTCTGACGCACGGAGACCCCATCTTTCCCTACGGGGGCCGGCTTTCCTTGTGGAGCTGCGCCTTTCTCTTTTGTCCCTTTCGAAACTTCTTCATGATTCGCGTTCAGTTCAGAGAACTCAGACCCCTTTGCAGCTCTCGATTCCCCACCTTCGTCTTGGCCATTTTTCAATTGTCTGGCCCACAGGTTCGGCTGGCAAACAAGATGAAAATTGGGAGCAGGGACGGAATCATCAATCCGCCATAATTCGAGTTCAGCCCCATAGAATTTCACTTCATCACGGGAAACCCCATTCAGCCAATCCAAGGTTTGGCGAATTTCCGCAGAAATAGCCTGGGCCACACACACCACCGTCTTTGCATCAAGGCCCGCAGCATACATAATTAGTTTACCCAGAGCGTCGGGATCAATGCCCTCCAAATGACCCAACACAATCACATAACTCCCAGTCTTGGCATCTTTGGCAAGGACGCCTCCGGCCAAAATACTAAGAGGAATGTCACTTCCAGCCGGCTTGAGGGCTCGCTCGATCGTCTCCCCTAATATATCTAAAATTTCCTCTTGCTGAAGCCACGAGGCAAACCCGTCGGCCTCATTTCCCCACACTTCACTTAAATTTATTTTTCGAAGTTTTCCAACTGGTTTTGCCATAACAACCTCAACCGAAAAAAATTGTTGGTTTCTGCTTACTACCCCAATAAGACCTACTAGTCTTATCGACAGGTATTCACAAAAGTTAAGACAAAAAAGCACGAAAGGCACGACATTCCCATGAACACAGTCATATCACGTCATACCGACAGACAACCATGCAACCATTCATCAGGAAGACCTCATCCAAAACGCCCGATCGCTTGAACTTGCCCAATCCCTGAATTTCTCTGTTTTAATCATGTCCTCGGTCATGCAGGACATTCACGTAAAACAAATTACCTACTGCTCATTGATCTTTCTTCAAATTATAGTACAATAGATTAAGTTCATTCACGCATGAATGGTCCTCGTATCCGATTCAACACCCTTCTTCAGACCCTACGACCCCTCTGGAACGAGAGACCAAAAGGATGGACAGCACGTGTTTCCCCATTTTAACAGGAGGTTTCTGCTATGAATCGATTACCCTTTTTAGGGCTGAGTCTCGTTTGTGCTTTCGGACTGATGGCTTCTTTATCAGGGTGCGGGGAAACAGAGGGCCCTGCCGAAAAGGCTGGAAAGACTCTTGATCATGCGGCCGAAAAAACAACCGAATCCGTCAAGAGCGCCATGGAAACCACAGGGGAAGCCATGGACAACGCTGCCGAGAAAACGGGAGAGGCCGCCAACGAGGCAATGGAAAGTACGGAACATATGGCAGAGGATACCGCGAAACATTAAAGAGGGTTTTCTTAACTCACGTCTCTGATAGTGCCAGAGACCCTCCCGCCGTTTCCAGTTCGTACTGACAACGGCCGGTAGGAGAAGGTTAAAACGATCTTATCTTCCTCTTTTTCTTGTGCATTCAGGTGGTCCATGTCATACCATCAGAATTCAGGGAAAAGGGGGTAGATTTTGTTGTGAAAACGAGCTTGAGCTAAGACGACATCGCCAACCCGGATGATCAAGGGATAATTCCCAAATAAGAGGGGTGAGTCCCACTGCTTATCCCACGTGTTCAACCAAGAGGAGAAAAAAGACATGATGGTCGATAAGTGGATAAAAACTATCGTGGCCCTGTTAGCTCTCCTTTTTGCTCTCTCAATGGGCATCACTTCCGCACGGGCAGAAAACCAGTCAAAGATTGGAACGGATATCGGCTTCTTGGCGGATGGCGCCGATGATACCGTCTTCACGCTCAATTTCCAGGAAAGCTATTTTCCGGGCTCATCATTCTCTGTTGACCTACAACTCTTGATTTCCTCTGCCGGAGACTTCACTCAGGGCACCTTCGCTTAAATCGGTTGCCATCACATTCCGGTGGTTTCCGTCACCATCAATGCTTTTGGCGGATTAGTGTTTGTCTATGCGAAGCTGGACCAAGTCAGTCGGGACAAAGCCAATGACAACGTCAGCCTTACCTTCCCCTTCGACGCAACTGCGGCCTTCAAAACCAATCGGACTGTGTCTCTGGCAAGGCCGCTCATCTTCACCTTTCAGGATATTGATAGACCGAATCGAATATGTACCGACAATTTCAACATAGGCATGGTATCCGGCTTTCGGTTCAAACTCTAATGCCCTAACCAAACCCTTTGCGATGTCAGTCATGCGTAGGGTTGGATGACCATCAGCGTGGCAACTGACGTTTTCCAAGGGGTTGGGAAAGAGTAGGACTAAAATAGACAAACTGACGCATTCACGTCGCTTGAAGTTGACCGGGAATTTTTTACTCCTTCACATTTTCTAAATACTCTGCAATACGATCCAACGCCAATGCATTGAGCCGTGTCCCATACCACCGGGGCATCACCCGATCGGAGAATCCCGGCACCACATACGCGCCTGGATTCAAAATCGATTCCTGGATATATTCACGAACGGTTGTCGCCGTCCCTTGATATTGAGGGTCTGCCAATCGAAGCGGTCCATTCGTCCCTAAGACTAACCGAGGGCCCTCACGCCCCAGAGCGGGGGCAATACCTGGAATGGTATGACACACCGCACAGCCGGATTGCACAAACAACTTTGCCAGCGGCTCCGTACCTGTAGACAGTGGCACATCGGTGAGTTCCACGGACGGGACTTTCTCTGGAACAGACCGTGGTTGGTCCGAACGGGTGGAATCCACAATGTTCGCTTCGCTAGGGTCCGATGCCGAATGATTGAATAGATTCACTGAAAGGGTCGCCATAATCCCGCAGGCCACCACAATAAAAATGAGAAACGTTTCCCGACTTCCTGAAGTTTGTGAGGAATTTGGTTTTTTCATAGACACTTCCACGATCCTACGGTAAAAATTGACAGCGTACAGCCAAACAAGATGAGCCAACAACCCATAAAAACCTGAGGTGGTCTACCGAAAGTTCCCCTGCCCTGTCAAATTAGGTACTCCCCGTTCAATGTGGCTACACCAACCTGATTGAGCAGTCTCTCATGAACCAATCCTTTATCCAGACTTGTCCCACACACCGGAGTTTTGGTATCCCAATCATGAGAGACAGCGGAAAAGCCCTCACCGTACCCAATCCCCACCCATGATAAATCATTGCTTGTGGCCCTCCAAAACATTTATTCCACACCCATGGTTAGATGGCCCTCACAGCATGACCCTTCTCCCGCGCTGGTGGCCCCGCAGACGTTTTCCATCAGAAATGCCCACACAAGAACGTATTTTTAAGATTTCCCCCCAGGTGGGCCTTCTGACAAAATGTCATTGGCAACCCTCCCCTTCACAACATCCCACCATCCTGATAGTTCATGGCCTCGAAGGATGTACCGAATCACACTACATGAGGGGTCTGGCCAGGAAATGTTGGGATGCAGGATGGAATAGCATTCGGATCAATCAACGAAATTGTGGCGGATCTGAACATCTCACTCCCACCCTCTATCACAATGGGCTGAGCCAGGATTACGGCAGGATTATTCAGGAAATTACCGAGGAGGATGGCTGCACTGCGGTGTGGCTTATCGGGTATTCCATGGGAGGCAATCTCACACTCAAATTAGCCGGCGAGCAAGGAACCACCCTCCCCTCCCTCCGTGGAGTCGCAGCCGTTTGCCCCAACATCCAGCCCGCAGCCTGCGTACGTGCACTGCAACGTCCTTCCAATTGGCTCTATCATCGCTATTTCCTGAAAAGCTTATCAGAAAAATTACGAAAAAAAGCCCGCCTATTCCCAGGTCGGTGGGATCTCTCACACCTCTCTCATATACGGACTATGTGGGAATTTGATGAGATCTATACCGCTCCAGACGGAGGGTATCGAGATGCCACGGACTATTACGAACAAAGTGCCGCTCGAAATATGCTGCGTTCAATCACCATTCCGACCCTCGTGATCACAGCTCAGGACGACCCGTTTATCCCCTACCCCATGTTTGCCGACCCTGCTCTCCACTCTAATCCCTTCATCCAGCTTGAGGCACCTGCTCATGGGGGGCATTGCGGGTTTTTTCAACGGCACCATAAGCATGAGGACCATTTTTGGGCCGAAAATCGAATATGTGACTGGATTCAGGCTCAACTCGCCTCAGCATGACCACCATCCATTCCTGGACTCTGCACTCTTTGTACGCCATACAAACTCCTTCAAACACTCAGCAGACTTTGTTCCTATACTCCTCTTGCCTGAGACCTATCAGGTAGGGTAGAACTCTGTTCAAATGAGTAGCCAATCCTTCCAGTCACGATTCCAATCACAAATCTTCGCGCACCCATGAAATTAAAACCCGGATCTCCAGGAAAAGGCATTCTTCGCCAAATGCATAAGGCGCAAGAAAAATATTTGGAAGGCTGGTTGGATGTTCCCGCTCATGTGCATCACACAGCCTATCGCATGGCGAATCCGGCAGTTGAACGCCCGCAAAGTCGAAAAGAATTCAAACAGCTTCTGGCCTGCTTGGAGATTGATCCCGCCCACGCCGTCATGGAAGACAAGGTTGGCTTCGGAGTCAAGAAAAACACGAATGGGGACAAACTTATTGCTATTTGGGAAGCCCACACTGAATATTACAGCTACCAGATTTGGCATATCCCCTCTGACGCGACCCAACCATTAGGATTCGGACCATTGGGATTTCCCAAATATGTGTTTCCCTTTTCTCCTTTAGGCATACAAGTCAACGCGTTGGATCTATTGGTCATCCCTGCGCGTGCCTACGACCAGGAGGAATTGAGAACCCTTCTCCCCGGTCCACAAATGTATGCCAGCAAGGTTCTCGGGGAGGACATTTCCGTGGCCACCAGCTTTACTCCCGACGAACATGATCGAGAACGATATCTCATTTGGGCTCCTGATCCTGTTTTGCTACGTCAAAAACTAGCCAGACTCATTTCGATTCTGACCACACTTGAAAATTACACTCATCTGATTTTACTACCCTATCCAGCCTTTTCCCGGTCAGTCGATCAGGTTCAAATCTTCGAACAGCGTCATCTCTATCAACGGACCCTTATCACCAAAGAACTGAACCGAGCCACACATAGCACGCTTCAACAATGGCTGGAAGGCTTAACCCATGACTTTCTTGAAGTGGGGCGACTGACCGCTTCCCTGCGTTATCGCCTTTCGGCTTCGGTCCCCTACGATCGGATTGTGCACAGTAATACCCTGGCACTCCAGGAACAGTCCCTGCCCTACGGTCGAACGCTTATCGATTATTTTCAATGGAAAATTACAGGGGTATCCGATGGATATCAGCAATTACTGACCCGCATTCAGGCCTTAGAGCAGGACTTTGAGGGCACCATTGCGGTCCTGCGCACCAAGGTTGAACTCCTCTTACAAGAGCAAAATTTGGCGCAACAAGATCAAAACGTGAAACTCCTGGCCAGCTTGGATAAGACCACAAAAAGCCAAGTCGTCTTGCAACATACCGTCGAGGGCCTCTCCGTGATCGTGATTGCCTATTATGTGAGTGGGCTGGCCAACTATCTCTTTAAAGCCCTCCACCAACTTGGTTGGCTGGACAAGTATGAATTAGCCTCTGGGATCTTTGTGCCCATCGCCCTGGGCCTCTCATTTGCCATCATCACATGGGGGAGAAACCGCATCCATAAAAAAATTTCAGCAACGACCCAACCCTCCGCCTCTTATCCCCCCGATCGTTCCTAATCCTTTTGCCCATAATCCTTGTTCCGTCACCAGCACGAACGAGGCCTGACCTAACAAGATAGGAACATGTTCCTTCCTGCGTTCTGTACGTACAACTCATTTGGAAACCGACCCCAACCAACTGCATGACCCGACTGCAGAACCGGAACTGATTAGAATTCATTTTAAGTAACCCAGGAAAATGTCCGAGAACTACAAGAAAGAGGCATAATTTTGGCCATTGCAGACCAGAGCTGGACCCAAAGGGATCAACATGCTGACAGCTGAAGAACTCGTAAAAAATTGCACGAAACTCTTTACGCTGCCGGAAGTTTATCTCCAGGTCAAAAAAGTCATCGATAACCCAGAATCCACCATGGCCGATCTGTCCAGAGCCATCAGCATTGATCCTGGCATGACGGTCGCCGTCCTCAAGTTAGTCAATAGCGCATTTTACGCGATGCCTCGAAAAGTCGAGACCATTTCCCGAGCTGTCGGAATCCTCGGCATGCAACCCCTCCATGATTTGACGCTCGCCATCTCGGTCACCAAAACCTTCTCAGGTCTCAACCAACACGTGATGAGTATGAGCGTGTATTGGTCTAATAGCTTCTTTAGTGGACTGGTCGCACGGGAATTGGCAAGGAAATGTTTTCTGGTGGATAGTGAACGGATGTTTGTGGAGGGCCTGTTGAGAGATATCGGACATCTCCTCCTTTATGAGCAACTCCCAGAACCATCGGAACAGGTGTTACGGGAGTCCGCCAAAGATGGAACTCCCGTCCATATCTTGGAACAACAGATATTGGGGTTCGATTTCACCGAAGTGGGCCAGACACTCATTGAGGAATGGCACCTGCCCAAAAATTTCGGGATCGCCATTCGGTATCAGAACAATCCATCCGGCACCAACGATCACGGATTTGAAGCGGCCATCCTCAATATGGCCAGCGCACTCACGGAAGGGTTCCAAGCACCCAATGGGCATACCCATTGGCAACATCTTGTAGCTCCCGAATCGTGGAAATTAACAGGTTTGGATGAGGAAGGGCTCAAAGAATGCATGGTAGAAGCGGGTAAACAGCTCTCCGGCATGTTAGACCTCATGAAAGAAGCCCAACACCCCGTAGCCGCTCAATAATAGAAAGAGAGCCCAGTGTGACAACATGGCAAAAAAACCAGAACACGGGGATGCCCCCTCAACCCAAAAGGCCATGTCCAATGCCCACAAACACGCATTCGTCCATCATGTACCAAAAAACTCCCCTGATCGATGTCACCTTCCAAATAGCCTTCCCGCAAAATTTACAAATATCCTCGGCTCCGCCGGTCACGTTTCAAGGAAGGGTCAAACACCTCTTTCAAAATTTCTCCCTGACACACGATCAAGCTTCCTATAATTTCCTCAGTATCGATCAGCGGTGGCAACTGGTTTTAAACCGGGGATCTCTTGCTGTAGTTGACAGACAATATGGGGAATGGGATGCCTTTCAGGCATATATCAAGCTGGCGACGGACGCGGTAGCGATCGAATACCCCCCACCCTATCTGTCCCGTATCGGGTTACGTTTCAGAAATATCATACGACGGTCCGCGCTTGGCCTGACTGACAAAGGCTGGGATCAACTCTTACACAACAAATGGACAGGAGACCTCGTCTGGTCCGGCGTGGCCGGAGACATGAAGGCCACACGCAGCGAAGTGGTAATGGGCCTGAATGGCGGAGATGACCTGGTATGCGTACGACATGGGCTCGTTCCGATTGCGCAACCAACTCAGGAAATGGGCTATTTGATCGATCATGATTTCTTTGTGAATGGACAATTTGCCATGACAGAGATCGCAGGCAAACTCACAGAATATCACCAAGCCGCCCAACGATTCTTTAAATTATGGATTACCGATGTGTTGCATCAGGCGATGAAACCGACGACCTGAACAAGGAAAGGGCCTTCTGCCACATACACTCAAGAGGAAAAAGACTAGACATCGAAACAACAGCCCTAAGTCATCGAAGCGTCATTGCTCAAAACTCCCCAATTTCCCTCACCAGCACTGACGAGTGGAGTAACATCCGAGGGTTCACTAATTTTCCATCCTGCCTGATCGCCTCAAACCCTTTTAAATAAAACGCCATAGAGTCGCGTAACGTCAGTTGTTCCCTATTCGCTCATCATATTTTGCCACTAGACTTCCTGTCCCGTTTGAGAGGCGACTTCCTCTCCCTCGCTTTCGCTAGGACACGGAATGACTCATTAGCTCCTCAGGTCGAGCTGATCCAGCGACCGATTCATCCACCGTCCACTGTTCCACCCGATTCCGCCCTCCTTCCTTGGCCGCATATAAGGCGTGGTCAGCTTGGGCCACCAATTCCATATGGTTAGAAGCTCCCAATGAGGCGGCAGACACCCCGAAACTCATCGTAATGCTCTTGCCGGACGTCGTTCGAATAGCCTGACTGGCCAGACGTTCGATATTTTCCCGTAACCGTTCGGCCACTAACATGCCCTCCGCACTAGTCTGCCCCGGGAGGAGAATGCAAAATTCCTCTCCCCCATAACGGCCGATGATGTCCAAAGGACGCAAGGCGGTTGATAATACTTGGGCAACCACCTGAATCACCTGATCTCCCACTGCATGGCCGAACCGATCGTTATACGACTTAAAATGATCAATGTCGGCCATAATACAGACCATATCCGTCCCATCGTGGCGAGTCTTCTCCCACTGATCTTCAAACGCCTCGAATAACGCTCGCCGGTTGCAACAACCCGTCAAGGGATCTCGGTGCGCCAGTTTTTCCAGTTCGGTTTTTGACAACTCTAACTCCTGAATCGTGCCTTCCAATTCCGTCACATCATTGAAAGAGACCAAAATGCCTCGGACCTGTTTGCGTTCACCGAAAATGGGTGTGCAATTGACCCGAAATTTTTTCACGGTTTGCCCCATCCTCTCCCAAACCAGGGGCACATCCAAATTCAAGCTTTTGTCCTGTCGTGCCGTCTTCCATGGGTAGGTGATGAGCGGGTTGGCCGGGTCAGGAGATGTCCATTCGAAACGATCCAGCGTATTCCCGATCAGGTCGGAAGGCTCAACATCGACAATGAGACCAAAGGCGCGATTGGCCAACACAATACGATCATCGCCATCCAGAAACACCACACCCTCTGCCAACACATCGAACGCGGCTTGCACCCGCATGGGCACCACTGAACTCGGATCGAGTTGCCGCAATGTTCGCTTCATATACAGAAAATAACCCAGAAATCCGTAGACCATGACCAGGGCAAGAAACCGCACCCAGTCATTATCCAGGACATTGGCCCAAGAGCCAGTATCCAGCGAAGGAAACCGGAGTTGTAACGTTCCCCAATGCAGGTCCCCATTAAAAATAGGAACCTGAATATGATCGGGCGTAGAGTGCTCTCCGGATGGTTGGTTCCAGAGAGCACCATGTGGCCCGGCCTGAGCCATAATTTCACCACTTTCCAAGACCAAGGCCACGGATTGGATATCCGCATTCCGTTCTACCAACAGATCCAAGGCCTGCTGGATGGCTTGGTCGTCCTTCCTCTGCGCCAGGAGGGAATACTGAACGGCCATCGCTTCGCTATACTTTTGCCGATAGGTAAAAATTTGCGCAGCTTGGTCCGGAATGAGACCGATCATCAAGTCACTGATTAAAAGGATACTCAGGGTAAGGGATGCCAGACCAAGACTCATCCAAAAGATGGGTGTTAGTCGTTTCATAAGAATCCTGGGGGGGAAGTCGAGGAGGGTGGAGAAGATTTGACAGTCTTCTGGGCCAACATCTGGCCTAATCCTTGATGCTCCCGCATCTCCTTTGCTTCGGCTTCCTTCATTTTTTTCATCATACTTTCCCGACACTTTTGATCCATATCCAATATCGCAATAGGGTCAAAACTGCGCCAGGCCGGGAGCGTAGCCAACATGCTCGCCAACAGCGTCCCACCTCTCACCAGCCACGCCACCAGGACTCCCGAGAAACCGAGTCCGGTGTATTCCATCATTTTGGTGAAAAACGACCGTTCTTCGATGGTTTGCAGCGTGGTCTCTTCTAAAGCATCGGAAAACGAGTTCAACTGCTGAAGAAATTCATGGCCAAGCTCGATATGTGAGAGCAGCACAGGAGTCGGAGCATAAGCACGAATTTGGTCTGAGGTGGTCCCAAAAGCAGCGGGACGCAGGAATGGGGCGACCTCCAAGACCCGGTTCCAGTCCGGAACCGACTGAGAATGGGGACTACGGGAAAGATCCCGTCCCGTCGTGGATTGACCACCAAAGAACCCAGGAAACTCGACTTGGGGTATCCCCGTGGGGGAAGGACTCGTCTCGGCCGGCGGCTCTGGAGTGGGACGAGGACTTGGGCCAGGCGAAGGCGTCGGCCTTGGTACCGGCGGGGGCAATTGAGCTTGCCCTTCCTGGACATTTGTAACGGTGATACGAATCAGTTGGATATCCACCCCACCATTACCATCGCTCACCTGCACCTGCACATCATAGAAATTATCCCCGTCCGCGTCGGCGGGCGTCTCAAAATCGGGAGCCACCATAAACGTCAACACCCCGCTGGTCGGATCCAGCCTGAACAGCCCGGCATCCGCCCCTCCGCTGATACTATAGGTCAACGTGTCCACCGGCACATCGATATCCGTCGCCGTCACCGTCGTCACCGCCGTCTGGTTTTCCGCCGCATTGACTGCTGCCGTCGGTCCCGCCCCGTCACTGGTGATCACCGGCGCATCGTTGCCATCCGTCACGGTCACCGCAAGGGCTTGCGTATCCACCCCGCCATTGCCATCGCTCACCTGCACCAGCACGTCATAGACATTGTCGGCTCCCGCATCGGCCGGCGCATCAAAGTCGGGGCCAACTGTGAACGTCAACACCCCGCTGCTCGGATTCAGGCTGAACAGGGCCACATCTGCGCCGCCGATGATGCTATAGGTGAGAGTATTCGCCGGCACATCCGCATCGGTGGCTGTCACGGTGGTCACACTCGTTTGATTCTCGGCGGCATTCACAGCAGCCGTCGGGCCGCCGCCATTACTGGTGATGACCGGCGCGTCATTGACACTGGTCACGGTGAGGGCTGTGACATCGGTGTCGCTTAAAGGCGTGCCCGCACTGTCGGTGGAAACCGTCGTCAGCGTGTCCGCCCCGGTGTAGTTCAGATTGCCTTGATAGACTAAGCTGGCGAGGGACGCATTGATGTCCGTCTCCGTCCCACTGAGCGTCAGCGTGCTCGTGCCGTTGGTCCCCGCACTGATCGTCGCCCCACCCGAGAGCGTCACCGTCACCGTCCCTTGCGTCACCGTCAGCTGTGTCGAGGCCAGGTTGCCGTCCACATCCGTCACACTGATGAGGTGGGCCCCCGTCATCGCCAGGGCCGTGTCTTCCGCCACCGTGGCCGTCGCCGGCACCGTGTTCACGGGCACATCATTGACAGCACTGAAGGTGACCGTCGTGTCGTAGTTGGCACTCGTGCCCCCGTCCCCATCGGTCAGCACATAGCGCACCGTGCGGCTGCCCAGCGTCGGGTTGGCCGTGTCGGTGTTCGTATAGGTGATGTTCTGCACCAGGGCGCTGACCGCCGCGGCATCGGCGTTGGCCTCCAGCGTGATGACCAGGGCCGCGCCACTGCTGCCCCCGACAAAGGTGCCGATTTGCGTGCCGCCGTAACTGACCGCACTGCCCGCCACCGTGATGTTCGTCGGGCCCGCCCCTTGGTCGCGAATGGCCAGCACATCCTCCGCACTGTCACTGCCCGCCGTAAACGCCACCGTCAAGGTGCCCGTGTCAAAGTCACTGCTGTCCACATCACTCACGGCCGCATTGCCGCTCTGGTCAAGGACTTGCGCCCCGTCCCCTTCGGTGTAGGCCAGCGTATCGCCCCCCAGGTTGGTGAGGACCGGGA
>CABVRQ010000016.1:37801-42174 GCA_902500695.1 uncultured Nitrospira sp. | reverse complement strand
CCGTCCCCTTCGGTGTAGGCCAGCGTATCGCCCCCCAGGTTGGTGAGGACCGGGAGGTCATTGACAGCACTGAAGGTGACCGTCGTGTCGTAGTTGGCACTCGTGCCCCCGTCCCCATCGGTCAGCACATAGCGCACCGTGCGGCTGCCCAGCGTCGGGTTGGCCGTGTCGGTGTTCGTATAGGTGATGTTCTGCACCAGGGCGCTGACCGCCGCGGCATCGGCGTTGGCCTCCAGCGTGATGACCAGGGCCGCGCCACTGCTGCCCCCGACAAAGGTGCCGATTTGCGTGCCGCCGTAACTGACCGCACTGCCCGCCACCGTGATGTTCGTCGGGCCCGCCCCTTGGTCGCGAATGGCCAGCACATCCTCCGCACTGTCACTGCCCGCCGTAAACGCCACCGTCAAGGTGCCCGTGTCAAAGTCACTGCTGTCCACATCACTCACGGCCGCATTGCCGCTCTGGTCAAGGACTTGCGCCCCGTCCCCTTCGGTGTAGGCCAGCGTATCGCCCCCCAGGTTGGTGAGGACCGGGATGTCATTGACTCCAGTCACGGTCACGTCGACCGTCCCAGTATCGGTCCCGCCATTTCCGTCGTCCGCCGTGTAGGTAAATTGATCCGAAACTTGTTGACCGGCTGTGAGACTATCGAATTGTCCATTGGGGTCGTAGGTGAAACTGCCATCGGCGTTAAGCGTGACCAAGGCTCCCGACGCCAGGGCAATCGGATTACCCACATTGGCAGCACTCCCGTTGATCTCACTCACCACCAAAGGGTCGCTGTCGACATCGACGTCATTGACGAGAACGCCGGAGGCTGCAATATTCAGAGGGGTATCCTGGTCAGTGGAATAGCCAACCCATGTGGGTTCTTGTGAGGCCATCCCTCCCCCAAGGGTCCCATCGTTTCCAGAAGAGGAAATGTCCGTGGCAGTGGTTCCCGATCCCTCTCTCAGTAGCCAATTACCAACTAATCCGGATTCATTTCCTGTCAATAAAAGATCATAGTTTGTTGAGATCTCGCCCGCTGTTCGCACCGTGTTCCAAATTCGCACTTCACCAATCGACCCCTCGAAATATTGACCCGTCGGGTTATTTGAACGACCACCGATACGAAAATCCTCGAGTACAGGGTAAACATCTCCAATCGACCCGGAGCCGTTGTAGGTCTCGACGACGGATCCATTCACATAGGTAATCACGACGCCACTGTTATGAGTAATGGCCACATGCGTCCACTCATTGAGGGTCACAACATGGCCGGTGTTATGCCAAGTCCATCCTGGGTCGGTGTTGGCAAAGGCCCAACGAATCGTTCCATCAGAAAGGATCCCAACTTCATATTCGCCTTCTTTATTGAGAAGAATCATACTACTGCTGGTAGGTAAACTTGTTGGCCGGAACCAGGCCTCCATCGTCATGGTATTGGTCATTTCCAGGCTTGCGTCACTCCCGAGCTGAAGAAAATCATCTACCCCGTCAAAAACCAGACCGGGACGATCATCTGCGGCAACCGGCGCGTCGTTGACTGCGGCCGCCGTGATATTGAGGGCGAATTCGGAGGTTGAACCATAGTTGCCGCCGCCAAGATCTCTCGTGGCAGTAGCGGTCACAAATTCACCGGCGGTAACTGCAGCAGTCAGGGTGACGTTGAAGCTCCCGTTTCCACTACCGTCCGTCGTGACACTCGTAAAACCGAGATAGGTTTGCCCCTCTCCGTGACTGGAAGGATCTTGCCCGGTGGCAACAGTGTTTTTATAAAACTCGATCCGAAAGGTGGTACTGGCGGTACTATTGAATGTTCCCTCAATAGTGACCTGGGTGGGTGAGTCCAGATCAGCCGTCGTGAGCACAGGAAAATTCTGTAAATTGTTAGCGCCGCTGTCGCCGTCACCATTGTCGTTAGCCGTCACGCCGGCCGTGCCTAAATTGATGCCCAGCAAACCATTGGAGTGGATTGAGTTGCGGATAATCGCGTTGTTCGTGCCGGCGATGACATCCACGCCGTTTTGCGAGTTGAACGCGATCACGTTACCGGCTCCGAGGGTTTCGCCACCGATTTTGTTGTTGTCCGCAGTACCCTGGAAGGTAATGCCCTGACGGTTGCTCATCCCCGTAGTGCCGTCTGCGCCGACGCCGATGTAGTTACCTTGAACAAGGTTGTTGTCGGCGTCCTGCCAGAACCCAATACCAAAACTATCGCCGCCGGTGGAGTTCCCTGCGATGATGTTCCGGTCAGCAGCAGTCGTTCCTCCGATCGTATTGCCATCACTCTTAACCGTCATGCCGTATCGGTTCCCGTAGGTGGTGACCAGCCCACTGACATCCGTTCCGAGGTAGTTGCCAACGATCGTGTGGCTACCGCCCTGGTTGTCAATCTCGATGGCGTCATCACCAAACCGGTTGATGGCGAAGCCGCGGATTGTGGTGCTACTGGTCTCAATCGTGAACCCGTTCGGATCGCCGTTCGAGACGAGGCTTCCGTTCAGTTCGATGATCGGCGTACCCGAGAACCCGGTCTGGGTCCAGGCGTCAATCGTCATTTGAGTCGTGATGGCCGGTAGGCCGGCAGCGGCCACCTGAATCGACCACCAGCTCTTTGCATAATCAGGGTCAGCACCGACGAGGGCCGCATCGGACGCGGCCGTGGTTGCCGTCAGGTTCCCCGTTGAAACGGTCCCGGCCACGCTGTTATTGGTGTAGTAATAGTGCCGCGTGTCCGTGTGCGGAATCGCAAACACGATCTTGTCGGCGCCGGTCGTAAGGTTGGCCGCGATGATTGCCTCACGCAGCGAGATGCGCCCGTCGGCCCCCCGCGCATTACCCAGATTGGTGATGGATGTCGTTGTGCCGTCGCCCACATCGCTCGTCGTATCGACAACCACGATGCCGGTAGAGGTTGCGGTGACATTCGCCGCAAACTCGGAAGTGTCGCCGTAGTTTCCGCCGCCAAGATCACGGGTAGCCGTTGCCGTGACGCGGTCGCCCGCGTTAATCCAGACGCTATTCAGCGTCAGGTTGAAACTCGCATCGCCGGACCCGTCGGTCGTGACGGTCGTGAATCCCAGATACCGTTCGCCTTCGCCGTTGGGACTATCCGCAATAGTTGGCCTACTGGCGAAGAATTCGATCCGATAGCTGAGACTGGCATTCGTGTTAAGCGTCCCGATGAGCGTCGTGCCGGTCGCATTCGAATTCGCTGACGTCACCACCGGGAAGTTCTGCAGATTGTTGGGTCCAGTATCGCCATCACCGACATCGTTGGCCGTGATGCCATTCGTACCGAGATCGATGCCCAACTCCACGTTGGAATAGATCGAGTTGCCCAGAATGGAGATGCCGCTGCCGCCAGAAATGTAAATGCCGTCCCGACCATTAAACCCGATGGTGTTGCCCTGCCCTGCAGCTGTTCCGCCGATGGTCGTTGAACTGGCCGTATCCTGCACCTGAATGCCGGCCTTGACGTTCCCCAGTGCAGCCACGCCATCGGCGGTAATCCCTATAAGGTTGCCCTGAATCGTCGCACCGGTCGTGGTGTCGCCCACCAACACACCATGTCCCAGATTGCCGGAAATCACGTTGCCCGCCCCGACCGCAGAACCGCCAAAGACATTTCCAGTTCCGGCGCGCCAGAAACTCGCGCCGCCATCAACATTACCGAGTGCGGCCAACCCGGTGACCGTGGTCCCGATGTAGTTGCCCTGCAGCAGGTTGTTCTGTGACCCCGAATCAATCACCTCGAAGCCGTAGTGATTGTTGCCCGAGATCACGTTGCGCGAGGCCCCTGTCGTGCCGCCGATCACGTTGCCGCTTGAGCCGTTGCTCAGATAGACGCCGGTTTGCTGCGTATTCGATGTGGTGCCATTGATATCACCTGTGCCACTGACGTTGGTGCCGATATAGTTGCCCGAGATCGTACTGTTGTCGACATTGTCGAAAAAGATGCCCTGCTGCGTGTTGCCGGAGATGACGTTGCGTTGGGTCGCCGTGGTGCCGCCGATCAGGTTGTCCGTGCTGTTCAGCGCGAAGATCCCGTTGACACCGTTCGCCGACGCGCCGGTGCCAGCCGAATTCAGGCCGATCCAGTTGCCCTGAATCGTGTGGCTATCAGAGCCGCTGATCTCTATGCCGGTCCCTGTGAAGCGGTTGATGATCAGACCGCGAATCGTACTGCCGTCGCTGCCGCTCCCCAGGTCCAGACCCTTGACCAGGCTGCCGAGGTTGCCGCCATTCAGTTCAATGACGGGTGTCCCACTGACGTAGTCCGGCTCACTCCACCCGTCAATGAGCACCGCTTCGGTGATCGTTGGAAGCGCGGACAGCACATTGATCGTATGTGGGCCTGCTCCCGCAATACTAAAATCGATGGTATC
>CABVRQ010000016.1:0-37701 GCA_902500695.1 uncultured Nitrospira sp. | reverse complement strand
ACAGCACATTGATCGTATGTGGGCCTGCTCCCGCAATACTAAAATCGATGGTATCAGTGCCTGCATTGGCATTGGCATCAGTGATGGCTTGCCTGAATGATCCTGCCCCCGAATCGTTGGTATTGGTCACGGTGTAGGTCGCCAACACGCCTTCCCAGGCAGCCTGGGTGGCTTCATTCATGACCACCGACGTTTCAATAAAGCCGGTAGAGACTTCCAAATTCCAGTTGGCAAATTCGCTCACGTGCCCGGTGCGATCGGTGCTGGCCGCAATATCCGCTCCCGTAAGATCCGCTAAGGCCTGAATAGCCGATAGGCCACCGGCTCCACGCCCAAAGTTACAGCCGTAGATCAGCAAGTCGGCCTCAGCCGAGAGGCTCTGCCCAATCCGGGTGAACAGGTCAGCATAGTGACTGGTGATCGAATCGTTCGTGAGAAAGACCGCGCCCAAATGCATCTCGGCTTCGGTGCCTTCCCCGATAAGATGAATGGCATCGATATCGCTCCGGTCCTCGAGCGCCTCCGCAATTTGTTCGATTCCGTCCCGTCTCGCATCCAGAAGAATGACTTCCGCGGCGGGATCAATCCCATCCATGAGCGTCTGATACTCCTCGACCCGCGTATCGATGAAGACGATTTCTTTGCGGTCGGACGGCGCGCTAAGAGAAAGTCCCGACGACCAGAGGGCATCACTTTCGGAAGAATCATTGGCTTGGGAATCCGTACTGGGCTCACCATTGGCACCGGCATGATCCGGTTGATCCGGCGTGGTCGTGTCTTGAACGACTTCCGCTCCCGTAGCAAGGGCGGCTCCATCGAATAGGACCCGTGGCTCTAAGGCAATAAAGGTCCCCGTCAATCTGACCGTGTGAGGTTCTTGGTTAAGCTTGGGCTTTCGCTTCTTTTGCGAGCCGGGTTTCACCACCTTGGTGTCCTTCCCGGCTTCGAGCGTCGCGGGCTTGCAGTGCATGGATTTCATAGGACGATCTTCAATCATGAAAGAAATCTGAAGACGAATAATTTCGGGTCACACATTGTTCAAAAAGCCTTGGTACCCCATAGGAAATCGATCCACAAAGATTTCTCCTCAAAAAGGAGGGATCCTCATATCCTTTGTCGGACCTGGGGGAAATACTCTTGATGCGGATTGAGAAATGTTGTAGCGAGTTATTTTGCGGCTGATGAATATTGGTGGAGGTTCTGTCCGGCAAGGCGAAATTACGGAAAGTTGGGTTGTGGAGAGCCCGGTCGAATATTTCCTCATGCCCGCATATCGATCAGTCTTTTGACCCTCTCAGCGTTGCATGGGGAAATGCGTTGTGAGGGTATGGTCTTTTTCTCAAGGGCATTCACGAACATTCCGATACAGAAGCACACCCTCACGTCATCGGGTATAAGGACAGACATCTCACCACCACACTAACCCACTGCGGGCACTTTGACTGAATGACGAACCACGACGTTTCAAAAGGTCACATAGAGAGGAAAATTACGGATGGAGATTCAAAAAACCGTGCAAGCGTTTCAGCGATTGAAAGGGCAAGAAACCGATATGCAATCCATGGACGATACCACTCCTGATGAAAACGAAGGCAAACCATCATGCCATGTGATTGGCTTTGCCGGTGCCAAAGGAGGTGTCGGAACGACCACGGTCGCACTCAATGTCGCCATGACCCTTGTTCATGGAGGCCACAGCGTCATCTATGTTGAGCTGAGCCCCCATGTAGGGACTGCCGCGTGGCTGCTCAACATGACAAACACATCGCCGTTGCGCCATGCATCCGCAACGTTGAAAGACATGAATGAAGGTGTTGTCAACCAACTGCTCATGCAACATTCGACCGGGCTTCAGATCTTATGTCTGTCCCCCTGGGATCAAGAGGTGGGAGCACAAATCTCCACTGAACTCTTGACCGGACTACTCCAGGAACTCAAGGGACTCGCAGACTATCTCGTTCTCGATTTTCCTTTGGAACCCTCTTTTCCTTCCATGTGTTTTCTCAGTCAATGTCAAATTCTGGATCTCGTGATGGAGAGCGACGCCATTGGTATTAATTTAGCGAAAAGCCAATTAGCGTTTATCCGAAGCCACTGCGAAACTCCCGTATTTGTCACCCTGGTCAATCGCTCGGGAATTCCACTGGCTGACGGTCTTCAAGGGATCCAGGAAGAGGTCGGTTATGAAATCCCGGTCGTCATCCCCACCGCCTCGGAGTTATGTTATACCGCCGGAATTAAAAAATTGCCGATCGTCTGTTTCAACTCCGAAAGCGTCCTTGCCATCCAGTTTGCCCAACTCAGTGAACAACTCCTCTGCTACTTTTCCGGAGACGACCCGGAGGCCAATCGAGACCGACGAGGCCGTGACCGGCGGAAGGGCAATCGTCGAGACCGGGGTGCCTGGTAACCCCCCTCTCCTTCATTCAGATTTTTAATTGTTTTTTTAATGAGTTATACCCCGCTTTCACGAATGAGAATGGATGCCGCTCGTGCCCACAGATGGCCCATTAAACTTTGCCCATTTCCCTTCACATGCACCACTCCACGCACGACCTGATCCCAGGATTTACCCTTATCCGTCACATCCAGTTCCACCCGATACACGGAATGCTCAGGAATCAATTTGCCCCGCGCATCCTGGCGAACCGGCACGCCTCCGGAAAACGTGGAGGCAAAATACGGTAAGGCCATTTCCGTTTCATCCATATGGCGAAGGTCCCGAAGTTTCCCCTGTCGGGCAGGTCGAGTCGGGTCATCCGGATAAAACCAGCCTTCATTTCCCACCGAGAGCCGGGACCGTTCTTTTTCCGTAACCAGCGCCAACATGACGGACGGGCGTTCACCAATCACATGGGCCATCGCCAACTCGCTATTCACCCATAATCCTGGATGGAGTGAAGACGCCAGATCTGTGACCACCCCGGAGAACGGCGCGCGCAACGTCAATTGATCCCGAAGCATGAACAGACCTGTTAATGCCTTTCGTTCTCCCAGCAGTGTTTCCCGTATCACCAGATGGTCGTCCCGATCATCCTGATAGGCCGCCTCCCGTTGCACGCGAAATTCCAGCGCCGCAATGCGGTGTCCGATCATTTCAATCTGCTGGTCCACCTGGGGCGACTGCAAAATCAGCAGGGTCTGTCCTTCTTCGACCCGGTCACCCTCCTGAACCAACACGTCTACCACGGTTGCTGGAGCCGGCGGAAACAACGTCGTGCGTTCCGGAGCTTCGAGGATCGCCGGAATCTCTACCGTTGTATCCAGAGGCATCACGCTCATCAGCAGACACCCCATGAGCGCGATTCCCACTCCACGCCCTCGCCAGGAACGGACCACGGCGGCTCGACGTGTCCACCAGACCTGCATTTCCTCATACACCGGCCATGCCAGAAACCAGCCGATTTCGACAGCAAAGAGGATGACGCCCAGAACCTTGAAAAAGAAGTAGTACACCAGGACGGCAATCCCTAAAAACACGATGGCCCGGTAGACCCAGATCGCCCAGGCATAGACGATCAGGACAGATTGCCGGTGCGGGGGCATGTGTTCGGGAGGACCATCACTCCAGGCAAACAACCATTCCCGTAATTTCCAGCGACCAAACGCGAAGGCCCGTGATTGCAAATTCGGAACACCCAGCCAATCGGACAGGACATAGTAGCCGTCAAACCGGAGGAGCGGATTCAAATTGATCAACAGACCCGTCACCCAACTGGTCGTCGCCAAGACAAAGAGCATGCTTTTGATGATGCCCTCAGGACAGAAGTTCCACAAAAAGGTCGCCATCATCGCCACACTGAGTTCAACCACCGTTCCGGCAGCGGCAATGGCCGCGCGTTGGTTTCGAACGGTGAGCCGCCAGGAATCGGTCGTATCGGTATAGAGGACAGGAACCATAATGAGGAATCCGAGGCCCATCGTCGGGACCCGGCACCCATACCGCACGGCCGTATAGGCATGCGCCAGTTCATGCAACACCTTAATGGCGACCAATCCGATGATATAACCGGTCATCCCTTGAAACGTAAAAAAGTATAAAAAGACATTGGCAAACGATTCCCACTGCCGCACGACTCCCATGCACCCGATCACACCCAGGATGAGCACACACCAGAAGGCCCAGTGACTAAACAAAGGCGTGACGAAGGGGAGCGTTTTTCGTAAGAACCGGTCGGGATTGCACAGGGGAATCCTAAAAAATAAATAGTTGTGCAGCACTCTCAGCAGCCAATGTTGTTTGGCCCGTTCGGCCTGTCCTAAGAACCCCTGACTTCCACCGGCCAGGGCATCACGGGTTAAATTGTTCCGATAGAGAAACTGCACCAACTCCGTCACATCACTGGTTGAGACCTTGGCGGAGGTCGTTCGGGTCACCAGGTCCACCAGTCCATTGGCAGTTCCTACGTGCCATTGCGACAGCAGCTGAAAAGCGGACCATTCAATCTGAAAGAATTGATTCCGAACCGTATCCATGATCGTCCAGGTAGGCACGCCATCAGGCGTGGGAGTGCCGGACAGGATCTGGAGATCTTCGCGCAACGGGGGAAGGGAAACGTCTTCTTGAGGCTTTTGCTGAACCATTAGAAACCGACCGTTTGCCGAAGAACCCCGAGTGGACGACGGAAGAGATAGAAAAAGAGGGTAACCGGTTTTCCATAGATTTTGGCAGTGCCTTGCCAGCCAATTCGAATATCTTCTGGCGGGTCCGTGAACTCGGCATCCACCCGGTAGGCCAGGACATTGGTCGGAAGGATATTGGCATGATAGCTGGCATGTGTTAATTGGGCAGGGATGGCTCGTAACGGATTGGCATTCAGAAACACCTCCACGTCAGCCCCTTCCCGTAACACGATGGCATCTTCTACCGGAAGATCAATTTTCAATTCAAATTCCTGGGGATCGGCTACCTCCATAATACGTTCACCGACCACCACCGGTTTGCCGATCCATTCGGATTTATCCGTGAAAATCACAATGCCCGCCCGGGAAGCTTTGACCTCCACCTGCTGTAACATGTCCCAGGCATAATCCCGTTCGGCTTCTTTGAGCCGGACCTCCGAGGCTTGTACGGGCATGCCGGCACCGGTGTCATGGTCGGTAAATGCACCCTGAGACACTTTACGATACTCCATCCAGGTGACGGACAAATTCTTTTCCGCTACTTCGAATTGATTCCGGAATTTCGTGTCCTCATAGCGAAAGAGAGTTTGCCCCGATTGTACTGAGGTATTCGGATTCACCAGAATTTCTCCCAGCACCCCATCCAACGGCGCCGTCACCACCGACGGATCCCGTGGCACTACTTCCACAGGAGCTAACGTGGATAATCGGACGGGGAGCCACATCGCGGCCATCAGCACCATCAACACACCCCAAATCCATTTCTTGAGAACCTTCCAGTTTTTCACTCTGCGTTTCGTCCCTCCGAGGGCCTGCCAGGCATGCGCCACCGTTTCGGCAAACCGCCGGATCAATTGCACCTCCCCCTCCTGCCAGGGTGTTTCCCTCGTCAACCACAGGCCACCAATCACCTGTTGATCCGCCGGAATCAGCGGGCACCACAGGACATGAGGAAACGCGAAGGACTTCCAATCACGTTGAAGATCTGTTGAACAATGCGTGGAAGAGAGTGGACCGGGCGCCTGCAGACTGCCTTGTTCCCATAATGCTGAAAGGACGCGTTCAATCCAGGTGATCATCGGCGCATTGCGGTCAACGACGGCCACACTGGACACCGCTTCCACTCTGCCCCGCACTCGGCCCTTCGGATTGATGGAGAAGATACAGGCCTGTCGAAAGTCAACGAGACGCCGGGTCTCATTGGCCAGAAGGAAACAGAGTTCTTTCACCGTTTGCGCTTTCCGAACCTGACTTTCCAGTTGGAGCAGGGCAAGGAAAATACTGGTATCTTTTTCGGTTTTGCCGTGGGGAGCGATGGAAGGCCCGCAGGACGGACCGGAGGAGGACCTGAAGTCCCTCCCGGTCACTCGCGTAGGAGACTCTGTCTGGATGTCTGTTTGCACCACGCTCGTTTCCCTCCTTGGAATCAACCGAGAGCTTAATCCGCGGAGGAGTTAGTGTTCGGCGGTCCGTTTCATCGTGGACGTCGGTGAGGATAAAGGTTTCGTGCTTGGCTTAAAGGATGATTGAGTGGGAAACGTGCCGTCCGGAAATTCGGCGCTTCCACTCATGCCCGCTAAGACACCCGTGGGATGTTTGTGAAACCGGCCAAATACCCGAATGGTTTGACTCACGGGATCCACACGCGCCCCAATTTCCACCACTTCCGCCGCATAGGCCTGTTGGGTTTCATCGATATTAAATGAAAAAGACAGTTTCCTGGTGATCCACCGCAACGAAGAGGAGGGGACGATTAATTCGATGTCCAGATCCTGATTACTGACAATACTCACCAGATCATCGTACGGATTCACACTTTCATAAGGGTGCACCAACGTCTTGACCACCTGTCCCGCGAAGGGGGCAGGAATCCGACAGCCTTGGACAATCACTTGCGCTCTTTTGAGCACCGCCTGGGCCTTTTTTAACTCGGCCTGTGAAATGTCCACTTCCAACCGGCCAATCCCATGAAGGGAGGCAAGTTCCTCGTTATTGATGACGGTCTTTTGCCGTGCATCCAAATCAGCTTGGGCCGCCGATAATTCCGCCCGGTATTTGGCGCATTCAAATTCAACAAGCAGGTCCCCCTTTTTAAATGCGTCCCCGTCTCGAAACGGCATCTCCTTCACCAACGCCTGAATTTCACTGGCAATTACCGCCTCGACAACCGGTTTCACAATGCCCCGGACTGTCTGCAGATCCGATGAGGGCAAACTGTTGCGGCCTCCCTCTTTTGCCAGACTGCCACCTGCAGGCAGGATGATCAGACTCAGGACCAAACACAGCATGTGGAAAGGATGTCGATGTATCATGGCTTGGCTCTCTCTTGGGGTTGAATGTCAGTCTTTTTGGTTTGCGCGACTGTCTCTTGGGGTTCAATGTCAGTCCCATGGGGTTGACTGTTTATCTCTTGGGGTTCTGCGACAGCCCCTTGGGGTTGTGTGTCAGTCTCATGAAATTGTGTGATTGTCTCTTGGGGTTGAATGTCAGTCCCCTGGAGTCGAGTGTTTGTCTCTTGAGGTTGCGCGACCGTCTTTTGGGGTTGCGCAACAGCCTTTTGGAGTTGAATGTCAGATGGCTCAATACCCGCAAAAACCTCCGGGCGTTCCAGCCATTCCCAACGTTCTTGTAAGGCCACGGCTAATTCGTCGACTCCATCTCCAGTGATATCCGTGGGGAAGGGGTCTTCTCCGATCGCCGCTAACACATTGGCATAGGCCATTTCCAACTTGGCCAGAGCCGATTCATACCGTAATTCGGCCACCAGACCTTGCATCTTTTCCCGGATAACCAGATGTTCACTCAGCCGATTCAGGGACCAGGCACCTTGGACCTGGTCGGCAATGGCCATTTGAGTATCCAGATAGCGCTTTCCCGTGGCGACATCTTTCATCGCCGCATGATATTGCGCCACCGATACATGGACCTGACTCATGAGCGCCATCGTCAACGCCAAACTTTGCATGTCCAACACCTTCTCCTGGGCATCAATCACCTGCAAACGGACGGGATGCCGGAATACATTCAACAGATTCCAGCTGACTTTGGCGCCGTAATTCAGCCAATTATTATGAAACAGGAAATTGTTGCTATCATAATTCCCCCCAAAATAGACATTCAGGTTCGGGAGCAATTCCAGGATGGCGGCTTTGGTTTCTTTGGCGTTAATGCGTTTTTGATAGTCGACTTTTCGCAGTTCCGGACGATTCATGAGTGCCCGGTATTCCAAATCTTCCAGTTTCTCCTCGACTTTCGACACGAGAGGCGGATGGTCCGGCACCGCCAGTTCATAGGGCTCACCGGGATTCAGATTCATGAGTTCGGCGAGGTGAATTCTTGATAACGATAATTCCTGATAGAGCTGTTGAATTTCCCGTTGCGCGCTCAGGAGTTCCCGTTCATATTGAAGGGAGGTCAGTGGATCCGCCAAGGCTCGTTCCCGGATCAGGTGTACTTCACCCAGTGCTTGCGTCACCCAATCCTGAAGAAAAGCCAGGCGACCCAACGCCCGTTCCGCTCCCACGGCCTTCCAAAAGGCCGATCGAACATCCTGGATCACCCGATTGGCAATGCGGCGTTTATCTTCTTCCGCAATGAGGACGTCGTCGGCGGCTTGTTCCGCCCGTACATAAGACAGCCCGAAATCCAGGACATCCCAGCTCAATGTCAAATTTGATGTATAAATATTTTTCTCAGATGAGGTGGAACTCACGAGGGATTGTTCGCCTGTTGCTAACGACTGGCTGCTCGCTCCCGCAAAGTTGCTACGTCCATTATAGGCCGCATCCGCCACCACTTTTGGCAGCATATCGTAATGCGCCAGATCCAGTTGCCGATGCGCCACCATTTCCTTTAATCCCTGCACCCGTGTTTCTAAATTATATTTCAACGCCCGCGCCATCGCTTCATAAAGCGTGATGGGACGAGCCACCGGCTCCTGATATTCAACAAGACGGTTCAGGTCACCCTGAACACGCTGTTGAATTTCGTCCTGCGTGAGCCGCGTGGGCATGACGCTACAACCCCAGCCAGTTAGGCTCAGTCCTACCACAACACCGACCAGGAATTTTTTAATGTGTGATGTCATGAAAGAGGTTTAAGCATCAATCCCGAAAAATAATGTGTTTTCGCATCTCATACTCTCACGAAATTTTGGGCGGAAATCCCCAATCCCAGGAAGTCCGCTGACCAACATGGCCACTCTTTTGCGATTCCCATCCGTATGTTATTCCCAGGCCTTCGAGCATTTTTATTCACCATAGAAATCAGATCTACCCCTTGGCAGGTTTTCAGATCTGTTCCTCGGCTTTTCGTTGGTCAAGATTTAGTAGCTGGACTTTTTTTATTAGGCGATTTCTGCCCAGGGGTGAAACAAGAGACACCAACCTGTCCAAACCTCATCTGTCCTCATAGTTTGAGCGACATCGCCATAGAAATTATTCTTCTGATCCATCTCATTTTTCCCTCAAGTCTTGCTTCCGTGTGAGTCATGAACCAGATCCCAATCGGTTGGGGGCAACCAAAGACTACCCCGTGGTATCGGGCAGACTTCCTCCTTGGCCGTCTTGGATGAAGTGGTGCAGATCCCCCTTCGTTCTCCTTTTCAACTACACCAAATCTGGTATAGGAAAAATCTCCCCTCTTTAACATCCAGTCAATGAATCCAATGGCCGAATAAGGAGATGGATGAATCTCAGACACCGGGAATTCGTCATAAAGGAAAACAAAAACCACAGCGGATGACTGCAACACGAAACGTCTACGCCAGCCCTCAACGGCCATAGGAATTGCATTGAAATGAAAACACTGTTAGCGCTTGAACCCAGGATCTTGTTTGACGGGGCCGCTCTCGTTACGGGAGCGGAAGTGGTTCAAGACCAGACCACACAGGATCACGCCACCCAGAGTCACACCCATGCCCAATCTGATACACAGACAGGCGAAGAAACTTCTTCAGAACCGTTGAGCGAAACAGATGACTTTCACTTGGCGTTGTCAACTATTTCAGTTCCTTCAGATCAACGAGAAATCGTGTTCATCGATACAAGAGTTCAGGATTACCACACCTTACTCAACGGGATTGATCCGAATGTGGAAGCGGTATTGCTGGATCCCACCCGCGACGGGGTGGAACAAATGGCCGAGGTTCTGGCGGAACGTTCTGATATTGATGCCATCCATCTTATCGGGGAAGGCACCGAGGCGGAGTTGCATCTTGGCACCACCTTCCTCACGCAAGAGGCGATCAGTGGCCGCTACGCGAACCTCCTCACACAAATTGGACAGAGTCTCTCGGCTGAGGCCGACTTGCTGATTTACGGCTGTAACTTTGGCCGTGGTCAGGCCGGCCTATCGGCCATACACACCTTAGCCGAACTGACAGGGGCTGATATTGCGGCGAGCACGGATCGCACCGGGCACGTCACCGAAAATGCTGATTGGGATTTAGAAATTTCCACCGGTACCATCGAATCCTCCATCCTGATTGGCCAAGCCACACAAGCGGCATGGGAAGGAGTGCTCGCGACTTACACCGTCACGACCACCACAGATGGTGGCGCGGGGTCTCTCCGTCAAGCCATCATCAATGCCAATGCGAATCCCGGCACCGATACCATTACCTTCGTGGGAAGCGGGACCTATCTCCTCACTATTACCGGGGCTGGCGAAGATGCAGCCACCACGGGAGACCTGGATATTACCGACAATCTCATCATTATCGGGAACGGCGCGGCAAACACCGTGATTGATGCTTCTGGTTTCGGTGTGGATGGGGTGTTTCATCTCTTAGGATCCAATACTGCGACAATTAGCGGAATCACCATACAAGGAGGTCATGCGAACGATGGTGGTGGGATTTTCGTAGATGGCTCCAGCATCTTGAATCTGACGGACGCGATCGTGCAAAACAATACTAGCGATCTTGGGGGTGCCTTACATGTGCACGGGACTGCCAATGTGAATCGCGTCCTGTTCCTTAATAACTCCTCCACTGTTGAAGGGGGTGCCATACACTTCCATGGAGCTGACGGTGGATCGTTAACAAACATTACGGTCACCGGTAACACTAGCGGGATTGACGGTGGGGGATTGTGGACAAATACCTCAATCAGCATAACAAACTCCACATTTACGCTAAATCATGCCAATGATGATGGCGGTGGAATTGTTGCGGACGCGGGAACCATCACTATTTCCAACACAATTGTGAGTGACAATACTGCAACCACTGCAAACCCCGATGTCGATGGTAGTTTCAGCAGCAATGGCTTCAATTTGATCAAAGATGTAACGGGAGCGACCGGTTTTATTGTCGGCGACATCACCGGCGTGAGCGCCAATCTCGGCGTGCTGGCCGACAATGGTGGCCCGACGCAAACCCATGCGCTGCTTTTCGGGAGTCCCGCAATCAACGCCGGCACGGCAACCGGTGCACCTGCCGTCGACCAGCGGGGAGCGACTCGCAACGCGAGCGTTGATATCGGCGCGTTCGAGGCAGGGAGCAACGCCACGCCTGTGATCAACAACCAGGTTTTCTCTGTTACCGAAAACAGTGCAGACAGCACGCCTGTGGGAACCGTGGTGGGAACCGATGGGGATCCACAATCCGGTTACAGCAAACTATATTGGGTGGATACGGACACCGACGAATTGCGACGGATCAATCTGGACAGCAGCGGGAGCCAGCAGTTGGCCGTGCAGTTCGACGGCACCAGCGCGACAGGACCACGTGGGGTCACGGTTGACGATGTGAATGGCAAGGTCTACTGGACCAACAACAACACCAACACCCTTTGGCGTGCCGATCTGGATGGCGGCAACCCGCAGCAACTTCTGACCGGGCTTGGCGGACCGCTTGGAATCACCGTTGATCCGGCTGGTGGAAAAATTTATTGGGTCGATACCGCCGCAACCTCCATCTGGCAAGCCAATCTGGACGGCAGCAGCCCTTCGGCGTTGATCACCGGTATCACCAACTCTAAAGATCTCACCGTCGATCCCACCGGCGGAAAACTGTACTGGACCGACAAGGGAACCGGCACGATCAAACGCGCGAACCTGAATGGAAGCACGATTGAGACCATCGTCAGCGGACTCAACGACCCATGGGGTATCGCCTTGGATGTGCCCGCCGGCAAGGTCTACTGGAGCGAGGCCACGTTAAATGAAATACAACGTGCGGACATGACGGTGGGCGCAACTGCCCAAACCGTTGTCACCGGAACGAACCAACCGAGAGACCTGACGTTGGATACCGTTCAGGGAAAAATCTACTGGACGGCCGCAACCACTGACCGAATCGAAAGTGCTCAATATGACGGGACGCCCCTGCCGCCGGTGACAGCCACCGGCGATTGGCCGTCAGGCCTGGCGATCGGGCCTGCGGTGCCCAATCTAACTTTTTCCATTATCGGCGGCAACACGGGAGGCGCATTTGCCATCAACGCCGTGAGTGGAGAAATCACGGTTGTGAATAGCTCTGCACTGGACTTCGAAACCAATTCCTCATTCGGCCTCACAGTGCAGCTCACCGATAGCTTGGGGCTTAGTGACACCGCGACCATCACGATCAATCTCAGTGCCGTCAACGAAGCTCCTTCACTGAGTGGAATGGACAATACACCCACCTTCACCGAAGGCGGTGCGGCGGTGGTGCTCGATAACAACGCCACGATCGCCGACCCCGAGCTGGATGCCACCAACAACTACAGCGGTGCGACGCTCACTCTGATTCGCAATGGCGGCGCCAATGCCGAGGACATATTCGCTGGCAGTGGCACACTCAGTTCTCTGGTCGAAAGCGGAAGCCTGGTGGTGGGCGGCACGTCCATTGGCACGGTCACCACCAACAGCGGGGGCACTCTGGTGTTGACCTTTAATAGCAATGCCACCACGGCCCAGGTCAACAGCGCCTTGCAGCAGCTCACCTATGCCAATAGCAGCGGCACGCCACCAGCCAGCGTACAGATCGATTTTACAATTAATGACGGCAACGGGGGCGGCCAAGGTAGCGGTGGGGCGCTCACTGATAACGGTGCGATCACGGTCACCATCAACGCCGTCAACAACGCGCCCACAATCGACTTGGATGCGAACAACAGTTCCGGAGCCACCGGCAATGATTATGCGGTCGCGTTCGCCGAAGGAAGCGGCCCCATCGGGATCGCCGACACCGACACCGACCTCGTGGATGTGGATAGCACCACATTCGCCTCTGTCAAACTGACGGTCAGTGGCCTGCTGGATGGCAATGCCGAGACCCTCGCGCTCGATGGCGACACCTTTGCCTTGGCCACAGCCGTCGCAGGGCAAGACACAACCGGCAGCAATTATCATGTCGTGATCACCACGGGTGCCGGAACCGCCACCGTCACCATCACCAAACAAGGCGGCGGAGCCTTCACCGAGGGGGAAACCGAAACCCTGATCAAGGCCGTGCAGTACCAACATACCGATACGATCGCCCCCACCGACGGCAATCGCCTCATCGACGTGATCGTCAATGACGGCGCGGCCGACAGTGCGGCCGCTCGCACAACAATCAATGTGAATCCCGTCAATGACCCACCGACTGCCACGATTACTCCCTCTGCCTATGGTGTCAACGAAGATGATGCGTTTAGACCATTAGCCGGTGTCAGCGTTTCGGATATTGATGCGGGGACGAATGATCTGTCCGTCACCTTGTCGGTGAACGACGGTCTCTTGAGACTGCTGACGACCACCGGCCTCACATTCGCCAACGGCGCAAACGATAGCGCGACCATGACCGTCACCGGTACGACCACCAATCTCAATAATGCGTTGACCACGCTCAGGTACCAGCCGGACCCTGATTTTGCGGGTACCGATCTGTTAACCCTAAGTGTCGATGACCTGGGCAACACGGGTGGCGGCTCGCTCACGGCTATGGATACGGCAAACATCATCGTTGCCCCCATGAACGACTCCCCCTCCTTCACTGGCCTGAACCAGACCCCCACCTTCATCCAAGGTGGCACAGCGGTGGTGCTGGATGGCAACGCCACCATCGTCGACCCCGAATTGGATGCGGCCAACAACTACAATGGCGCCACGCTGACCCTGGCACGCAATGGCGGGGCGAATGTCGAGGATCTGTTTAATGGCAGCGGCACACTCCTTCCTCTGGTGGAAAGCGGAAGCCTGGTCGTGAGCGGCACGACCATCGGCGCAGTCACCACCAACAGCGGCGGGACCCTCGTCTTGACCTTTAACGGGAATGCCACCACGGCGTTGGTCAACAGCGCCTTGCAGCAGATGACCTATGCCAATAGCAGTGGCTTGCCGCCGGCCAGTGTGCAGATCGATTTTACGATTGACGATGGCAACGCCGGCAGCCAAGGCAGCGGCGGGGCGCTCACCGATACCGGCTCGATCACGGTCACCATCAACGCCACCAACATTCCTCCCGTTGCCGTGGCCGACGGCTTTACCGTGACTCAAGGCTCGACCACCATCCTGAACCTGGCCGGCAATGATCTCGATCCCGATGACGGCCTGGATCTGACCAGTATCACCATTGTCACCGGCCCCACCAACGGCACCATCGACAGCATCAATGCCGATGGGACGGTGACGTACACCCACAATGGGTCCGCCACCATCATCGACAGCTTCACCTACACAATCAATGATCTGGCCGCCGCCACCTCCAACACCGTGACCGTGAGCCTGGTCGTGAATCTCCTGAACGTGCCCCCTGTCGCGCTGGCCGACAGTTTTACCGTCAACGAGGGCGCGACGACGACGCTCAACCTGGCCGGGAATGATACCGATGCGGATGACGGCCTGGACCTGACCAGCATCACCATTGTGGCCGGACCCACCAACGGCACCATTGCCAGTATCAATGGCAACGGGACGGTGACGTACACGCACAATGGCTCCGAAACCCTCGCCGACAGTTTCACCTACACCATCAATGATCTATCCGGGGCAACGTCCAATACTGTGACGGTAAGCCTGACCGTCACGCCGGGTAACGATTTGCCCGTCGCCGTGACCGATAGCTTTACTGTCAATGAGGGCGCGACGACGACACTCAATCTGGCCGGGAATGATACCGATGCGGATGACGGCCTGGACCTGACCAGCATCACCATTGCCTCAGACCCTGCCAATGGCACTATCACCAGCATCAATGGCGACGGGACAGTGAATTACACGCACAATGGCACAGAAACCCTCGCCGACAGTTTCACCTATACGATCCGGGATCTGGCCGGGGCCACGTCCAACACCGTGACCGTGAATCTGACCGTGACGGCCCAAAACGATGCGCCCATCATCACTTCGAATGGCGGCGGGGCCAGCGCGAATACTTCCGTCATCACGGGCACCACCGACGTCACCGATGTCGATGCCAGCGATGCCGAAGGCGCGACACTGACTTACAGTATTATCGGCGGGGCCGATGCGGCGCTCTTTAGCCTCGACTCCACCACCGGCGTCCTCACCTTCATCACGGCTCCCGATTTCCAGACACCAGGCGATGTGGGTGGCGACAACATCTATGACGTAATTGTCCAGGCCTCCGACGGCACTGCCGTCGATACGCAGGCCATTGCCGTCACCGTGACCCAAGCCAATGTTCCGCCGCAAATTTTCATTCCACCGCCGCCGGATTCTCCCCCTTCACCCGATCCCCCGCCGAAAGATGCCGGCGAAGAGACTTCGGGAGACCAGGCTCCAGGCAATGGGGGTAGCCTTGATTCCAGCGAACCCTGGAACATCCCTGACGGCGGTCAGGGCTCTACCGCCTCTCGCCTCCGGGATTCGGTCGCCGGCCAGGCGGAGCACGAGGTGGCCACGAAGCCACAACGGGGAGAAGGCGCCGATATTCTGGATAGGTTGAGTGACATGTGGGAGGGGCTCCCAAAGTCCCTGGACCTTACCACCCTTAAGGATGAAATCCGTTCATTACTGCACAGATCAGGATTCGTTCAGAGCCTCGATCGGACGCGCGACGAGGTTCAAGATATCGCGGCAACCGAAAAAACATATTTGGCATCCAGCATTGCGGTGTCCACCGGGATGTCTATTGGTTATGTCATGTGGCTCCTTCGTAGTGGGGTCCTGTTAACGGCCCTGCTCTCGTCCGTACCGGCCTGGCAGTTTGTGAATCCCCTGTTGGTGCTCGATGCGGCGGCGAAGAAGAAGCGAAAAAAGGGGCAGAAGGATGTAGAAGACGATTCTGTGGAGTCCCTGTTTGAAAATTCGGGGGCAGCGGAGACATCTCAGGAAAAAGACGGGGACCACGCCAAGGCCCCCAGAACCCGGTGGTTTAGTCGGAATACCTGATAAGCATCCCACCGAAAACATTCCGCATAGTGATATTTCGCTTGTCCAGTTGTCGTAAACGATTGTTATTTTTTTCATGAGGTTTCCATCCGGCGTTTAAACAACCTAAGCCAACGTTCATGCCCACCTATTTATGTCACCAAATATGAGTTGAAATCCCCCGCGATATTTCAAGGTCGACTCCCTGTTTTGTTCTCGTTGAGTCAAGCGTTGTGTTCCAAGTGGTCTGTTCTGAACATGGAACAAGATCCAGTTCGATCCATCCGTCTCCCCACCTTCCTACGTATCCTGAACATTCCCGATAGCCGGCAAAAATGATCCGGGTAAATTTTTCCGCATGAAGTCCAGTAATAATGCAAATGGCCGAAAAGAAAGAGAAAGTTATTTTTCGATTTTTGAGGAATAAAGACTAAATAGGGAGAGAGAATGGACCAGGCAAAACTTGCCGTTCTCAGGGCAAAACGTCAATCCGACGACAAAAATACGTTCAGCTCTTCAAGTGAACCGGTATCACAGAGACTCATGCATTTGGAACCACACACGTGGGCGACTAAGCACACGGGGTGGAGGTGCCCAAGGGTATGAAAGCGCTATTGGCTCTCGAACCAAGAATTCTCTTTGATGGAGCCGCCCTTTCCACGGGGGCAGAAGTGGCTCAAGATCAGACCGCTCAAAATCAAACTATGTCGGATACCGATGGTCATGCAGACACGAACTCCGATGCCGTCATGGACACTGACGGTGAAGCCGATTGGGCCTCCAATTTCTCGCTTATCGCCCCCACTCCAGCCAATCGTCGGGAAATTGTCTTCATCGATACGCGGGTCGAGGATTACCAGATCCTCATGAAAGGAATTAATCCTGCAGCAGAAGTCATTCTGCTGGATGGGAGACGAGACGGGATTGAACAAATTGCGGAAATTCTTGGCGAACGAACCGACATTGATGCCATTCATCTGATAGCCGAAGGGGATGTCGCCGAGTTACATCTTGGGACCACCTTCCTCACCCAAGAGACTATCAGTGGAAAATATGCGGACCTCTTGGCCCAAATAGGACAAAGTTTGTCTGCTGAGGCCGACTTGCTGATCTACGGCTGTACCTTTGGCCGTGGTCAGGCCGGCCTATCGACCATACAAACCTTAGCCGAACTGACAGGCGCTGATATTGCCGCAAGCACCGACCGGACCGGGCACGTCAGCGAATATGCCAATTGGAATTTAGAGGCCTCCACTGGTTTTATTGAAACGTCTATCGTCATTGGCGAAACCACACAAGCAGCCTGGGAAGGCGTCCTAGCCACATTTACGGTAACCAATACTAACGATTCAGGTGCCGGATCACTGCGTCAAGCCATCATCGACGCCAATGCCGCACCCGGAACCGACACGATCGTCATTCCGACCGGAACCTATGTTTTGACCACCGGAAAGCTGGAAATCGATGACAATGTGATCATCACCGGAGCCGGCGCAGCCACCACCATCCTCGATGGCAACGCGAATGAACGGGTATTTGAGACCAAAGGAAGCAGTACGACCACCATGAGCGGGGTCACGATTCAAAACGGCCGGGAAAGTAATAATGGGGCCGGGATCTTGGTCGACAACTCCAGCATTCTGAATCTCAGCGACGCTGTCCTGACCAATAACGACGGTACGGGGAGCGAAGGTGGTGCCTTCCACGTGCATGGCACCCTGAATCTCAACCGGGTCCTCATTGCGAATAACCTGGCGGATAAAGGCGCGGGCATTTATTTTCATGGTGCCGATGGAGGAACCCTGACCAACGTGACGTTCAGCGGGAATACGGCTGTCGATGAAGGGGGCGGTGTGTGGACGGATACTCCCATTACAGTGATCAATTCCACGTTCACACTCAACAATGCCAATGACGCGGGCGGTATGTATTCCAACGGTGCGCTCGTTCAAATTTCCAATACCATTGTCGGCGGCAACACGGCCACGACTGCGAATGATGATGTCCTGGGCAATTTCAGCAGCAGCGGCTACAACCTGATTGAAGTCGTTGGTGGAGCGACCGGTTTTGGTAGCGACCTCACCGGTGTGAGCGCCAATCTGGATGTTTTGGCCGACAACGGCGGGTTGACCCGGACACATGCCCTGTTAGCCGGCAGCCCGGCACTCAACGCGGGCACACCAATCGGAGCGCCTGCGGTCGATCAACGGGGACTCACTCGTGATGCGGCACCGGACATCGGAGCGTACGAATACAAATCCTCAGCCTTTGTCTCCAGGAATGAATTCATGGTCAATGCGGCTTCCGGAAACGATGAGCAGACCAGCGGCCCCGTGCGGGGAGCTGAACGGGCCGTCGATATCGCGCCCAACGGCGATTACGTGGTGGTGTGGACCAATGGAACCTCCAACGACAAGGTGTATGCCAAGGTGTTGGACGCCAGCGGCAATGAGAAGGTCGCACAGTTTCAAGTGAACATCGGCGGAGGAACCAACAATTGGACCGACGTGGCCGTGGACGATAGTGGAAATTTTATTGTGGCCTGGAACCAGGGCAACGATATATTCATGCGCCGCTTTCAGGCCAACGGCACCGCCGTTGACGCCGGGGATGTGATTGTCAACACGGGCACCGCCAATACCCAGCAAAACTCTTCCGTGAACATGAACGACGCCGGTGATTTCGTGATCGCCTGGGAAGGCGACGGCGGCGGCAACGAAGGCATCTTTGTTCGGAAGGGCAGCTTTGCCGGTGGATTAGTTGGCAGCGATATTACGGTGAATACCGCAGCGGCCGCCAAAGATCCGTCCGTGGGCATTGACGATTCAGGGAACTTTGTCGTCGTCTGGGATAACGGCAGCGATGTGTTTTTTCAACTCTACAACAGCGCCGGTGTTCCCCAGAACAGCGGTCAAGTTGACGTGCTCTTACAGCTCAGTGCCGGTGCCGCCGCAGTGGATATGAGTGGCGACGGCCGGTTTACCGTGGCCTACCACGCGACTCTTTTGAGTGTGGATGTGTACGTGAGGCAATTTGATGCCTCCGGCAATCCGCTCTTCACGCCAAAAATCGTGAATACCTCGTTTCTAGGCACTCAGACGAATCCCTCCGTTACCATGGATGATATCGGTGAGTTCATCGTTGTATGGGAGGGTGCCGGAGATCGGCCCGGACAGAATGATACCGCCGGTGTCTTCGGCCAGAAATTCAACGCCAGTGGTCAAAAAATCGGTGTCGAGTTTTTGATTAATCAAATCACCGCCAACGTGCAGGACCGCGCCTCTGTAGCCATGCTGGACCGTGATAACTTTGTCGCCGTGTGGACCGGCAGCGACGGGGCCCAAACCGATATTTTTGCGCGCCAGTACGGGGCGACCACCTCACCGACTCTTGATCTGGATACCAATGACAGTTCCGGAGCCACAGGCAACGATTATGCTTTCACCTTTAGCGAGGGTGACGGCCCCACGGCGATTGCCGACAACGACACCAACCTTGCGGATGTGGATAGCACGACCTTCGCCTACGTGACCGTGTCTCTCAGTGGCCTCCAGGATGGCAATGCGGAAGTCCTGATCCTCGACGGGGATACCTTGGCTCTGGCCACCGATACCCCAGGCCAGGATACCACCGGCGGCAACTACCATGTGCGGGTATCCACGTCAGCGGGCACAGCCATTGTGACGATCATCAAGCAGGGGGGCGGGATATTTAGTGAGGTCGAAACGGAAACGCTCATCAAAGCTATTCAATACCAGCACACGGATACGGACGCACCATCTGATGGTGACCGGTTGATCGAGGTGAAGGTGAATGACGGCACGACCGACAGTGCCGCCGCCCGCACGACGATTAACATAGATCCTGGAAATGACCAGCCTGCCTTCGGGGGTCTGGACAACACGCCCACCTTCACTGAAGGCGGTGCCGCGGTGGTGCTCGACAGCAATGCCACGATCGCCGACGCTGAACTGGATGCCGCCAATGATTACAACAACGCCACACTCACCTTGACCCGTAACGCCGGCGCCAATGCCGACGATGTGTTCGCCAACAGCGGCACCCTCAATACCTTGACGGAAAGCGGCAGTCTGGTTCTTGGCGGCACGACCATCGGCACCGTCACCACCAACAGCGGGGGCACGCTGGTCTTGACCTTCAACGGGAATGCCACCACGGCCCTGGTCAACAGTGCACTCCAGCAGATCACCTATGCCAACAACAGCAGCACGCCGCCCGCCAGCGTGCAGGTTGACTTTGTGATTAACGACAGCAACTCTGGCAGCCAAGGCAGCGGCGGAGCGCTGAGCAATACGGGATCCATTACCGTCACCATCAATGCGGTCAATGATCCTCCAACCTTGGATCTGGATGCCGACGACAGTTCCGGCGCCACGGTCAACAACTATACCATCACGTTCACTGAAGGGGGCGGGCCGATTGGCATCGCCGATAGTGACACGGATCTGTTGGATGTGGACAGCACCACATTCGCCTATGTGAAATTGGGCGTGAGCGGTCTGCTGAACGGTAATACCGAGACGCTCCTGCTCGACGGCAATACCTTTACCCTGGCCACCGCCGTGGCCGGACAGGACACCGCCGGCGGGAACTATCATGTTTTGCTCGCCACCGGGGCCGGAACAGCCACGGTCACGATTACCAAACAAGGTGGCGGGACGTTTACAGAGGTCGAGACAGAAACGTTGATCAAGGCGATTCAGTACCAGCACACGGATACGAACGCGCCCACCGATGGAGACCGATTAATCGACGTGTATGTTAACGACGGCACGGCAGACGGTGCCGCTGCCCGCACGACGATCAACGTCAATCCCGTCAATGATCCCCCGGTAACCGTGGGGGACGGTTTTATCGTTAATGAAGGGGCGACCAACCGGCTGAACCTTTCCAACAATGATAGCGATCCCGATGACGGGTTGGATCTGACCAGCATCACCATTGTCTCCGCCCCCACCAATGGCACCATCGATCGCATCAATGGTGATGGAACGGTGGATTATACTCATAATGGCTCCGAAACCCTCTCCGACAGTTTCACCTATACAATCCGGGATCTCTCCGGCCTCACTTCGAATACTGTCACGGTGGACTTGACCGTCACTCCGGTCAACGATGCGCCCATAGGGGTGGCCGACAGCTTTACCGTCACTGAAGGGGCGACCAACCGGCTGAACCTTTCCAACAATGATAGCGATCCCGATGACGGGTTGGATCTGACCAGCATCACCATTGTCTCCGCCCCCACCAATGGCACCATCGATCGCATCAATGGCGATGGAACGGTGGATTACACGCATGACGGCTCGGAAACCCTCACCGATAGCTTCACGTATACGATCCGGGATCTCTCCGGCCTCACTTCGAATACTGTCACGGTGAGCTTGACCGTCACTCCGGTCAACGATGCGCCGATCATTACTTCGAATGGAGGCGGTGCCAACGCCAATATATCCGTCATCACCGGCACCACCGGCGTCACCGATGTCGATGCCATCGATGCCGAAGGCGCGACACCGATCTATAGCATTGTCGGGGGCGCCGATGGGGCGCTCTTTAGCATCGATCCCACGACCGGGATCCTCACTTTCATCACGGCTCCCGATTTTCAGACACCAGGCGATGTGGGTGGCGACAACATCTATGACGTGATCGTCCAGGCCTCCGACGGCACCGCCATCGATACGCAGGCCATTGCCGTCACCGTGACCCAAGCCAATGTTCCGCCGCAAATTTTCATTCCACCGCCGCCGGACTCTTCGCCTTCACCCGATCCCCCCCCAAGAGATGCCGGCGAAGAGACTTCGGGGGACCAGGCGCCAGGCAATGGGGGCAGTCTTGATCCCGGCACGCCAGGGAATTTCCCTGACGGCGGACAGGGTTCCACGATCACTGGGGCCAAAGTTTCGGTTACCGAGAATACTCTGGGACGACACGAATTGCCGGCTAAGCAAGAGGATGCAGAACGCACGGGCATCGTGGAGATGATGAGTGACATCTGGGATGTGCTCAGGAAACCCATTGACATGACAACCTTCAAGGATGAAATTCGGTCATTACTGCACAGATCAGGGTTCCTTCAGGACCTGGATCGTGTCCGCGACGATGTTCAAGATGTCGCGTCAACCGAAAAAACCTATTTGGCATCCAGCATTGCGGTGTCCACCGGGATGTCTATTGGTTATGTCATGTGGCTCCTTCGTAGTGGGGTCCTGCTCACGGCCCTGCTCTCGTCGGTGCCGGCCTGGCAGTTTGTGAATCCCCTGTTGGTGCTCGATGCGGCGGCAAAGAAAAAGCGACAAAGAGGGCAGAAGGACGTAGAAGGTGATTCAGTGGAGTCCCTGTTTGAGAAACCCTCGGCAATGGCCGATACCAATGAGATAAAGGGCGGTCTTTTAGCCAAGACACGGAAGTTTTTCCATCTCCGGCACACCGAGATATGAAAAGATTCTCACTTTCAACAAAATCCCGTCTGGCCATTGGCCAGGTCAGTCTCCTTGTCAGTGTGCTGCTGACCGCGAGCTTGTTTGGTCTGTTGCCGGACCGCACAGGAGCGATTCGCCAGGGACGTGCGGCCTTAGCCGAGTCCATCGCCGCCAATGGCTCAATCCTGATCACCCAGGAGGATGTTGACCGCCTGGAGGGGATTTTGCAATTGGTCGTGGACCGTAATGCAGACCTGTTGTCTGCAGGATTGCGAATGGAATCGGGGCTTCGGCTTGTGACCATCGGGAACCATGAGCAACATTGGCGTGACGACAATTCGGACTATTCTTCTAATACCCAGGTGACGGTCGCTATTTGGGAAGGGGAAGATAAATGGGGGCAGGTTGAACTGCGATTCACACCGGTAAATGACAAAGGCTGGATGGGGTTTATCACCGGGCAACAGACACAACTGCTGCTGTTCGTGGCCCTGATGTGTTTTATCGGCTTTTATCTGTATTTGGGGAAAATGTTGAAACAACTCGATCCCTCGGAGGCTGTTCCTGAACGTGTGCGATCCGCTCTGGATACGATGGCAGAAGGACTCCTGGTGCTCGACAACACAGGGCAAATCATGCTCGCCAATCGCGCCTTTGCCTCCTTGTTGAGCACGACGCCTGAGGCGCTCTTAGGCCGGCCGGCCGGAGCGTTTCCGTGGTCTGACATCGAAGGCCATCCATTGGCACCGGGGACACACCCCTGGCATGTCGCATTGAATTCGGGAGAGGCTCAAAAGAACGAACGCGTCCGGTTGACTCTGCCCGACGACACACGGCTGACGTTCATGATTAATTGCTCTCCTATCCTTGGCAGCGGAGCCAAAAATGTCGGGGTCCTGGTCAGCTTTGACGACGTGACGCAATTGGAAGAAGCCGAAATCGAGTTACTGAAGTCCAAAGAGGAGGCCGTTGCGGCCAATCAGGCCAAAAGCGCCTTCCTGGCCAATATGAGTCATGAGATCCGCACGCCTATGAATGCGATCCTGGGTTTCACGGAATTGCTCAAACGTGGCTTCGGACGTGACTCCGTTGAAACCCATAAACACCTCGAGATCATCCATTCCAGCGGGAAACATTTGCTTGACCTCATCAACGATATTTTGGATCTCTCGAAGGTCGAGTCGGGTCGTTTTGAGATCGAACGGGTACGATTCAATCCCTATCTCGTGATCATGGATGTCGTCAGGGTCCTGGGTGTCAGGGCTCACGAGAAAGGCATCCAACTCAACCTCAAGATACCGGATGACGTCCCGGAAACCATTATCGGCGACCCGGGCCGGATGCGTCAGATTGTCACCAACCTCGTGGGAAACGCGGTGAAATTCACTGAGCGCGGCATGGTCACGGTGACCGCGCACGCCAAGCATGTGGCGGGAGACCTGCTCCAATTTCATATCGATATCGCAGACACCGGCATCGGAATGAATCCAGAAGCCACTCGCCGTATTTTTGAAGATTTTGTTCAGGCCGATGCGTCGGTGACCAGAAAGTTCGGTGGAACCGGCCTTGGATTATCTATCAGCCGCAAGTTCGCACGCGCCTTGGGTGGGGATATCACGGTAGAAAGTCAGCCGGGAGTCGGCAGTGTGTTCAGGATCACACTGGATGCCGGCAGTGCGTTGAAGATGGCCTGGGTGAAACCGGAACAGGCCCTAGCTGTCGTCGATTCCGCCATGGTGCAGGCACACACCAACTGGGCCTTTCCGTCGGCAAGGATCCTCGTCGTGGACGATGGCCCTGAAAACCGCGAATTCGTGAAGGTGGTCCTGGAGGATTATGGTCTGACCATCGACGAAGCGGGTAATGGTCGCATAGGTGTGGAAATGGCCACGGCCGCCGATTACGACATCATTCTCATGGACGTGCAGATGCCTGAGATGGACGGGTTCACCGCCACTCGCACCTTACGCGACAGAGGGCTGCAGATCCCCATTCTCGCGCTCACCGCCAACGCCATGAAGGGCTTCGAGCAGGAGTTATTTGATGCCGGATATTCCGACTACCTGACCAAACCCGTCGACATCGATCGTTTCCTAGCAAAATTGGCCCAGTTGCTCCACGCTCAACCCGTAGGTGAATCGTCAAGGAAATCCATCATGCCCGGGCCCCCGCAACAGCAAACCTCACAAGCGGAGGATTCCTCACCCATTGTTTCCAAGTTAGGGGGGACCAATCCGAAATTCGCCAACGTGATTGCACGTTTTGTAGGACGCCTGGACGAACAACTGCACGCGATGGATGCCGCCTATTCCAATCGGGATATGGAGGCCTTGGCTAAGCTGGCTCATTGGCTCAAGGGCGCGGGTGGCACCGTGGGGTTCGATGTGTTGACCAAGCCGGCGGTAGACCTGGAAACCGCGGCCAAAACTACCGAACTGGCAGCCATCGAACGGCACCTTCACCACCTTCACCATTTGGCGGCACGCATAGGTCATGGGAATCGGGGCACACCAGAGCCAGTGGAAGTGGGAAGGCCCTCTGCACGCAAGCCTGTCGGTTAACGCTCCGCACCCCTTTCCATCGTACGGGACCACCCCTACTAACCTTCCAGCTCAACGGATGTCAGCGAGCTTGGAGGTGTCCATCCACAATCGGCCTCCATTTTTTCTTCATTTGTACCTTATTTACTTAATTTTCACTTTAAATCGACCGAAAAACCTGTAAACAAGCCTAAGAAGCGCCTTGGACTGACCCTGGGATACCGACATTTCAAGATTTGAAATTATCGCGACATGGAAACAGAACAGGCAGATCAGAGAATACTCCAATCAGAAAATAGCGACGGGTTACTTTTGGCTAAACCCGTTCTCAAGGAATTGGGGTGCGATGAAACCTCGCTGACTCAGGCCACGATCATGATGGTCGACGATGAGGCGACGACGATGGAGATTATGCGCGCCTATCTAGAGGATGCTGATTATCAGCACTTTGTGCTCGTGGAGGATTCCTCCCTGGCCATGGAACTCATTGAAGAGCATCGACCGGATATTCTGTTGCTTGATCTGATGATGCCGAACGTCCCAGGATTCGAAATCCTGCAGCAGGTGAGGAACCATCCCAAGCTGAAACATCTTCCTGTTATTATCCTGACTTCTTCTTCCGACGCAGAGACTAAACTTCAGGCCCTCGACCGGGGTGCCACAGATTTTCTGTCCAAGCCGGTCGATCCCAGTGAATTGAAACTCCGGGTTCGCAACACCCTCGCTGCCCGCGCCTATCAGAACCAACTTGCCTACTACGATGCCTTGACGAAATTGCCGAACCGGAGTTTGTTTCTTGACCGATTGGCATGGTTTATACAGCGAGCGGAACGCCATCACGAAAACCTGGTGTTGTTGCATATCACACTCAATCAGTTTAAGAGGCTCTCCAATACCTTCGGCCCGGAAATCTCAGATCAGCTCATCACGCAGATCGCGGAGCGAATGAGTTCATGCATGCGCCGATCGGATGTGTTCGGGCGAGGAATACCTGATTCGAGTGAATTGGATAGCCTGTTTCGCGTGGATGGGGATGAATTCTCGTTATTGTGTCCGACGATGGCTCATGCCGAACATGCGACGAAGTTAGCATCTCGTATTCTGAAGGTCATGGAATCTCCATTCAATGCCAATGGAACCGAGGTCTACATTTTTCCAAGTATCGGTATTGCAAGTTTTCCTGCCGATGCCGAAGATTTGACCACCCTCATCCAATGCGCCGTTGGGGCGAGCGCCCAGGCCAACTTTCATGGGAAGGGAGGTTTCAATTTTTATTCGAGCGAATTGAATTCTCAGAGCCTGGAACGCCTGCGAATGGAGGCAGACTTGCGCCATGCCATCGAGGGAGACCAACTGCTGTTGTATTATCAGCCGAAGGTTGAGGTGAAGAGCGGGCAGATCATCGGAGTCGAAGCGCTGGTTCGATGGCAGAAGCCGGACGGCACGCTCATATTTCCGGATCAATTCATTCCCTTAGCCGAGGAGACCGGCCTGATCATCCCTTTGGGTGAATGGGTGCTCAAAGAAGCCTGTGCACAACTGGCGCGCTGGCAGGCCGAGGGAATATGGATTCAGGTCGCGGTGAATGTCTCGGCGAAACAATTCAATGACGGCTATCTAGTGCATTTGGTGAGGGAGACCCTAGAGAGCAAGGGGGTCGATGCAAAGCATTTGACACTCGAGCTGACGGAAAGCCTGTTAATGGGAAACGCTGAGCAGGCTGTGGAGACCTTGAACCACCTGATGGCCTTGGGGCCAAAGATCTCTATGGATGACTTCGGGACAGGCTACTCCTCTCTTAGTTATTTGAAACGTTTTCCCATTCATGAGTTAAAGATCGACCGCTCCTTTCTGATTGATATTACCCATAACCCTGAAGCCAGGGCCTTGGTCTCCGCCATGATTTATTTGGCGCATGAGTTTTCCCTGACCGTCGTCGCGGAAGGGGTGGAAAATCAGGAGCAACTCGATCTTCTCACTACCCTGAAATGCGACCATTACCAGGGTTATTTCTTTAGCCGACCTATCAGGGTTGAGGCCCTGGCTCCGATGCTCCATGTAGGAGGCCCTTCAGGTAAGGCATAAACCACCTCGCCGAAAAATTCGAAGATTCTCTCGTAATCGACTCCCCTTCTCTCCGACACCACATCCTGTTGTAACCTTTCAGAGATTCGCAAACACCTGACGAAAAATGCCTGGAACATCATAGGTTCAACAACCTGAACGAACGGAAAATCCTCGGATCCTTGACCACGCGGCTCACACAAATGAGTTGTTCCAAGTCCGACCAGCCTCCTTCCACTTTCTTTCCTGGACTTGGATGCATTTGTAAGATTTCTCAATTCTTTCCTGTGAAATGCCGACAATATTGACAGGAGACCCCTAGCAGCGTGGAAATCGCAAATGAGAATAATCGGTATCACCACAGACATGCTCTCCTTCGCTATACACATCACAGCTCCTAATCTTCGCCTCTAGCCATGAACACCGGCATTGCCAATTTCGGGAATATCTTCGTCGGTCGCCAGCCAATTTTAGGCCCGAATCTGAAGACCATTGGCTATGAGGTGTTATATCGAAACTGTGAATCCGACTCAGCAATTATCCATAATGAAGAAATCGCCACAGCCCAGGTCCTCTTAAATACCTACCTCGATATTGGCCTGGAACATGTGGTGGGAACCCACCTGGCTTTTTTGAATATTCCCAACCAATTTTTATTAGACAGACATTGTGAGGCTCTCCCGAAACACCGCGTGGTCTTGGAAATATTGGAGACGGTGGAACCCACCCAACGAGTCATTGAAGCCATCGCCTCCCTCTCTCAGCAAGGCTATACCATTGCCTTGGATGATTTTGTGTTCCATGATCGCTTTCGACCGTTTCTGGAATTAGCCGATATTGTGAAAATCGATGTCTTAGGAAAAACCTCCGAACAATTACGACACGAGACGCGACAGCTCCAAGATTACCGCGCACGCCTTCTCGCCGAAAAAGTTGAAACACGAGAGACCTTCGAGGCCTGCAAACAACTTGGGATGTTCTATTTTCAAGGGTTCTTCTTTTATCGCCCTGATATTATTCGCGGGCGTGAAATTCCTGGAAACCGTATAGCTCTCCTGGAATTATTAGGGAAAATTCAGGACCAGAATATTTCCTTTGAATGTCTGGTCGAATTTATCAGAAACGATCTGTCCTTGAGCTACAAGATTCTCCGATATGTAAATTCGGCCTCTGTCGGACTTCCCAGGCGCGTGGAGTCCATTGAGCAAGCCGCCTGTATGGTCGGCATCGACCGGATTCGTACCTGGGCCTCCCTCATTGTGATGGCCACCGGGAAAGACCAGCCCATGGAAATGCTGGTGATCGCCCTGGTGCGAGCGAAAATGTGTGAGAGATTAGGACAGCAACTTGGCGCCGATACTCCAGAAAAGTATTTCACCATGGGCCTTCTTTCGGTCCTGGAAGCCTTGTACGGATCTTCCATGGAAAAACTGGTCGGCACCCTTCCGCTCCCGGACGACATTCTTGAAGCCTTAATCCTGGAGAAGGGAGCAATGGGAGCGGCGTTGAGCAGCGTAAAAGCCTACGAGAAAGGCGAGTGGTTGCAACTCAAAACACTCCAACTCTCTCCTGGCACGATTCGAGAATTTTATGTGGAAGCCATTGATTGGGCCAACCATTTCTCTCCCATGATTGATGAGCCCGCATGACAGTCTGACCAGGCGGCCCATCTGTTATCCTTTCGCTAACTCCAGCTCTCATAGCTTACAAGGCTCCCCACGCTCATTTAGGCTCTAGCAAATCTTTTCGAGAAAGTAGGCATCCCTATACCCACGTGTTAGAATAGGACATTGCTGTTTGGTGCGTCTCCCACTCAAGGCCACCTCCGGAGACAATCATCGCTTACGATAGACTCGAAGGCGCTCATGACATTTATCCCTACTTCAGAAATTACTCACGTCTCTTCTTCCGCAAAGCCCTCACGAAGAAGAAACCTTCCCTCCTGGTTCAAAGTCCGTTTCCGGCCGGGACCCCATTACCAGGAAATCCGTCAACTGATGGATACCCATCACCTGCATACCATTTGTGAAGAAGCACGATGCCCGAATATATGGGAATGTTGGAATAATCGGACGGCCACGTTTCTCATTCTTGGAGATATTTGCACCAGGCGTTGCCATTACTGCTCGGTGACCACGGGACGCCCGTCTGCAGTGGACCGGGAAGAGCCTCAGCGGGTGGCGGATGCCGTCAAACTCCTAAAACTCCGGCATGCAGTGGTCACCTCGGTCAATCGTGACGATCTCCCCGATGGAGGGGCCGCACTGTTTGCGGAGACCATTCAACGAATCCGACATGAAAATCCGGCATGCACCGTCGAAGTGTTGATCCCTGATTTTCAGGGCAAGCAGACTGATCTGGAAAGAGTGATGCAGGCCAAGCCGGATATTTTGAACCATAATATTGAGAGCGTCCCTCGCCTATTCCCCTCAATTCGACCACAGGGGAAATACCAGCGATCGCTCAATGTTCTTCAATGGGCCAAAACCATGGGGGGACGAACAAAATCCGGACTAATGGCAGGGTTAGGGGAATCAAACGATGAAATTTTGCAGGTGATGCGTGATCTTCGAGAAGTAGGCTGTGACATTCTGACCATCGGCCAATACCTTCAGCCGACTCTTCAGCATGCGGCGGTTTCGCGATACTATACGCCAGAGGAGTTCGAGGAATTCAAAAAAGAAGGAATGGCCTTAGGATTTCAGCATGTGGAATCGGGCCCGCTTGTTCGGAGTTCATACCACGCCGAAGAACAAACACACGGACGGTCCTGCCCCTAAAACCCATACTCTCTTATGTCCCAAGCCATTCGATCTGCAGGGCTGGCAGCCCTGGTCAGACCGGTTGGTGTATGTTCAACGGGGAAACAGGCTTGTCTGACTTGAATAAAGAGGGATTCTGCTTCTGGGCAAGGGAATCCAAATACACATGTTCGCAAAGGTTCCGCAAGGTGACGAAATCAAAAGCCGTATACTCTTGATAGCACGTTTCACATTTCATCATTGGCCTTCTCTCCAATAATTTGTTAGCATGCACCTATCAACGTAAAATTAGCGGAAGGACGAACACTTCGAACCACACACTGTGACTCCCCCAAGTGACAAAGTGAATAATTCTGAAATGTTCACCCTTCCCGCATTCATAGCATCGTGGAGAATCCTTACATTCCTCCCCGATGCTCTCTTCCTATAACATTCGACCTCATACCTCAGTCCAAGGCAGCGAAATACCGAGCCGCCTGTCATTGAATAATCAACGCATGTCCATCCTGAGCCGAAACCAGGGCATTAATGGGTTGCCCGATTTCTTTTTCCCCATTGGGGAACGCAGTATCTTTCCCCACCTGGATTTTAACCTGTTGTTCGGCTGATGCCCCTTCGATGATAAACATATCTCCCTGGATGGCCTGAAGCTTCCCTTCAACATTCATATACCGTGACGTCGTTGTCGGAGAATTCGTCTGTATTTCCTGTTGAACCTCAGGTGTTTGAGCCAAGGGTTCCCCCTCCATGGCAAAACCCGGCATAACTCCCTGGAAGCCCATCACGAATAATAAGACACTCAATTTAGTAAAGGATTTCATGACAACCTCCCTCCACAACAAATAAATGCGACGAGGTACTTTATCGTGTTGCACTACTCATATATTAAAATAGATAGTGCAAGGCTCATTCCCCACCCTCACATGATTATTTTCATGAACAACATCAAGTGGTTAGAGATCATCCTCCGGCAATGTGCCAAAAGGATCACATCAAGATGTGCAGGCAATCCCCTACAACTTCCCCTAAAACCCTGTAGGGAGATAAATGCAGCATGGGGGATACAGGAAAAACCACAGGTCCCTTCTCCCCTTGGATGAAGGGACCCTTGTGAAGAATGACTTATTCGGGATGCTCATTGACCTCAAACCTCAATACTTACTCGCAGGTCGCAAGAAACGGAAGGAAGTCTCGTTAAGAGGAACCCCCTATGCTCAGGGGTGGTTTTTCTCAACCTTATCATCATGGCCATGAAATTTATCCGGATACTCGCCATGGTGTCCTTCTCCTTCTGGTTTTTCCCCTCCATGATGGGACATCCCCTCCATTTGCGCACGCAGCCGTGATCGGAATTGCTCATATTGTTCAGGGGACAACACCTCTTTGACCTTCAGAAGAACCTCAACACGATACATCATCATCTTTTTTTGCAACAGGCTAATTTCATCGACCTTGGCGGCAATCGCGGCCATATCCGTTTTCTTCGCATCCGTGAACATCCCCAAATCCACCATGGCAACCCGTAAATCGGCCCCATTCTGAATCATGGTCTTCCGGTACTCCAGCTCGAGCGGATGCAACTGATTCACCTGTTCATCGGAAAGTCCCAACAGCTCCTTCATGGCCAATGTTGAAAGACCGCCATGCCGCCCCATACCCTCATGATCGTCATGACCATAGCCCATTCCCGCATGAGGCTGCTTCCCATGTGGATTGTGATCACTCCCGGAGTCAGCTCCTGCCAAGCTCCCCGTCCCCCCCGTGACCAGAGCCACCAATCCCACGACCATCATGAAGTTTTTGACACCCTGCATACTCAAATCCCCTTTCTTGAAATTAAAATTTAAACCAAACGAGAACTCATGAGATACGACTTTCTCACAGTCAACACTTCGGGTCATCCTGATTTTCCAAGAATAAGTATAGCAAATCTTCGAGGAAAGTTGGGGTGGAGATCACGAGCACGGTATACTAAATTACTCGCAAACGTACGGATGTGACATCTAAGAAAGAGAAGGTGACATGGAAGATTATTTACCAGGCCTGGCAGGAGTTCCTGCGGCGAAATCAACCATCAGTTATGTGGATGGGGTACAGGGGATTCTGGAATATCGCGGTATCCCCATTGAGGAGCTTGCGATCCGAAGCAGCTTCACCGAAACGGCGTTTTTATTATTGTTCAACCGGCTTCCCACTCAAACGGAACTGGCCCAGTTTCACGAAGATCTCACACACCATCGACGGATTAAATATCGCATTACTGATCTCCTGAAATGCCTCCCCGAACACGGACACCCGATGGATGCCCTGCAGGCGGCCGTGGCGGCCTTGGGCATGTTTTATCCGGTGCCGGATGTCCGGGATGACGCCACCCGGTATTGGACCGCCGTCCGCCTCATCGCCAAACTCCCCACCATCGTCGCAGCGTTTGCCCGCCTGCGCCATGGTGATGAGCAGATCCAACCACGCGACGACCTTTCCTTGGCCGAAAACTTTTTATACATGCTCACCGAAAAAGTCCCTTCCCCGGACATGGCCAGGATGTTTGACATCTGCTTGATTCTCCATGCCGAGCACACGATGAACGCCTCGACGTTTAGCGGACTGGTGACGGCCTCCACCCTGGCCGATCCGTTTACAGTGATCGCCTCAGCCATTGGAACATTAGAAGGCCCGTTGCATGGCGGCGCCAATGAGGCCGTCATTCACATGCTGGAGGAGATTGGAACTATTGAGGCCATTCCTGCATATCTGGACCACAAATTTTCGATGAAGCAAAAAATTATGGGGTTCGGACATCGGATTTATAAGGTCAAGGACCCTCGCGCCACCGTATTACAAGAATTTGCTCAACAATTGGATTCCCGACCGAACGGCAATTCCTTATTTTCTCTTGCCAGGGCGGTTGAGCAGGAAATGGAACAACGAGTGGGCCCCAAAGGCATTCGGCCCAACGTAGATTTTTACTCCGGCATCATTTACCATCGGATGGGCATTGAAACTGATTTATTTACTCCTGTCTTTGCCATGGCGAGGGTGGCCGGGTGGTTAGCGCACTGTTTTGAACAATATCAGGATAATCACTTGTTCCGGCCTGACCAGATTTATGAGGGCCCACGCCATCGTACTTATCAATCAGTGGAGACACGTGAGACCTTATCCACCTAGTCGGGCCACGAACCCGGCCGACGTCATCATTGCCCGAATCCCCGTGCCACGCATCTTTACTTGAGAAGGATGACCTCTTCATTTTCCTATGATGTGCTCGTCATTGGTGCCGGTCTGGCCGGGATGCGGGCGGCTATTGCCGCGCATAACCAAGGGGCTTCTGTCGCTCTTCTGACGAAAGTCCATCCCGTGCGTAGTCATTCCAATGCCGCTCAAGGCGGTATTAACGCCGCCCTGACCGACCGGGGGGACCACTGGGAAGACCATGCCTTCGAAACGGTGAAAGGCAGTGATTATCTGAGCGACCAGGACGCCGTTGAGGTTCTCGCTCAAGAAGCCGGCCAGGATATTATTACCTTGGAACATATGGGGGTCATCTTTAACCGCAATGAGGAAGGCCACCTCGGTACGCGCCGATTCGGTGGACAAAAACGCGCACGAACCTTTTTTGTGTCCGACTTTACCGGACAGGCAATGCTTCACGTGCTGTATGAACAAACTATGCAGGCTCAAATCCCCGTCTATGAAGAATGGTTTGTGACCTCCCTCGTGAAAGACGACCAGGGACGGTGTGCCGGCGTGGTGGCCTTTGAAATTCGAACAGGAACATTCGCGCTATTTCGAGCCAAAGCCGTCATCATGGCCACAGGCGGCTTAGGGCGGGTGTACGAACCCAGCACCAATGCTTTGATTTGTACAGGTGATGGCATGGCCGTGGCCTACCGGGCCGGGGCCCCATTAATGGATATGGAAATGGTGCAATATCACCCGACGACGCTAAAGGGGAAGGGCCTCTTGATTACGGAAGCCGCCAGGGGAGAAGGGGCCTATCTTCTCAACAGCAAGGGCGAGCGCTTCATGGAACGTTATGCGCCCAATATGCTGGAGCTGGCTTCGCGGGATGTCGTCTCCCGGGCGGAACAAATTGAAATTAATGAAGGGCGTGGCATCAAAGGCTGCGTCCTGCTCGACTGCCGGCATTTGGGACGGGCCTTTCTTCAGGATCGTCTGGGACAAATCTACGCCGAAGCCAAAACATTTGCGAATATCGATTTAGCCGAAGAGCCGTTACCCATCCGGCCGGGCATGCATTACCAAATGGGGGGCATCAAAACCGATACTGAAGGCCGATGTTGGGATGTCCAGGACCAATGGGCCGGCGTGCCGGGCCTCTTCGCGGCAGGAGAAACCGCCTGCGTGAGCCTACATGGGGGCAACCGGCTGGGGGCCAACTCGCTGTTGGACACCGTGGTGTTTGGCCGACGGGCAGGAGCATGTGCCGCGGAATATGCCAACACGATCCCTCCTCCCACCATTCCGGAAAGCGCCATGGAGGCAGACAAACACCTGGTGGCCGGCATCGTGTCACGGAAAGGACCGGGAGAACGAGCGGCCGCATTGCGCCTGGAGATGGGCACCACCATGAACCGGTATGTATCAGTCTTTCGCGAAGAGGAAGGTATGGAGACGGCCCTTCACCATATCACTACACTCAAGAGACGTTGGCCCGACCTCACTATTCAGGATAAAGGGCAGGTGTTTAATACCGGATTAATCGCGGCACTGGAACTGGGGTTTATGTTGGACTGCGCAGAAGCCATTATTGTTGGTGCCCTCACCAGACAGGAAAGCCGCGGAGCCCATTTCCGGACGGATTTTCTTGACCGGGATGACGAACACTGGCTCAAACATGTGTTGCTGTATCATCGGCCCGATAATCCTCCCCAAGTCGAGTATCTACCGGTGCGGATCACCCAATGGCAACCTCAAATCCGCGTCTATTAATGGAGTCAAAAGGCCTATTATGGGTCCTTTTAACCGGGCACGGACCACAAGTCACCCCCTAACGGCTTAAAGGAGATATACTGGAAGCACAAGCCAAGGAATCACCCCCACTGATGCACACCACACTTCGCATACGCCGCTTTAATCCTGAACACGATCGCCCCTCCTCGTATTATCAGGAATATGATCTGGAAATCGATCCTTCCGACAGTATCCTCGATGGGCTCATTAAAATTCGGGAAACCATTGATGACTCCTTAACACTCCGTTGTTCCTGTCGCGGAGCCATTTGCGGATCTTGCGGCATGCGCATTAACGGACACGCCACACTGGCATGTAAAACCAAAATGATTTCAATGGCCTCGGAAGGGGGAACAATTCAGGTTGAACCCATGAATAACATGCCGGTCATTAAAGATCTGGTCACCGACATGGCGCCATTCTGGTCAAAGATTCGACAGATTCAGCCGTGGCTCCAACCACAAGGGCTGCCTCCCACGGCCGAATACACCGCCTCGCCGGAGTCCATGAGCCACCTCTCCGGAGTCATGAGCTGCATCATGTGTGGCGTCTGCGTCTCCGACTGCACAGTTCTGGAGGTCGACAAAACTTTCGTCGGGCCTGCCGCCCTGGCGAAAGCCTATCGGTTCGTCGCCGACCCACGGGATGCCGCGACTTCCCAACGCCTAACCTCCCTCAATCAGCCTGGCGGCATGTGGGATTGCACCCGATGTATGGAATGTATTCAGGTCTGCCCCAAAGGGGTCGGACCGATGGACCGAATCATGGCGTTGCGGGCAAAAGGTCTGGCGGAAAAAGTTCCATCAACCTGCGGTTCCCGCCATGCCGAAGTCTTTACCGATATTATTAAGCATAAAGGCATTCTGGACGAACCTATGCTGGCGATCAGAACCTTCGGCCTTAAAAATATTGGCAGATTACTCGCCATGATCCCCATGGTCATTCAATCGGTATTCAAAGGCAAAGTGCCCCCATCAGGTCCGCTTCACCGTCCGATCCCGGGCATCCAACACATTCAACGGCTCTTTAAACAGGTCAGGATTAAATGATGAAGTCCGCACTGACAACATCCATTCCCGGGCATTTACCTTTTCTTCACGGTATAGGAAGAAAACAAGAAGGGGGAAAGCGATGAAATACGCCTTCTTTCCCGGTTGCGTCTCCAAGGGGGCATGCCCCGAACTGTATCAATCTGTCATGCAGGTCTATCCCAAACTAGGAATCGAACTCGCAGAAATGACGACCGCCTCCTGTACCGGTGCGGGTGTGTTGCAGGAAAAAGACCTGCGGCTGGGCGATGCGCTGAACGCCCGCACCTTTGCGCTGGCGGAACAACAAGGCCTCCCCATCATGACCATTTGTAGTACCTGCCAGGGCGTGATGAGCCAAGCCAACCATCGTCTCACCACTCAACCACACTACCTCCAGGAAATTAACGGCTTGCTCCGGGAAGAAGGATTAACCTATCGGGGAACAACCACGATCAAACATTTTCTCTGGATTCTCTTGGAAGACGTGGGCGAGGAGACATTGCGACAACATATCACCCGTCCGTTATCCGGTCTTCGTGCCGCGCCATTTTATGGATGCTATATTCAACGGCCGACCGATGCGCTCGAATTCGACCGGCACCCTGATCGGGGAAAATCTCTTGAACGGATCATCGAAATTTTAGGGGCGGAAGTTGTGGATTTTCCAGGAAAAACCCGATGCTGCGGGTTTCCCATTTTGACCATTAATGAAAAAAACTCCCTCACCATGGTTGCCACGCATACGCGGGATGCCAAATCACACGGAGCCGATATCATGGTCACCCCCTGCCCGCTCTGCCATCTCAACCTCGACGGCATGCAGACCAATGCCGCCAGCCAGGAACAGACTTCCATTGATCTCCCGATTCTCCATCTTCCGCAACTGCTGGGCCTCGCCATGGGGTTGGATACCAAGAGCCTCGGATTACAACGTAACCTCATTTCTCCTGAATCAGCACTGGCAAAAATTGGTTGTGGATTGTAACCGTAGATTTCTTGTTATTTAGAAAAGAACCGCTGTTTTAGATCGGCGCCTCATCCAAGCTTAACGCAATCGCATAAATACCGAATTGGGGCACCCAATGCCCGTGTTTTCGGTAGTCATCCCGCCAATACTGCGGCATCTCCATATGCGTCGCAATATGATGGACGTACAAGTCACGAAATGCCAAGTTCTGAGTAGATTGGAAAAGCGTCCAGAATGCCCAAGCCCGGCTAAAGTTGAGTCCTGCGGAATGTGGCGTGGGGGCTGAGGGGATCGGTTCCATGGAAAGGCCGTCTGGACAAAATGACTCAAACCATCGCCAAGATTCTTCTTGGGGAAGGATCGTAAAAATGGTTCTAGTCCGTTGCAGAGAGGCCGCAAAAAACTCATTCGTCACCTTGTCATATGAAGGAGGCAAGGTCTCATCAAGAAGGACAACCCACATCCGTGTAAACCTAAGAAGCTTTTCGATTAAAACGTGGTCAGCCTTCCATTGACTCCAATTCCACAAATTCAGCAAGGCCCATGACAAATTGCCATAGTCCCTCTGTTTCAAATGACAAATAACCTCTCCAGCCGGAAGAGAAAAAATCCATTCTTCCAACTTTGTGGAAATTTCCGCCGCCAACGGTAACAAATCTCCATTCCCCCACCCCTGCTCCCGTTCTAAGGCTAGTTTCAAAAACCAGGAACAGCCATAGGGTACTTCATGATTGAGATCCCCGTTCCGGAGTGAGGCCAGTTCCGCCTCCAAACCATCACGCGTCAGTGCCGTATCGACAATTTCAGCCCAACGATGTTGTCCGGTCAGTCGCGCCGCCGTTAATAACGCGTAGGCGCCATGGACACTGGAATGCCAATCGATACACCCACAGAATGTCGGATGCGTCGTATCCCGCCGGATAAAACTCTGTTCCACCGTCTCAGCCAAGGATTTTACATAGTCCAGCCGAGCCCCGCAAAATGCCTTCCACG
>CABVRQ010000015.1:51876-72963 GCA_902500695.1 uncultured Nitrospira sp. | reverse complement strand
TAGAATAAATCCGTCACGAAGGTTTTGAGTCGCCCCAGCACCCCTTCTCCGGCCAGATCCCCGCCTAAAATATGCAGGTCCGCCATCGACCGCACTCCCGGTCGATTGAGGATGCGAACCAATGGCGAATCGGGCATCTGCGCTTCAAGCCCGGGCAACTCTTCCGGTTTTGTCCGGTTTTTCACCACGGCCAGCATGAACGCAGAGAGTCCTTCAAGCACCGGGTTGCCCTTCAGTCCAGGGATCGCCCCAACCACGTTCAGGATAATCGAGAGGTACCGATCCAAACGGCCACTGGCCAACGTGGTTCCGCGGGCTGGACACCCAACCCGCACAAACCGTTCGATGACCAATTGCTTTCGTTGGAGCAGGGCGCCAAGTTGCTCCAACTGCTTCAGATCGTCCTTCCGATCCGGTTGCGCAAAGACCTGGAAATCATCCTGATCAAAGGGAAATCGGCCCTCCATGATGCTGCGACAAAGCAATTCCCCCACAAGTCCGCCACGAGAATGCGAGACGAGGTGCAGACGAGCCCCTTCGGGAAAATACCCGGCAAGGTCCAACGCGTTTTGAATTGGATTGTGAGAAAGGGTTCGATGTTGAAATGCCAGCACCCGCTTGGAGTAATGAGCAAGGAGTTGCACCATGCGTGCATTGGCGCCTCCCTCCCATAGTCCACCGAAACTGCCTTCGGTCGACGATGCGGTTCCGTGAATGAAGACCAGCCACGGTGTATCCGTCCTTTCCTTTTCCAGGGATTTGATCCGTGTGTAGTCAGACGACTCTTTTCCTTCCCAACGATAGAGGCCGGGACCAGGCTTCATCACACCCTCGACCTTGTCCTTAATCAAATCTGTGGTCGCGCCGACAGGGTCCAGGCCAAACACTTTGAACCCTTTAATGACCCAATTGCCGACGATGCCCCGACTTGCGGCACCGATAGGCAACGCAAGGGGAAGTTCGACCATGTCACCGGCAGGCCCACGGCTGGGAGTCAATCCAAAATCCTTTTCCAGATCATCCACACGGACCCACAATTTCAACCCCTGGTCCAGTTCTAGCTGAATCAGGTCGTCAGGATTCAGATCGTCGATTTCCAGAGGTGGTTGGCCCGCGCGAGCCCGTTGGACCCTGGCACTGTGTTTAAGAGTGACCAGGTCCTTCAGATTGGCAGGAAAATCGGGAGTTGCGGATTTCAGGTCGAGGGGCTCACGTTGTCCATGAACACGAAGACGTTTCATTGTTTATTCCTCACACAATGTTGTTGACATGCGCACCAATTCTCCCCGACAGAACAAGCACTTCAAAATATCGACGCCATACCGATCATTAAATTGTGTTGCATTCGTTTGCCCAACAAAAGAAAACGGAAGCCCATTACAGCAAATCCGTCGAATAATTCCTACCTTCACCCTGCAACCCAAGCGAAATACGGATAGGCCCTTGAGCCATCGGAGACATGCAGTTTATTGAAGGAAGAGTTAAGGTGGCACAGGTTGGATCAGGAGGGAATGGATTTGTGCGACTGTCCGCCTGTTCGCCTGAACCCTTACCAAGGAAACGATCAGGCAAACTATTTAAGGAAAGAAAAGGGCTTAGGATCCGACACTTAAAGGACAGGGAAATACAGAAGAGATTCCGAATTACGACTGCCGGATTGACAGCAATTGGAAAATACCCTAGCACCCAGATTGTAATCCTGAGGGAAACGAAGGCCCTGTGCCCAAACCACCTACCCCCACTAGGCGAGATGCTTCGCTTTCAGCTCAGCATGGCAAAAGGACAAGTGTGACAAGGAAAAAGACCCAAAGGATCGGGTATCGAAAATGGGGATGACGGGTTGAACTAACCCCTTTAGGAATACTTGGCGGGAGATGCTCATCCGGATCCACTACTGTGGCTTCAGGTGAGCCAATTGTTCATTCTGCCAACCCCCGCCGACGGCTTTGAACAAATCCACCATAGCCGTGAGACGTGCGCGTTCGGTTTGGACCACTCCCAATTCCGCATCCAGCACGATGCGCTGAGCATCTATGACGTCGATATAGCTGACCAATCCCTTGCGATACCGGATGTCTGCTAGCTCCAGCGATTCCCGGGCGGCTGCCACATGTTGGTGTTGACTGGCCAGTTGTTCTTTGCGCGTTTGCAGGGCGACCAGCACGTCGGCCACTTCCCTGAATGCATTTAGAATGGTTTGGTGGTAGTCCTCCAACATTTGCTGATACCGGTTTTCCGCCACTTCTAATCTCGCCAAATTGGTATAGCCTTCAAAGATAGGAAGGGTGACCGAGGGACCGATCGCCATGTTGCGGCTGCCCCATTTGAACCATTGATCGAATTCGCTGGTGAGAAAACCTCCGGTTCCGGTGATGGCCACGCTGGGGAAAAAGTAGGCGCGCGCCTCTCCAATCCTGGCATTGGCGGCTTTTAAGGTTTCTTCCTTTTCCAAAATATCCGGGCGCCGTTGCAACAGATCTGAAGGCAGACCAACAGGGATCGTGGGTTGCACCATCACGGACCGTAAGGGCTTTGCAGACAACATCAATGTACCCGAATTTGCTCCCGTCAACACTTCAAGTTGATGCAGTTGCACGGCCCGCTGACGACGGAGTTCAGGAATTTGCGAGGCCGTTTGAGCCACAAGAGTTTCCTCTCGTTTCACATCCAGGTCCGATACCAGACCGGCCTGCGCGCGGCTCCGGATGATCGACAGTGAGTCTTGTTGAATCGCCAAGTTCCGTTCCGCAATTTCCACTTGTTCGTCGAGTTCACGAAGCCGAAAATAGGATTGTCCCACCTCACCGACCAGGCTCAACAACAGACCGCGGCGATTCATCTCGCTCCCCAACGCTTCTGCGGAAAAGGCCTCTTTCCCCCGTCGAATACGACCCCATAAATCCAATTCCCATCGAAGATCGATGTCCGCACGCCAAATATCAAAATTGGCTCCGGGCGGCGCGAACCCTTCAGGAGCCCCTCCTGTCGGACCCACCAAAATACTTTCCGATCGACGAATTCGGCTATAGGATCCATTCAACGTCACATTGGGATAGAGCCCGGCTCCTGACCCATAGGCAATTGCACGCGCCTCCAATACCCGAAACGCAGCTTGTCGCAGATCGTGGTTACGATCCAAGGCCTGCTCAATCAATCCATTCAATTCATCGTTGGCAAACATTCGCCACCATTCGGCCTCCGGCACTTGCCCGACGGCGATGGGAAGCTGAGAGGATGAGCCTTCCAGGGTCATGCTGTTCCAGTCTTCCGGGACATTGAGATCCGGCTGTTGATAGTCCGGCCCCACCAGACATCCCGGCAGACAAAGGATCATGAGCATCATGGGTACATGTTTCTTGGCGATCATGCGTTTCCCTTATTGAGTCTCATTTGCCTTTGACAACGGACGAGAGGCATCAGATTGCTGAGCCCCTTTCTCCGATTGGCTTTGGTCCTGTCCTGGAACTTGGTCAGCAGAACGCTCGATATAGACATCGACTTGTTGGCCAACATAGACCGGGAAAGAAGGCCTTTCAAATCCATAAATCACCTGGAGCACCCTGGTGTCGACCCGCTCGCGATTGTCCCCAGTCAGTGAACGTTTGGGCACAATGTAAGGCTCAAGCCGAGCAAAGGTGAGAGAAATCGCCTTATCCGTAAACCCTTTAAGGTAGGCCACGGCCGGACTTCCCGGCACCACCAATGGCGCGTTGACCTCATCAATATCGGCCCGCACCTGTAAGGTCTCCGTATCCCCCAATAAGATGAGCGGCTCTATGGGATTCACCGTGGCATATTCACCAGCCCGAACGTTGACCTGAAGAATCGTCGCCGCACGTGGTGCCCGAACGGTGAGACGATTTAACAACGCTTGCACTTCATCGCGTTCCGTTCGGGCCAAATGGAGATCAGCCCTTGCCCGAATCAAGGCCCGCTTGGCTCCTTCCGTCTCATGCCATTTTCGTTTCACATCATCTTCACTGACCGCCCGACGATCTGTAACCGACTGAAGCCGCTTCAACTGGTCATGGACATCCCGAAGCCGGATTTCCTGCTCGGCGATCTGCGCCGCCGCGGACGGGAGCGAATCGGTTTTGGTTTGCAATTGCGCACGCAACTCTCGATCATCCAGCAGAAACAAGGGATCTCCCTGCTCAACATGATCCGCCACCGTGACATACACCTTGGTCACGAGACCCTGGACCGGAGGGGCGATCCGGACGTTTTCGTTCACCGCTTCAATAATGCCTGCCGCAGCCACCGTGACTGGATACGGATTCTGAGGAGGAGTTTCCATCGGTGGAGGTGGAGCCACTTTCTTATTAGCTCCCCACAAGGTCGCAATCGTCAAAAGGATGCCTGCCAATGCTATCCAAAAGCTCAAACGCCGCAGTACCATTTAAACGGGTGTCTCCTGCCCTTCTTGGATCTGATCCACTCGTCCATCTTCCATATGGACAATGCGATCGCCAAATTCAAAAATTCGGGTATCGTGCGTCACAATAATCACCCCCCGATCATGCTGTTTCCCGATATCATGTAATTGCTGGACAATGCGGTGTCCCGTTTCTCCATCCAGGTTCGCCGTCGGTTCGTCACACAGCAATAACTGGGGATCACTCACCAAGGCTCGGGCAATCGCCACCCGCTGCTGCTCTCCACCCGAAAGTCTGGTTGGCAATGCCGCCAAGCGCGCTCCCATGCCCATGCTCCCAAGAATCTTCTCCGCTTGAGCCAGGGCATCGTGTTTGGCTACCCCGCGAATCAATAACGGGACGGCCGCATTTTCGATGGCCGTGAGGGTTGGTAATAGATGATATTGCTGAAAAATAAATCCGAGATGATCCAAGCGAAATTTCGTTTTTTCAGACGCAGACATTTCCAGAATGGATTCTCCTAAAATTCTCACCTCTCCCTCATCACTTTCTAAAATACCTGCAATCACCGACAAGAGAGTCGTTTTCCCGCTACCCGAAGGACCCACCAGCAACAGGACTTCCCCTCGGGCGACATTTAAATCAACTCCCTTTAGGACAGGGATCCGAGTCTCTCCTTCCCCAAACGATTTCACCACGCCCCTGGCCTGCACCAACCAGTGAGCCGATTCATGGTTGAGTGTCGAGGGCGGGTTCCGGCTCACGGCGCTACCCCCGAAACACAATCGCCGGTTCAAGTTTGGCTAACTTTCGAATACTAATCGCGCTCGAAATACTACAGATTAACAAGAGGGCAAACGCCACTCCCACGAGGAGCAGCCATGTTTCTTTAAAGGGCAATCGTCCCCCGCTGCCTGCCGTCAATCCAAACACCGTGGCTAATCCCACGCCCACTCCATACCCGATCGTTCCGACGGTAAAACTTTGCAGAAGGATCATGCGCGCCAGCATACCCGTGCTGGCTCCAATCGCTTTGAGCGCGCCAAACTGCGGCAAATTCTCGACCGTAAACAAATAAAAGGTTTGTCCGGAAATCGCCATTCCCACAATAAACCCTAATAAGACGGTGGTGCCAAAATTCACGCCAATACCGGTGTTTTGTAGAATCCATCGAATGGTTTTCCATCCAAACTGGTCTGCGGTAAATGCTCCCAACCCGGTTTGCTCATGAATTCGCCTGGCTAATTCTTCGGGACCGACTCCACTCACCGGACTGGCAAGCACATACGACAATTTCCGCCGTTCTTCGGGTGTCACACTCAAGGCTCGCTCGTAGGTGGTGTAAACGAAGGGAAAGTTTTGAAAACTTTTTTGGGTCTGCACGATTGCCACGACCCTGACACGGTGATCATTGATTTCAAACGTGGTGCCGAGATGAATATTCTCGGGCCCACCTAATCGTTCCACCCCTAATTGATCGATCGCGACCGCGTCAGGAGACCGCAACTCCTCAATGTTGCCATCCAATACTTTACCGGGTCGACCGATCAAGGTACTGGATTCAATTCCGACCAAAGCAATTTGTTCATAATTCCCATCTCGCAGCCTCGCACGCTGGACACCCTTGTAGAGAGGCACCGCCCACTCCACACCAGAAACACTTCGAACCACATTCACCGTCGTATCGGCCAGCGGTTTAATCTCTTCGACTTGGTTGATATTGGAATCGGTGACCCACACAGGGGCATTCACATTGGTGATGCCCGATTGCGACCAGGTCATCAACCCCCAGAAAATGGATCCCTGCTGAACAATGAGCATCGTGGAAAACGTGAGCCCTGCCAGCAACATGAGGTATTTGGGTCGATCGCCAAACAACATTTTCAGTGCAACGTAATTCATGCCTTCCGTGCCGTCCGCTTCCGGGGTTTTTTTATTTGATCTGACATGCGGGCGGCTCCTTCCGGTGAAGGAATTTTGAGTCCGTTCATCATGATGTTCACAAAGGTTCGGGAAATGTCTTCAGCTGTCTGAGGGAGTTGGGCATGAAATAAGACCGTCAACAACCGATGATAAATCAGCATGCCCATAAAGGCGCGTGCCGCGATGAGGGACTGAACAGGCTGAAAGGCGCCATCGTCTATGCGCTGTTGAATATACCCGGCCAAAAAATCGTAAAATACCCGTATGTGATTGTGGAAAAACATATCCGACATCTCATGGCTTTCGAGGGCGCTAAACAAAATCAGCCGCATCAGATCGGAATCCGGAGCCCCTCCGACCACCGTCCGGGCAATCACGGAAAACACCTCAACATCCTTTTGCTGCCCAGCGAGACTTTTTACTTTTGAGAGTAATCCCGGCACGGGAGATTCCTCCGCAAGAATGGCCGCATACAAATCCTCTTTACTGGGAAAATGTTTAAAAATAAGGGCTTCGCTGACACCTGCCCTGTCGGCAATCTCCCGGGTCTTGGTCCCGCTAAACCCTTTTTTGGCAAATAGGGAGGCCGCCGACTGAATGATTTTGGCCTTCCGCACCGGACCGGATATTCGTTTCTGAGCTAACGGCATCTTCACCTTCCAATATAGTAAGTGTTCACTTACCATGTTAAGATCTCGCCAGAAACCTGTCAAGGAATCTGGATCAATTGCAATTTTTTCGGGAACGGTTGAAAATTCGTATATCTTACACAGCCCATCCTGATTCATCGCAGTCATCAATACTCGTGATGCACTGAGATGTTCGGATGGACCGTATGGAGATTCCGCCTCGCATGATGAGTCCGAGAGTGGATCACCAACACAGGTGCAGGTTTTCGATTTCGCTCATGAATACCCTTTTGACTCCATCCGGCATGGCACAACCGGTAGATTGTGCCAATCAATTTGACTCAACGGAAAAGATGCATATCTTCTTGGGGAGAACAAGTATAATGTTGCGATATTCCTAAAAAACGGTAACGACAAAAATGGATACTCCCCCAGCAGGCGAAAATACACTCATCGTTTCCCTCCCGCTCGTCCCTGTCAAACGAACAGTCTTGTTCCCGGATACCCTTGTTCCCTTCACGATTGGCCGACCCCGCTCGATCGCGGCCGTGGAAGCGGCGATGAACTCGGAGGACAAAGCCTTGGTGTTCGCCACTCAGCGTGACTCTGAAAAGGAGGAACCCGGGTTCGATGACCTGTATCGCATTGGCACAAAAGCCGTCATCAAGCAAATGGGCAAAACTCCGGACGGCCATCTCCAGGTTCTCGCACAGGGGATTGAACGGGTCGTCCTACTCAAGAAGGAACAAGCCGAACCCCATATGATCGTTCGGTCCCGGCAACTCGCTCTCTCTCTTGAATCCGACCTGGAACTGGAAGCCTTGCATCGTGAACTGGTGGAACTCATTGGCCAATTACCGGAATTATTGACGACCCAAGGCGTAGTGGAATTGGTGTCGGTCCTTCGAGCAGAAAAAAATCCCCTTTCGGTGGCCTATCGTCTCGTGTCCCTCCTCAACCTCAATGTGGAACGATTACAGGGGCTTCTGGAGCAGTCTGATGCCAAGGAAGTGCTTCGTCAGGTATACGGCGCATTGGCACATGAACTCCATATCCTCAAAATTCGCCATGAAATTGCGAGTCAGGCCCAGGCGGAAATTGGAAAATCCCAACGGGAGTATTTCCTGCGACAACAGTTAAAAGAAATTCAACAAGAACTCGGAGACTTGGAGACCCAACCCGAAGATGGGGAAGTGGGAGAATTAAAAACCCGTATCGAGAAGGCCGACCTTCCTGACATCGTAAAAACCGAAGCCACCAGAGAACTAAAACGCCTGGTCAAGCTGCCTCCCGCCTCTCCGGATCATCAAGTCATTCGCAGCTATTTGGAGTTGGTTCTGGAATTACCCTGGAACACCCTCACAGAAGATCACCTGGATTTGACTCATGTTCGAACCATATTAGATGAGGATCATTACGGCATTCAGGATGTTAAAGAACGCATCCTTGAACACCTGGCGGTGTTGAAGTTGAACCCGTCTGCGAAGGCTCCCATCCTGTGTTTGGTGGGACCTCCGGGAGTGGGGAAAACCAGCTTGGGGCAATCCATTGCCCGCGCCCTGGAAAGAAAGTTTGAACGCCTGAGCTTAGGGGGCCTCCATGATGAAGCTGAATTGCGTGGGCATCGCCGCACATATGTCGGCGCCATGCCAGGCCGGCTGATTCAAGCTCTCCGGCGTGCTGGAGCCAAAAATCCGATCTTGATGCTGGACGAGGTTGATAAGGTCGGACAGGATTTTCGAGGAGATCCCTCCTCAGCCTTGTTAGAAATTCTGGACCCGGAGCAGAATCATACCTTCCGCGACAATTACTTAGATTTGCCCTTTGATCTTTCTAAAGTGATGTTCATCACCACGGCTAACTCCCTGGACACGATCTCCCGTCCTCTCTTGGATCGCATGGAGATCATTCGCCTGGGAGGCTACAGTCATCAGGAAAAACTAGAAATTGCCAATCGCTATTTGTGGCCTCGCCGCTTGAGGGAAGCCGGACTGGAGTCCCAACCTCTGACCTTAGATGATCAAGTGATTCCCCATATCATCAAACGGTATACCCGTGAAGCCGGCGTTCGCCAATTGGAACAGATGTTGGGACGGCTAACCCGCAAAGTCGCATTGAGGCTGGCGGAACATCCGCCGGACCAGCCGGAAGAATCTCTCACGATTACCCAAAGTGACCTTCCGGAATGGCTAGGCATCGAACGATTTATGCCTGAAGAAGCCAGAAAAACATTGCCCCTGGGCGTAGCCACCGGAATGGCCTGGACAGAAACCGGCGGCGATGTCCTATACGTAGAAAGTGCCCTTCTGCCGGGTGGGAGCGATCTCACCATTACGGGCCACATTGGCGATGTCATGCAGGAATCAGCCCAAGCGGCTCGTAGCTATCTCTGGTCACGCGCCGAATCACTAGGCTTGGATATTGCGGTCTTTAAGCAAAGCGGGATGCATATTCATGTGCCCGAAGGCGCCATTCCCAAAGATGGGCCCTCTGCCGGTGTGACCATGGCCAGTGCTCTGGCCTCACTCTTACTGAAAATCCCGGTTATGAACGACACGGCAATGACCGGAGAGATTGGGTTAACCGGATTGGTCCTGCCTGTGGGCGGGATTAAAGAAAAGATTCTGGCGGCACACAGGGTCGGGTTGCGCCGCATTGTTCTTCCCAAAGCCAACGAGAAAGATCTGAAGGATGTGCCTGAGGCCGTGCGATCTGAATTGTCCGTCATATTCGTGGAAACGATTGAAGAGGCCTTAGAGGCTGTCCTGCTCAAGACACCGGACATTCGTGAGAGAGAAAAGAGCCCTCGCCACCCCCAGCCTGCCGGGAGCGAGAAGAAACCCGTGTTGGACTAAACCGGGCTTATTCTGGAGTCTATCGGGAAAATCAAAAGCGAGTGGTGCAAATTGATGGGGATTAAAAAAATACTTAAATTTACTCGCATTATTTAAGTTTAATTTTTACCGTATCCTTTTCTCTCCAGCACATTCAGCAATCCTCTACCTTAGTTCTTGTTGTATTTCTTATCAGAAGAGCGGTAGGTAGCACTCGTGCAATATCAGGGCATATGCTCCAAGTAGCCAGTTAAGCTCACAATTCCTTCCTGTTGTTCCCCTTCATAATTACGCTCGACGATCACACGAACGCGGGTGTTTGTATCGGCATACAAACCAACTGGCTTATTCAGGATATGCCGAACTTGGTGAATATCTCCCTTATCGGTTCGAAAAACATCCGAAAGCCCCAATTGATAGATGACTGGAGAATCTTGCAACATCGTGTGCACGGAGGCAATAACCTGCGGATCTTTTATGTCCGGTAAAAGATCCAAAGAAGTACTTTGCAATGACACATGATGGATGAAGAGCCGACTCCCCGGTGGAACGGTCAACACTAAATCCTCTGCGGAATAGCTATCATGCCGAAATTGAAAGGATTGAGTATAAGCCCACGGCTTCTTGGTCGTTAGGGAAATATCTTGTACCGGCACAGGATGCTCAAAGTCGTTGCCAACATTGACATGCCAAGTGCCAAATTGTCCCACAGTCCAAACCCCACTTTGCACCGCGCTTATCGCAGCGGGAATACCTCTGGCAGGATGTGAACGAGTTTCCTCTGTGCGTTTCGTATCCCCTCGACCATGCTTGTTCGGCTTCGGGTCTGGGTGTTGGGTGAGCGTTGGAAGCATCTGACCAAATACCTTCGTCTGTCCATTGTCATAATAGCCAAGAATGTCCCTACTCTCAGTTATCGTTATTCCTGAAAGGATGCCAGGAGAAAACCCATCCTGAGTCAACGTGAGCAAAATAGATCGGGATCCTTGCTGCAGCATCCCGTCCCCTCCGGTACCACCATCAGTGGTGAGACTCATTCCAAAGTCAATTTTCAACATTTGCCCATTTTCGGAACCATTATTAAAATCGACTCCGTTACCACTGGCATTAAAATATTGGGGAACACTCTCCGTATCTAAAAATCCACTCGTGTTAAATCCAAGCTTGCCTTGTAATACCAATGCATACTCTGTGCTGGGATTACTGTTTCCGGTGGTGACCATCACTTCAGAATCCCTGGCAAGACCGTAATATTGCCAGGTATTTCCCGCGATTTTGGTCCATGTAATCATTAAGTCATGAGGAACCCCAAGCGAATCAAACACCTGAAAACTAGTTGAAAACTGAGTAGTGCCCGCACCAAAAGGATCCGCCAAAAGTGAGGAAATTGAGAATGGGCTCATCACCGGTTGAGTTGCATCCAAGTTTCCACCCATTATGACAATGGAGCTCGCCTTTGCCGACATTGTTGAAATTACCTGCCCAACTTTCTGCTTTTGCCTATGTGGTAATTGTTGAATAATATTCCCATCGCTATCGATAAAAATATTGTCCGGCAACCCTCCGTGGGTTCGGGAGGCACCGTTCGGTAAGGTCGTTGAAAGAGGGCTAGAACCTTCCTGAGAAAATCGATTTTTCTCAAGCTCGGCCGGGAAGACGGGGATTGGGAAAAGCTGGAACCCAACAATGCCCAATATACAAAAACCCTGAAAACATCTAACCGTCTTACACGTAAAGGTTTGGGACATGTAAGTATGCTCCTCAATAGGGAAATACGGGATAAAGATTTCCAGACCGGCCCAATGCATAAATCCAGCAATCTCTATGCCATACCATGACACATCATTCCAAACCAGAAGATGGATTTTAAGAGAGGTTAGGCCTTCTCCAGAAAAACGGAGAAGACATGAGATTATTTCACGGAAATGCACAGAGAGGAAGTTGGTTGCATGGTAAAGGTACCCCCAGGTTCAAGAGGGCTGTGATCCTGGCCAATGCGGGTGTACCACCAACGTCCCCGAGCAATCGGCGAATCATCTAACCACTTCAACTCAAACCCTCCCTCCCGATCGTTACCGGCCTGTATCCATATGCCCTTCCACACTCCGTCCTTTAGTTGATGGGTTTCAAACCAGCCGCCCTCCCATTCATAATGTCCTTTGCCCTCTTCATCTAACGTAATGGTATTGGACCCGGTTTCGTCTGCATATTCCCATTTCCCGGCAAGTTCTTGAAGGTGTCGAGGCGGATAAGAGGGTTCCAGAGAACGCACTTCGCCTTGAGGAGTCTGATGTGAGAGACCTGCACAACTCAACACCCCAAAGACATTTATGACGATCATGATCATTTTGACTATACTTTTCGGCATGAATCCTTCCTCGACTCCCCACGATCATTGAGTTGGGAAATGATGTTTAGGATTGTATCAAATAAGACCGATAGAACCAGATACGTGAAACCCTGTATCTCCAGAGACCACCACTGATGAGCACGATCAAGAAGGTGGCGCCTGAACGATGGAACTGACGCCCGCTTTGTTCTGTACAAAATGCGGGACGGTCAGAAATGGTGGCGGGACCTGTTCGCAATGTGGAACTGCTCGTCATTCTCCAAAACAGGAATCCGTGAATAACTCCAACGCCACAGACCGTTCCTTGACCCCATCAGAATCTCAGGACCCGTTGATCCCTAATTGGACAGGCCCATCGACTGAACATGGTTTTGATTTAGCATATTTAGGCTCTGCTCAGAGAAAACAGACCGAGGCCCTTCACGAAATTCCCCCTTCCGACATAGACAACGAGTCGGACGATTCCGATTTGTTTCCCATCCACCACCCCATTTTTTGGGGGCGTGGGCGAACCCTCTTTGGCATTTTCATTGTCAATACTTTTTTCACATTACTGACTCTTGGCCTGTATTCCTTTTGGGGGAGAGTGCGTATTCGCCAATTTTTGTGCAGCCAAACCAGTTTTGCTCACATTCGCTTTTCCTATCATGGAACCCCTCACGAATTATTGAAGGGCTGGTCAAAAGCGTTTTTGGTTTTCGGTCTTCCCTATGCTTGTCTGAATCTCGTTCCCCTGATATGGGACCAGATTCCGACCTGGATCCCTAATGCCCTTGCAGCGACCATGGCCTTGTGCTTCATTCCTGTCGCTGTGGTTGGATCGCAACGCTATCGGTTGAGTCGAACCTCCCTGGGAACGATTCGTTTCTCCTTCAGGGGACACGTGAAGGAATATATGAAAATATGGGTCTTGGGGTCGCTTCTGACCGTGTTGACTGCCGGCATCTATTATCCGTTTTTCGAAAATAGCAGACGAAAATTCCTCGTCGCTCACACCTACTTTGGTAATCGCCCATTCACCTATTCCGGAACGGGAAGCGGGCTCTTGAGGATCTATGCAAAAGCCCTCGCCTTCAGCATACTGATTGTGGTCACACTCATCGGGATCAGTGCCGGACCTGAAACCCTGTCTGTCCCCGCTCAATGGCCTTCCGATGGTTGGCGAGACCTCTTTTTCAATTCGATGTTCATCACCGGATTGCTCACGCTGCTGCTTCCCTGGTTTTATCTGCAGGTGGCTAAACAACGGTATCAATGGAATCATTCAGATTTTGGAGATGCGCAATTGCAATTTTTTGCCTCTACCTGGAATTTAACGGAGTTGCGGATTACGAACTTCCTCATGCTCATTCTCACGTTTGGATTAGCCTGGCCGTGGGTTCAGGTCCGGAACCTTCAATTTCTGTATTATCATCTCACCCTTCAAGGACCCTTGAATTTCCAACGTATCGAACAGGAAGCCTTGGATGCTTCGCCCACCGGAGAGGAGCTGGCAGGATATTTTGACGCTGGTTTTGATTTAGGCTAATTTGGCCGTTATGCGTATGCAGTTTTGATCGTCCCCGCATTCACCTCTTCTTGCATTGACGATTCATGCCTTCCTTAGACTAAACCAACCCATGGCATACCCCACGGACTGGAAAGGGTCCTATTATGACGGACAATCGGTGGTTCCACAGCATGTAACCATTACGGTGACAGCTGTCGGCCTGAGGCTTCACTTTGCTTCCCACACAACCACGACATGGAACTATCACGAACTTCGACAGACCCAAGGGCGCTATTCCGGAGAAGAAGTACGATTCGAGCGAGGAACAGGAGTTGGCGAAACCCTGGTCATCCCCAGCCCTAAAATTCTGCTTGCGATTCATGAGCATGGCGGATTGGACGCCAAACATTTCCATCATCCCGCCACGCGACGTACACGCGTGTACTGGACGGTGCTTGCCGCACTCACCAGCCTCCCAATCGTCTATGCCATCTTCACCTGGGGGATTCCCTCATTAGCTCAGCCAATCACTGCGGCCATTCCGATTTCCTGGGAAATCCAGTTGGGACAATTTGTTCAACAGGAAGTCACAGCCGGGAAATCTGTTTGCCAAAATCAGAAACTGATCCACGCAGTCGAATCAATATTGACGACCATGACCAATTCCATCGACCAACTCCCCTATCAATTTCAGGTGACCGTCGTGGATAGCCCCATCGTCAACGCCATGGCTGCCCCTGGCGGGTATATCCTGGTCTTTCGTGGTCTCCTGCAAGACACCGCTTCACCCGAAGAATTCGCGGGAGTGCTGGCTCATGAAATTCAACACGTTCTGCTTCGACACACCATGCACCTGATCGTACGGCATGTGTCGATGGCTTTCGTCGTCGCCGCTCTCAGCGGAGATGCCAGCGGCATGGTGGCCTATGCACTCCAAGCCGCCCAAACCCTTCAGACCCTGTCCTACAGCCGTGACGCAGAAGACCAGGCCGATGAACAGGGATTCCAATTATTACAACGGTCGAGAATTAACCCCGAAGGAATGATCACCTTTTTTGCCAAACTTGGAAAAGAGCAACCTGCAAACGACCTCCTCCGCTATATTTCGACCCATCCGACGACCCAAGACCGGCTGGCACACCTGAAGTCCTTGCTGCCACCTGTCTCCACGACCTATCGAGCTTTCCCGTTTCAATCCAAGTGGTCTGACATCACCACATACTGCGAGTGACTCCCTAAAGGCATCTTCTTAACCCTGTTTGCCTCCTGACACGAACGCCGTTGACGGGAGGCTCAACTCACCTTTTTTAATACCTGGCCCATTGCTCTCTAGCCCTGGAGCCTTCATAATCAATCCAATCGAGACATACCGGAATGTATGGTGTTTTTGGCTGAACCACAACTCCAAATACACTCACACCCCGTTTGTCTAGTCCGAGGCCATTTTCATCAACACATAACAAGGGATGGGTCACATGGGAACCGAAATAACACGCTATGCCATTGGAGACTTTGGACAGTTGCATAAATTTACCGGGAAGGATGTACCGGCCGGTACCGTCGCCCTGGTCGAAGAAGATGGAAAAAGCTTAACGGAGAAGGGGAAATCGTATACCGCACGATTTTCTGAGATTCTTCCGAACGTAGAGATCATTCGCGTGCAATTCGATCAATACAGCTCGAACCACATCGGCTTCGCCATGGAAGCCCATGACAAAACCCTGACTAAAATCCCGGAAATGCTAGAAACCACAAAAATCATATCTGAAAAACTCAGACATGATTGGATGGCGCAAGACAAAGCCTATCAGGATACCGAAAAAGCCAAAAAGGTACCGCCTCCTGCTGCAGCAAAAGTTGCAGCACCTGTGAAAGAAGCGATTCCGGCAACGTAATCAACGCTTTCCCTATCAAAGAGCCCAGGCACAAAAACGCCCTTCGCTTCAGGGTGATCAACATTGCTTTCCCCCTCTGCCAAGAAAATGCAGAGGGGAAAAGCTTCAATATTTCTCACTCTTCGAACTAAAGAAATCCGAATGAGGGCCGGGTTAAGCCGGTTGCAACCTGCAGGACCTTGCTATCAAGGCTGGGGAAGAGCTGGCAATCGTCATGGCGCTAGCTATAAGGGTTTGATTCACCTTGGTCAAAAGAACGAACTATTTTTTTCGAAACGAAATATGATCTTTATATTCCTGAATCGCTGCACCCAAGGCCTTTGCTCCTAATGGAATATTGGCCTCCAGCGCATCTTCAACCGCTTCATCGTCAATCATCACTTCATAGCATTCGTGTTGATTGGTGAGCACCATGCCCTTCTCCGTTTGCCGGGGCATATAGATTTCCGTCCACACTTCCTTTTCCACCAAACACACATCCCGAAACCGTTCATACAAAAGCTGCAACCGTTCCTGATCAGAAATTACGAGCGGATTATTTTCCATAGCCATACATCTCCCTTTACATCGTCAACAGTGGCTCTTTTTCTACTCCGCTCTCATCAAACTCGTCAAGTGGGTCGCGAGTTATTTTCCGAAGACGGATACCCAGGGGTCACGGCCAGGAACCCATAAATACAAAAACCTGCCCAGCCAGCCATGATAGATCCCCAACGGCCAAAGATTCCGGTCACGGATATAGAACGGAATAAAAAAGCAGGCCATAAGGCCGGTGGCCAGCATCAGCCACACGTCGGGGAAATGAACCACAGCAAATAGAATCACCCCAATGGGAATGGCCGACAACAGGCCATGACTAACCCCGACCCGACAAATAACACTGATGGCCAAATAAAAGCTTCTCGAAGATTGTCGGTGCGAAACCCCCAACTCTTCCACTTCGTCGGATCTTGCCGAACCTGCCAGACAACATAGCTCATCCAACTGATGCTGGCCAAGGCTATGAAAAGTCCCTTTGCATCAAGACTTGTGAATACAAGATGCACCAGCCCTGTCAAGACAACCGCAGAAAATTCCCACCAATTGCCAACCCGATCATCGGGAGAAATTTTCAGAAAATCTCTCTCACACGAATTACAGGGTATAGGTCGAGGAGCCTTTGAGAAAGGCCAAGGAGGGCTCCTGAGGGGAAACCGAAATGACTGGACAACCATCTAAGTAATGATCTGTAACGAAGCCCAATGCCTCAGACTCATAAGGAAATAACCGGACGACCGCAACAACCGTCTTTCCCAAGGTTGGAAAAACCAATTGTACATCTTGGGGTCGTTGAGTCTTCAGTGTTTTGGTCAGGGCTTTTTTCAAACTTCTGGCCGAATCTTTAGGTAAGATCTCATTGATGGTCCGCCCAATCAGATGCTCTCCACCTACAAGGTGTTGACAGGGAACAGGGAAAAAGCAATCCCGATAGATTCCATTTTCATCCCAGCGAAAAATTTTATGGGGAACAAACGAGACATGATCCCCTGAAAAAATCCTGCTCAGAAATTCTTCCCACATAGCCTTGGACCAACGTTCCCTGGACATGGAACCCTCCCTGGTTTCTATCCATTTTCCCTATCATAGAGATGGTGCTCCCACCAATATTTCAGCGCTCTTTAAAAGAGTAAATAAGAGTTCCCACCTCATGCACAACTAGGGAAATTCCTAGTTATTCAGGGGAAAACCCCTAATACCCTATCTACTGTATTAAAAAAGGAACGATTAAGACAATTTTTTCTTTCATTTTTGCCTAAAATCTATGCAAGCTTCCTGGTCCACCAGGAAGGCCGTGGTCCAGTTTTGTCAGATCTTGGATTTTGAACCCACCCTGCGGGGCTAGCTGAGTCAGAAAAATACTGTAGAAAAGCCAGGGAAATAAATCAACGGCCTCTACACTCCGATAAGCAGTGAAACGAGCACACTGTGCAATGATCAGGCTACCCCGTTAGAGACAGTAGGTCCGCAAGGGAGGAAATCCATTAAATCCCACAGACGCATAACTGCTGGTATAAGCGCCGGCGCTTAAAACTTCGATTCGATCACCAATAGCCAAATCCAGGGGCAATTCATAGGACGTTTTTTCATATAACACGTCTGCGCTGTCGCAAGTGGGGCCAGCCAATATCACCGGACCCGTGGGACCCTCACGGAGGGTGCGTAGGCGGTACTTAATACATTCATCCATCGTTTCAGCCAAACCGCCAAACTTGCCGATATCAAGATACACCCACCGCCGAACATCTTCGCGGGATTTGTGAGCCACGAGGATCACCTCGCTCTGGATCACTCCCGCATCCGCCACCAGAAATCGCCCGGGTTCAATCATCAGTTGAGGGGGTGTGACACCAAAGGATTGCTGTAGAGCCTGTTGAATAGTTTGGGCGTAGTGCGAAAATGGCCGAAGGGTCGTTTGATAGGTAGCAGGGAGTCCTCCGCCAATATTAATCCATTCCAGCTCAAGATCCTGTCTCCTCAATTGGCTGTACAATTCCGCTGCCTGCTGCATGGGCTCGACCCATTGCTGGGGATCTGTTTGTTGAGACCCCACATGGAAGGTCACTCCCAGGGGGTTCAACCCGAGATCACGACTACTGAGAAGCAAATCATACGCCATGGCTAAGTCACAGCCGAATTTTCGAGAAAGAGGCCAATCCGCGTTTTTCCCTTGGCTCAATACTCGACATTGCACTCCCGCTCCCGGTGCCTGTCTACCCAATTTTTCGAGTTCGGCTTCACTGTCAAAGGCAAAGAGCCTGACCCCGCAGTCAAAGGCATAAGCAATATCCACCTCTTTTTTGACCGTGTTGCCATACGACAGCCAGGTGGCCGGTACCCCGAGGGACAGACACAAATCCAGTTCATACCGGCTCGCAACATCAAAGCGGGAGCCCAGCGTCGCTAACAGTTGAATAATTTCCGGGGCGGGATTGGCTTTCACCGCATAATGAATCGCTGCCTGGGGAAACTCCCCTTGAAGTTCGAGGTACTTGTTCCGTACCTGCTCGAGGTCAAGGGCTAAAAACGGTGTCTCAGGACGCCCGGCCAGGAACTGCTCAAGCTTTGGGGTCAGACTGCGGCAATCAGCCTGAGACAAAACATGTCGAAGCGATGGAGCACTTGCTAGAACAGAAACCCCCTCATTTTCGAACCCGGAATTGACAAAACTGGTCGGCACATTGCACTCCTGTGATAATGGTGATTAAAAGGGAATCAATCGCGCCCAGCCTAAAGTCCAAATTTATGGAATACATCGGCTAAATATCCAGAAAATCTTAAGAGGAATCCGGAAACATTCATGTGCCTCAAGCCAGAGCCCCTGATCCCTGGCGTCTGCTTTTCCCGTCCGATGGCAGACGGGATTTTCGTTTGAGAATTTTGGTAGCGTACAGTGGAAAATTCCCAGTCCGGATACCAAAATACCTGAAATGTTGTTTAACGGGATTCGGAAGATGCGTCGAAAGGAGCACAACTAGTGTGGGAAAGAGGCGAGCATTAGCTCGCTGCACAAATCGATGAGTGAAACCCGACTCCCGGTTTTCAGCTCGGCCATGAAAGAGAACACACGTTCGCGGGATGGAAGTGCCTTAATTTCGGAGATGAGGATTGCTTGAAAATTTTTCTGCCAAAATTTTATTCGATGAAAAGCCCTACCTTATAATCCAATTCAACCTGAATTTTCCACAATAAATTCAGTCGAAGAAATGGTACCACGGGTTTTCCCATCTGTGAATGCCGACTCCTCAGTCTTTTCACAAGAAATGAACCCGAATGCAGCCAGACATCTTCCCTGAGACTCTCCTGGATTAACCAAAGATCCTCCCTTCAAAAGACGGTAAAGGCGACGGGATCCGAAAAGCGTTCACAGTTTTCCATACGGCCACACCGACTGTCTTGCCATGATATGTGCATTCTCAGCTCCATCTCCAGCCATACTATATTGACGAACCGTTCCCTCTCTGGGAATAAAACCCAAGCTAGAGCTTCAGCGTGCCCAAAAGCAAAATTTCGGCTCAACGCAGTGAACCTCGACAGCATGCAACTATGGAGCATAATCAATACTTTCTAAAGTGGCTTTTGTCAGATATTTCCATTTATCGTTGCTATCTTTTCGGCCTTCCAAACGAATCCGGCTTATGACATCCTTCACCGGGTCAGGTCTCCAATAGCCATGATGTCATTCCTCGAACCCTTTGACTCTCCTCCCAGGCAACAGGGCTGAATCCCACCGAGATGGAGGCATTCCAAAAACCAACGCGGCAGTGGCTATCATGGCGAAAAAAACACAATTCAATTGACTTCTCCTCCGTTTATGAGCAACCCGGTAACTCCCGTCCAGGTTGGCTTGCAAGCCAAACCTGGACAGGAAAGAAAAAACATTATTCCGTGATGCACGCATCATCTATTTGCAATGTGCTGCATCGACCAACTGAAAATATTTGAATCCACCTATTAGGAAGGGAAACGGTTGGATCGGCCTCCAATGTTAGGGTGCCTCGGACCCATGCGGGTAGTGCCTGGGAGTCAGGTAACTGCGGCCACAGCAACCTGAACCCTACCATCAAACTTGGCTTCTCCCATTTTCTGACCATTCAGTTGGGCACATTAGCCATGCCAAATACGCTGCTCACTGTGGACCCCAACGTTCCATAGTTGAATATCGTTAAGGCCAGTCTTTTCGCCAAATTTCAACGTCACTCGCTGAACTTGCTTTTGTGGCACCACTTAGCATCACTATTTGTGAAACAACCCACGATGGCACTTGCCCCTGGGGAAGAAGTGAATTCACAATTCTAGCTTCTGGGTTAGGTGTAGTTGATGAGCCATTCTCCGTTTAGAATCGGTGGAGATGAATCGCCGAATACTGCGCATTGACAGTTTCTCCGCCTTTGGACGTGGTATCCGGAGCAGGACCACTAAAGTCGTAACATTTCGTCCCCGCCTACGCTTTGGATCCACTAAAAGCAAATGCCAATGCACCGAGAAATCCCCAAAGACGGTTCAGGGTGAAGGTTATGACAAGGGATGGAAACCCGTTAAAAAAGGTCCGTGATTCAACCCTTTCAGTTAGCCGAAAGACGTAAGACTGGCCTTAGTATGACTTTTATGCTGACTTCTCAAAATTTCACCCCAACTATGAAGTCGTAAAACTGAACACCTCACTCTTTTTTGTCCCACCGCAAAGGCTGAACGACTTGACCTGCCAGTAATAGACTTGATTAGAAAGCAACGTCACCTCTGGTTTCCAATGAGTCGCGGTGATACCGGAAACCTCGGCAACAATGCTTGTCTCAAATGGGGGAGGTTGGGTCGAGAGTTTGACATTATATGTGTTCGCACCAGCCTTAGGTTCCCAGACAAACAAGGGTTGGAATGCCACATTACTTCCACTGTCAGGGGGTTCAAGAGCGGTCGTCGGTCCCGGCGAACCACAACCGGCATTGAGTTCCTCCGCTCCACGGTCGCATTGTCTGGTGCCCGTCCCACCATCCACCGGTCGATGATTCCCATTTTGATCCAAATTCGCACACTGAAGGCCCGAATCCACAAGT
>CABVRQ010000015.1:36040-51776 GCA_902500695.1 uncultured Nitrospira sp. | reverse complement strand
CAATTGAGGCATTGTTTCGTGCAAGAATAGAGTTTCGTAAACTCATACTATCGGCATTCAGCCCCCCGCCAGTTCCGTACGCAAGATTATCGACGATCGTTGAACTCTTAAAATCGATAATTCCCGATCCGTAGGCGCCGTAGGCGCCTCCCCCGTTCCCCTTAGCCAGGTTCAAAGAGACCGTGGAGGTGTTGACGTTCACATTGCCTCCATAGACCCACAGTCCGCCCCCATCTCCATCGGCTGTGTTATAGGCCAGACTGCCCTGCACGAGCTTGACCGTTCCCTGCTGTAACAGGTTGTAGACTCCGATTCCTCCACCATAACCGGATCGATTTCCATAGAATTCGGTGCCAAACACATTCACTTCTCCGCCTGATTCCACGTAGAGGCCTCCTCCAGATGGGAGCCCCCCGGCAGTGAATGTCTCCCCATTGGTGAAGTTTTCAAAAAGTACGGAAGTCGCGATGTAAACCGGGGCTGAACCGCAATTGACCGCAATGGCCCCACCAAATAGATCCGCCCAATTATAAAAAAATGTACTATTGGTCACATGGAGTTCACCAAACGTGCGAATCGCGCCTCCCCGTCCGGTGTAGGGAAGAAGTCCCGTACTGTCATGAGCACTATTATCCGAAAAGATGGTGCCGTCGATATAGACTTTTGCTCCGGTCCCGATATAAATTCCCCCACCATACAAGGCTTCGTTGGCCCCAAACGCACTGTCATAAATCCGCACCGTCGGCCCACCACTGGTCGGGTTCCCATCGACAAATAGACCTCCGCCACGCCCTTCAATCGGGTTAATTTGAGAATAATGCAGATGACTGGCAAGCACGGTGACCCGCTCAAGGACCAAATCACCATTGGTGTAAATGCCCCCACCGTTCAGATCATTCGAACAATTCTCCAAAATACTATCTCGGACAATCAAATCTGTATAGTTTTGAATACAACTCCCTGTGACCTGGCTATGAAGGGTCACCCCGCTAAGACTTGCACCCCCTGCGCTGGCATTGAATACAAACGCACTGAGCGGACCGTCAACAATAGTGCTCGCACTACCAGCCCCGATGAAGCTGAGATTCGGAGTATTCACTTGAACAACTTCCACATAGGTACCAGGCCCGATATCGATGACATCTCCGCTTGTGGCAATATCCACTGCCGCTTGAATCCCCGAGTACATGCAGCTTGACGAGCACACATCCAGCGTCACTGCCTGAACCATAGTAACAATCGAAACAATACCTATACCGCTCAGAAATAGCAGGAAGAAGAGTCGTTGGAAGCACCTGACAACCAGGTAAACGAAATTCTTTTTTAGAATTGGAAATTCCACATGAGAATCCATATCTGACTCCTTTTGTTTTCTGCTGTCCTCGGAATTGCTATTTCGTTTTTTCCTTTTTGCCTGGCCATTCTCCCTTTGGCATGTTCTTGTTAATGAGGTCCCAATCAACATGTTGCTCCCTGGGGCAAACTTCATGGGTTGAACCCTTGGCACATCTTTTCCTCTCCCGGCTTTTTCCATGGCCGAAACCTTTTGAATCGCTTGACTCACCGAGAACCCTTCTAGCCTTTTGAGTACGTCCCGTGGCCTCGACCAGCTCCTATTTGAACTCCTCGCTTCATTTGGTTTTTATGACTTTGGAGATTTTTCACCCATTCAATCAGACGAGGTCCTTAAAATAGATCATCCAGTGAGTTTATGATACGAATGGCGAGGGCATGAGGCCTCACTTTCTTTGCACCCGATCTCTATGAAAAATACACTTTCATCCATTGAAGTTTAGCTTTGCTTCGCTTCGTTTCTTATGGAACCGTGCGGAACAGTTTTCCACTCGCAAGCCGACACACACAGCTTTCGCAGCAAAAAGGAGCGTTGACATAGGTGACTGAGTGTGTGCCGATTGTGCGCCAGGAGCCGTCGGCGCCTAAAGTCTGGAGACTGACCTTGATGTACGCCAACTTTCCGTCTCCATATGGGTCGAGGTCCACGCTCCACGTATGATGGGTATTATCCGCCGCGCAGACCTTGCCACCAACCTTGTCGGCCAGGGAAACGTCATCTAACGTGAAATATTCGATCCGCATGCGCGCGCAGGCGCTGGCCGCATTGTTAATGTGAAGCGTCCCGGTTAGGAGAGGAATAACCTTGCCTCCGGTCCATACCCAGGCCACATCGCCGGAGTTGGTTGGGGCGCCGAGAACGAAAGTATTACCTCCGAAGTCGAATCCGTCCGCAGTGATTTTTACTTTGTCATGGATAGTGCTCAGCTTGACAGTCTTTGACCCAATGATGGTCCATTCCGTGCTCGCCGTCTTCTTTTCAATAGAAACCTTGACCTCGTTCAGTTTGTTACTGTCGTACGGACTAAGATCGACCTCCCAAACTTGCCGCGTATCGCCTTTTGCACAGACCTCCCCACCATATTCCGTGGTCAGGAATACGTGCCCGCCACCATGGAAGTCCATGCGCATTCGTCCGCACAAGCCTCCCGCATCCTTCAAATCCAGGTCGCCATGAAGTAGAGGCTTCATCTCACCATCGTGGATTTCCCAGTCCAACCCCCCATCGAATTCAAATTTCTTTTGGTCTATTTTTATCTCGGAACTGCCGATGTATTGCGCGTGAACGTCCGATTCTGCTCCCACGAGGCATAGCATGGATATCAGCAATGCGAGAACCCATCGATAGTCCCAATACGGTCGGACATAACTCTGTTTCCAATTGGTTTCTTTGGCTGGTTTTTTCATGGGTTCCTCTCTTATTGTCCTCATTGGAGTCGACTGTAGTCATCTCCGTTAATCATTACTTACTCACACACTTATCTTTTTTGCATTTATCGCTGTTACAGTCAGAGTCCTTTTGACAAGCGCCCCCGTTTGACACAGACGTGGCCTGGCAAAAGTTCTTTCCAAATCCGAGTCCCGGCTTTGCACAGCGAAAAGCAGTTTCACCTAATGAAGTTCTGCAATCCTTATCATTTTCACAGACACAACTTTTCTTTTCACATTTGCCCATGCCACAGTCTGAATTCTTCTCGCAATAATCCCCAAAGTCACCCCCTGTAGGCACACAATAATTTTTTCCGATTCGCTTCTTGCAACGCGAGCCTGAACCACAATCATTATCATCATTGCAAACACAGACTCCTCCAGCCCCACAGTTATTTGAGGCGCATTGGGTATTGGTTGAACAGAACTGTCCTAAATCCATCCTGATGGTTCCTCCAGACTCGACTATCGCCCCCCCGGTCATTGGCGTAGTTGCCCCGCCAGATAGACAAATACGCTCCACCACATCATCAAAGCGATAGACCAGATCTATTGGTCTCACATAGGAATACTCGTTTGCGTCGTTATGCTTTTTTTCAATTGGAACGTTGGCCGCATGTGCTTTTTCGTGCATTATGATTCCAACCAGCTCACAACGAGTCGAACTGCCATCGCGTATTTGGTCCCAACAAAGGTTTATTTTATTTCCCCCTCGATGGTAACCAAGAACGGTATCGTCACATTTTTTCTTTGTCGAACATTTAAGCGTCGATGTTGGCCATTTCTTCTTAATCTTATCTCCATACTTACTGGGGATAAATGTTGCCTCCGAAAGCATCTGATCAATGTTTTTGTCTATGAAATCAACAGCCCAATTGATATCCTCCATAGAAGAAGAGTCACAGTTTTCTACTTCAAACTTTTTTGCATGCACCGACGTTGCCAGCACAGTGAACAGTAAAGCCAAAATCAACTTTTTCATGACATTGCTCCCTCCTTAAATGATAAAGTGTTTGCTCTCCCTATCCTGACACACCTTACGCTTCTCTAGCGTGATAAATTCGTCTCTCAAGACAACACATATACGCCACTGACATTCCGGCACTGCAGTCCGATGCCGTGCAGAGAACTCGGTTCCTTGCCAGCTTCGAAATAAAGGAACAGCGGTGGCGATTAGATTGACTTAGGGACACAGCACCCAACGCTTCCAGTTGTTTTTGCAATTGAGGCGGTCGCCCTTCGACTCCTCGGGATTGAAGCGCGAGATGTTGCCGACCTTTTGGTCTTGCACGCCAGGTCCCAGCTTTGCCAGCCTCCCTTCTTTGTTAATGGTCCCTCCACGGATCTGAATTCCTTTCACTCGTGTGTCATCGCCATTCATGCCGACACGCACACCGTTGACGAATGAACGCTTGCCGTAGGCCTTGTCTGGAGCTGTCACCATTTCACGGCTCTTTTCCTTGCCGCTACAGAATTCCTTCTTGAGGTCCTGCTTGCCGCTGGAGTCGTTGATGTTCTCCGTTCGTATCGTGACGTAGCAGAGGTGATCTCGTTGTTCCTCCGAGGAAAGACCGAACACGGCCTAATCATCGTTGGTGCTACTGTCGGGTATACCCACGACAAAGTCCGTCCCTTGGAATCCGGAGATGTGCTCTGAGTCAACGGGCGCCCCGTTGAGCATGGCGCCTTTCGGATATCGTCCAGCCTGCGTGGAAGTCACGACTAGAAGAAGAAGCGCCGAGGCAATACTGACGGATACAAGGATGAGCGGTGTGCTGGATGTTGAGTATCGAGTCATGCAAGTGTCCCTTTCCATTCGGGTGAAGTTTCCTTCTTCAAACAGCAGAGCCTTTCAATCGATCTTAGTGGCGGCCGAGTGCAGGCAATCAGTCCTGTCTTCACAGAGGTAAGAATATACTTTCACGTACTCGGACTTCGACGTGCCAATCGTGCGCCACGCGTCGTCCGTCCCAAGGGTTTGGAGCCCGACCTTGATATAGCCCAACTTGTTGTCACTGTATTTTTCGAGGTCGATCTCCAACGTGTAATGCCGGTTGTCCGGTGCGCACATTTTGCCGCCGAAGTCGAAACCGGAATCCGGAATCTTTATCGGAGACCAACCCAGCCAGTAGGCCTTTGAGTCGTTGAGTGAGACCGCATGCGCGATGGGTTGAATCCAAACCAGACACACAACCAATCCCAAGACGACAAACCACCTTACGTGGAAACCTTGCAGCCTTACCGGATTAGGATTCCATGGAGATTCGTTACACACATTCCTCATCGCCTCCTCTTTGCCATGGTTAGCTCTATCTTAAATTTATATGCTCGCATGCATCTTCAAACTCTCTTCTTCAATTTCCGTTTGGGCATAGCAAGGCTACGGATGGTGTCGTCCACGGGATTTCTGGCTATAACACTCCTTCCAATCAGCTTTGATCCTTGTCAATTCCAACAATGATTTTTTTCGTTTATGAATTGTCGTAGGTCAAGGGTGGCGTGTGGGCCACCCCTGACCTCTAGCCCTCTGATGGATTATTTCTTGATGCACACATCATCGATAAAGAATTGACTGTTCCCCCCAATGGAGAAGGATGCAATGGAAGTTCCCTGGTTGGCGCGCATTTCAAGCGTACCCACAATAAAGTTACCTCCACCGGGTGCTGCGGTCACATGAATTTTGGCATTCCCCGTTGTCGTCTGATGGAGTTGGGAAAGCCCCCCCTGCAAGACGCGTTTTTGGCCATTGACCTCAAAGTTTTGGATATAGGCTCCGCCGGTGTTTTCAGCAAATCTTAAGCGAATCTCTTGAACCGGCGTGGTGGGGGTGAGCTGAACGTTGATCGAGTATAATTTTAATGATGGAGCCCCTCCCTGAGGAATATTAGAAGACACCACCTCGGCAACCTGGCTCTCTTGCAGAGAAGGCTGATTCTCACTGACATAGAATTGCCTGAGAGTAGCCACAGAATGCTCGGCATTCACCGTGTCTCCCCGTTGATACTGACTCCCTACCGGGAGATCGCTAAAATCGTAACACTCCTGCCCCGCATGGGCCAAAGACCCACTGAACGCAAAAACCATGGCTCCCAGCACTCCAGACACAATAGAAAATTTGGATGATGACGTTACATTTATTCTGCTCATGACACGACCTCCTTATATTCCCGGTCCTGTATGTTGTTTTGCCGAGGTGTCGGACAGGGAAAACACCCTGACAACCTTTTCAAAAATCCATGTTTTCCAGTTGCCCATTCCTTCCTTAAAAATTCCCGGAATTCCTGTTGCTCTCAGTCGTCAAATTCCATATTGATCTTCTTATCCACCGCAGTCGCGATGGGACCCTTGGTTTCGTACAGAGTATTCTTGCCTTTCTCGTACTTAGCGCGAAGGTGATGAGGGAATGCACACCCGCCATTGGTCTCGATCGCCTTGGTCACTTTTGTACCCTCGGCAATCGTGAACGCATCGTCATACACGGTCTTCCATGAACCGGTGGTGGTCTTGGCATCAACCTCCAGGATTTGAATTGACGTATTCAGATCGTTGTCGAATGTCACGGTCAGACCGCAACCAGCGTTCGCGGACCCAGTCGTCGCCAGGGCACCAAGAAAGGAAAGGGCAACCAGAACCGGGAAGCGAACACATTTCCCGAAATTGGCGAACCCCAATTGCTTACTACTGCTTTCTTTCAATTTACTGAAGCTGTTAATGCTCATCACATGACCTCCTTCTTATCACCGTCAAAAAGTTGGTTGTCGCACAGTGCCTGACCTGGCGAGAAAAACCCTAGAGACTTTCTCCAGACTTCTCCTCAGAAAGACTCAATGAAGGTTTTAGGTTCCCAAACTAAGGTGAAATGAAAAGTTTACGATTAATCCTCGTTTTAGTTACTAATGTTGATTTGTATGGTATCGCCAGATTTAATTTGCACACCGTCACGGCGTGTCCACTTTTCGCTCCCTCCGTCAAGATATTTAATTTTAAAATCAACTTTTCCCGTCCAACACGGAAGTTGCAGTTCCACCGCTTGTTTTGAATGCGACGCAGCTCCAGAATTTTCAGGATCTAATAATGCATCATCCATCCCCGTTAGTGGGCTCCAGAGATTCAACCCGGACTTGCTGGCGGAGCTTTTAGATACCCCGTAGACTAAAAGCGAGTTGGCCGTGTGGTTGTTGACCCGAACATTCAGGTCACACCCCGCACCAGCCCAGGCTTGACCGGTCAAGACCACCGTAGCCAAGACGGCCAACCCCGTTAGGTACAAAACTCCGGTCCTTCTGAACTGACCCGAACTGTGAACCAACCGGGAGTTTTGTTGATTGAATTGTTGATCGTGAAACCTGCTCATGATCACTTCTCCTTTTTCTGTCCTATGGTTGAGTCTCATGAAGGCCCGGACAGTGAAAGGGGCTTCACGAAATCAAAATGGTCGGGATTAATGTTCTTTTTCGTATGCATCCATAACGTCAGTCAAAATTACTTTTACAAAGGTTCAAACGATTTCATGTTCCATCTTCGTTTGCATCGAACCATACTGCCCAAGACCATAAAGCAATCTGTGGGCCATTTCGCATTGCTGAACCACTGACGGTTCCAAAGTTCCGCTTCATCAATTGTTTCATCACTCTTTACACTAATCTTTCATCGCCCTGATCATCTTGTACAAAAACAAGGGTGTATCCGATCGGATAAAGACGTTATCCAATACGATTCCTCATTCGAAGACAGGCAATTGCTCATCAGACCCAACTTCCACCGCACATTCGCCATTAGCTTTCTTTTTCTGGAATACTTTCTCACCCAAAAAAGAAGGAATGACGTTGTCTACCCATTCATAAATTAGGTTTTCTGACAAACAGGTTCCATAGTTATTTTTTCACATGACAGGTAGGGCTCGGGGTGAGAATCCGGGTGCGAAGAAAAATCGGCGAGGCCATGAATCAGGGAAAGGGAAGGTAGGTAAAGCGGCGGAGAACGTGTTTTGGAAATATTTGATCAGATGCAAAGAATGAACAGTTTGAGGAAAATAGATAGAAGGGAGGAAACGCTTACACCCCGCACTGCAAGCGGGCAGCAAGTGCACAACGGGAACCTACTTCCAACTTTCGAAAGATGGCCTGGACTTGATTTGCCACGGTGTGTTCGCTCGTCTGCCGCCGTTCCGCAATATCCAGATTGGTCGAACCTGCCAACAGATGCGTCAACACCCCCCGTTCAGCTTCGGTCAAATCTTTCACCCGTTCTTCATCGACCAGAGGATACGCTCCGACAAGGAGATCCTCCCCCTGCACCGCGCACTCAGCTAATTTGGTCCGCAATCCGCTGGGGGCAAAAAAAGCGGCCAACTCCGGCACCGATGACAATCCAAGCTTGTGCTGGGCTCGCACCGTACAATTGGTCACCGCCGAAGGAGAAATCCCAAGGGTATAACTGATTTCTTTGTTGGAATGCCCGAGGCCGATAAAGTCGGCGACTTGTCGTTCACGTAAGGTGAGCCCCCGAGGGTCAGGACACTGGGGATCGTTTTTGATTGCCACCACAAACCGACGCCGGTCAGTATCTATGTAATCCACGATTGACCAACGGCCTTGCACCAAACCCTCCCATGCTGCGAGGGCCTCATCCGGATGGCTACGACGCGCTTGCGTTCGCGTGTGATCAATCCGACGAACCATTTCACGTAAGGTTTCACGTACTGACGGATCTGTGGCTTTGCCTCGAACCTCTTGAAGCTTTCCATCAGAATCAAAAATCGCCTCCACCGGCAATGAATCGAGGGTGACCGCTCGTCCGAGCGACCGCAATCGGAAGCCGGTGCCAAGATGGCTAGCCACTAATCCCCAATGCTTGCGTTCCACGCAGGTGGGGGTCATCGCTTCACCAAACAACCAACAGATGATGAGTGCACTGTTTTGGCCAGTCAGTCCTTTGATCGCCAGCTTATCCTGAACCACCCCCTCGGTCATTTGTCGCACGGTCTCTTGAAGATCCGGTTCTTGTTGATACAGGGCTTCACTTAAAGAGCAAACCCGTAGGCCACCCCGGAAAAACTTGTCGACGGCATTGGTCTTGACTTGAATACTCGATTGAAGAAACTTAACGGCGATCGCAGGGCCTAGTGTCCCGGTGCGCTCTAAGCAGATGTTGGTTGGCGTGTAGGAGTAAGTACCAATGGTGGGCCAAAAGCCACGATCGGAAAGGGGGGCCGCATGTTCTAGAAGATTCCTAAGCCATGCATCGTCGTCGCCTTGGAGGCTGTAACCGGCTTCGATCAGCCCGACCCAATCTTTGGGTTTCATGGGCACACCTCAAGACAAATGGATCGTCAATGGGGGAATCGAGTCTCATTTTCTCAATACGGCTGCCTTTTATTGGTTTCATGTTGCTCGCGTTTGGAAGCAGCCTCTCAAAAGAGAGACAAATTATACGTCCTATTTTCAATAATATCTATTTGCGTGGAATATCTTCGATGGAGAATAGGGTCTAATTTCAGGAGTACCATACCCCCCGCTTCCTGGAGTTTCGATGGTAAGGGTGTCTCCAGCTTCAACGGCGAACGAACATTTTCCAGATACCTCCTGTTCAATTCCATTTTGCATCAAACAATTGCGACCGGGTTGTCCTGTTTCTCCACCTTTCAGACCATACGGTTTGGTGATCCGGCGGTCGGACAACAGGGTCACCTCGGCAGGCTGAAGAAATTCGTATGCCCGCACGATTCCATCTCCGCCTTGATGCTGACCGGTTCCGCCAGACCTTTCCCGCAGGGCATAGCGGGAAATGCGAAACGGATAGGCATACTCCACGGCTTCCACCGGCGTGTTCAGGGTATTGGTCATATGTGAGTGGCGGCCGTTCGCCCCATCGTAATGAGGGCCCGCACCCATACCCCCGCCGATGGTTTCGTAATAGGCAAAGGGGCGGTTGTGCCGTTGATCCCATCCGCCAATGGTGAGATTATTCATCGTGCCCTGGCTGGCGGCCGGAATGCGATCAGGACAGGCCTGCGCCAGGGCTCCCAACAGGACATCCACGATTCGCTGGGAGGTTTCCACATTTCCCGCGGCCACCGCGGCAGGACGCCTGGCATGCACCAACGTGCCTTCCGGTGCGATGATGTGAATCGGCCGCAAACATCCGCTATTGGCAGGGATGTCTAATCCCAACACACATCGGAAGACATAGGCCACTGCGGAAAGGGTAACCGGATACACGGCATTAATGCTGCCAGCTCTTTGGGTGTCAGTTCCCGAAAAATCGACCGTGACCTGTTCATCTTCGATCATGATCGCGACACGAATGACGGCAGGCTCTTCGGTAAAGCCATCGTTATCCAGAGCATCTTCAAAACGGTAGCAGCCATTAGGTACCGTGCCAATTAACTGGCGGGTCATGCGTTCGCTATACCGAAGCAGGGCATCCATTTCCACAAGCAGCGGTTGCATGCCAAACCGTTCAGCCATCGCTCGCATCCGTTCCCCTCCAATCTGATTTGCCGCCAACTGAGCTTGGAGATCGCCCATGCGTTCCTCTGGAGTACGGACATTCGCTAGCAGCAGCCGCCAAATATCAGCATTATTTTGACCGCTAACCATGAGCTTGACTGGAGGAATGATAAGTCCTTCTTGATAAATTTCCTGTGACAACGGCATAGAGCCAGCAGACATCCCGCCAATGTCGGCATGGTGCGCTCGATTGGCGACCAACCCTAAAAGCGTGGGGGGAGAGGTGTCTTCCATAAAAATTGGTGAGACCACTGTGAGATCGGGAAGATGTGTGCCCCCGCGATAAGGATCATTCACCATGGCCACATCGCCAGGCGCCAGACTCAAAGACTCAAGGCAGGCCTGCACCGACAAGGGCATGGCTCCAAGATGAACCGGGATATGCGCAGCTTGCGCAACCAGATTTCCTAATGAATCAAACACCGCACAGGAAAAATCACACCGCTCTTTAATGTTGGGCGAGAAGGCGGCCCTTTGCAGGCGAGCGCCCATTTCCTCGGCCACAGACACCAACCGGTGCTTCATCATTTCGGTGCGAATGGGATCATCCATCGGTGGCTCCAACCTTTATGAGAATATTCGAATACCTATCAATCGCGGCGTGATCCGTGGGTCCGAGATAGACCGTCGTATCATCCAACACCAGAATGGCCGGTCCATTGATTTCATGTCCCGGACACAAGCGGTTTCCCCAATAATGCGGGACCGGTTGTATCCCCTGAGGCAAGACCACGGGACGATCTTCCCACTTGGCTGCAATCGGATCGGCTGACCCTAGCGGCCTGGTAGGAATGGTCGGCGGCGTCACCTGGCCGACTGCCCGGACTCGTACATTCACAATCTCGATAGGCGTCTCTATCTGATTATAGCCATAGCGTTCGTGATGAATCCGATGAAATTCCTCCTGGAAATGAGGAGTCAGCGGCACCGCTAAGTCAAAGGATTGCCCGACATAACGGACATCGACGGTTCGAGAGAGACACCATTGATCAGGATCCACGCCTTCCCGATGTAAGTCCTTTTGCCCCTGATCAACCAACGGTTGCGTCGACTGTTCAAGGATCTCAATCGGCGTGCTCCCCGGCAGCATCACCGTCTGGACATAATCCAATTGCACATCGGCAGCCAACATGCCCAGAGCAGAGAGCGTGGCCGCTAGAGGCGACACCAACACGTGTGGAATACCCAGCGCCCTGGCCAGATCACAGGCATGTAATCCGCCGGCCCCACCGAATGCCACCAAGACGGTTTCCCTCGGATCTTCTCCCCGCTCCACCGAAATGACACGCAGCGCGCGCTCCATATGCACATTGGCAATTTGGATCATGCCCAATGCCAAGGTCTGCCGGATATCCAAGCCGGAACGAGGGGCCAGGACCATCTGGCGGCTCAGGTCATCGAACGCCTGTTGCGCCGCCTCGACATTCAATCTCATCCGGCCACCTAAAAACCCGTCAGTCGGCAATCGGCCCAGCACCACATGGGCATCGGTAACCGTCGGAATCGTCCCGCCCCGCCCATAACACACCGGACCCGGCTGAGCTCCGGCACTTTGGGGTCCTACACGAAGATTGCCGCCGGCATCGACGGTAGCCAGAGAGCCCCCTCCGGCACCGACCGTATGAATATCGATGACGGGCACACGAATGGGATTCCCCCCAATTTTGGCCTCCGTCGTGACGTGAATCGTCTCACTGACCAACGCCACATCTGTTGAGGTCCCCCCCATATCATACGTCAGAATCCGGGTGAAACCTGCTAACCCTGCCATGTATTGCGCGCCCACCACACCCCCGGCGGGACCAGACAGAATGGAGCGGACGCCATGCCCTCGCGCTTGGGCGACCGAAATACGCCCCCCGTTCGATTGGACAATATGAAACTCGGCCGGATTCATCTCCCGTTCTAAACGGCCCAAATAGGTATCGAGAACCGGAGACACATAGGCATTCACCACCGTCGTACTGGTTCGTTCATATTCACGAAATTCCGGCAGGATTTCAGAGGAGCCCGTCACAAAGAACCCTTCGTCACGCAATCGCTTCGTCACCCATTGCTCATGAGCAGGATTCACAAAGGAAAACAGAAATGACACGGCCACCGACTGAATCCCGTCACCCCGTAACATTTCCAAAATTGAGACAAGGTCATGTTCCTGAAGAGGCGTCAGGATGTTCCCTTCACAATCCACCCGCTCCGAGATTTCGAATGACCATTCACGCGGGACTAAGGGCGGAGGAATGACCGGGAACAGGTCGTACAACTCAGGACGATTTTGTCGTCCAATGAGTAGTACATCCCGAAAACCTTTTGTCGTAATGAGAGCCGTCCGCGCCCCTTTGCGTTCCAGAATGGCATTGGTGGCCACGGTGGAACCATGCACAATATGACGCCCAGGATGGTGAGGAAGTTGGGATAACCCTTGCAATACCGCTTCTGCAGGATCGGCCGGAGTCGAAAGAATTTTAAATCGCTGGAGAGATTGTTCCGAGGGGGAATAGATGACAAAGTCGGTAAAGGTCCCCCCAATATCGATACCCACCCACACATTTTGACTGGATTGACCGGAAGTCGACATGGAATACACTCTTCTTCAGAGAATGGAAGGAGAGCATACCGTATTGTCGGGCAGGTTTGAATAGAAGAAATAAAATGGCGCGAGGAAGGGAGGGTCAAAAGGGCTGGTTCAGCTACACATTCAGGCTAAGGAGGACACCTTCTTAACCTTTCACCAGGCCTTTTAACACCACGCGACGCGGACTACCGCTGGCATTATCGTGAACCGTCAGCATGGCATAGTGTGTTCCCGGCTCATGTGGAGCGAATCCGATCTTGAGCGTGCACGAATCGCCCGTATGCAACGTGACATCCGCGCAAGTGTTATCCACAACAGAAAAGGCATTCGCTTCATTTCCGGTGATCTTCACATCCACAATTTTGAGAAGTCCCAACCCGATGTTGGAGACCCGCACCATATGAGGAGAGAAGGAAGGATTCGTCTCTTGGCCCGACTCCATCTCAAAGACCATGACATCGGTGCTCAGACTTGGGAGGGGGATAGCCGCATCTCCGCTAAGAAGTACCGAAACGCCATCGACATTGGTGCCGGCCGTGGCCAGATCGGGAAATTGGTCTTGATCAAAATCCTCCACGACCATGGCTGACGGCGCGGCGCCAACACCGAAATGTCCCGCTGAGGTAAAGAGCCCGGCTCCATCCCCCAACAAAATCGACAAGCTATTGGAATCACGATTGACCACAACCATGTCTATTTCCTGATCCCCGTCAAAATCACGAAACGTCACTCCCACCGGCGCAAAGCCCACTTTAATGTGATCCAATTCGGTAAACGTTCCCCCATCTTGCTGGAGCAGAATGCGGACGCTGTCCGAAAAGAGACTGGTCACGGCAAGGTCAACCAATCCGTCATGGTTGATGTCGGCCCCCTGAATCGCGCTTAAGGTAAAACCAGGCTTGAGTTCCCTCTCAAGGGCAAACGTCCCATTCCCGGAATTCTTCAGTATGGAGACAAGCCCGTTCGGAGAACGCCAACTCGGCTGACTCCAGGTTACCGCAAGGTCCGGTTTTCCATCCCCTGTCAGATCCTCGACCAGCACCCCGGTAGGAAACATTCCGTCCCGCCCGTTCTGTTCATAAGTCACGGGGGCCAGCAGGCCTCCCTTGCCATCATTGAAGAGCACCGCAAGATCAAAAGGCGGGTAGTAACCGAATCGTCCGCTATTCACCGCCACCACATCACTCCACCCATCCCCGTTTACATCCCGGACCGCTAAAAAGGTCGTTCCCTTGCCTGCCCCCTGACTCCCCAACTTCTGAAACAGTCCGGTGCCCTCACCTTTCAGCACAACCACCTGATCAGAGCCGGTTAAAGCCATGACCAAATCGAGGCGGCCGTCGCGATCCATATCGGCGGCAACCACCGCCAGTGGAATTTTCCCGACTCCAAAGGACACCGCCGATTGAAAGGTGCCATTGCCGTTGCCCAATAGCACTGAGACGTCGTCGGAGGTGCTGTTTACCGTCGCCACATCCCACAATCCGTCCCCATTGAAATCTCCCGACGTAATGGCTTGTGGAGCGCGCCCAACCGGATTGCCCGGCGTGGGGGAATAAATGAGATTCTGGGCATAAACGGGCATGGGCCAGCCAACCGAACACATCCAGGCAACGACTAAGATTCCAAACCGTTTCACAAATGGCATAAAGATCATACTAAGGTTAATTCAATGTAGAATCGGTATAGGTTTTTTCTAAGACAATTTCAATTTCGTCCGTGGCCGCCATCCCTCGATTGCGAAAGCGGGCCACCCAGTCAGGGTACTGCTCCAATGTGCGAAATATACTTTTCACGATATCAGGCTTCACTTTTTCTTCCCAATGTGCGAGCCACGCCCTCTCATCCTCCTCGCCCTCATATTCATCCGGGAAATTGGCTTCCAGGGAAAACCTCAGATTAAATGATTCCTCCTCTTGATACATCTTTTTCTCCTTCTCCATCATGACCCTACACCAGCTCCCTTTCCAAGCGTCCATTGTCCTCTTCTTACATCCGCGCCTATAATAAGACTTACCATTTCGTTGAAAAGGAGGTCTAGAACCCATGCCGATATTTGCCTATAAGTGCCAAGGATGTTCGCATCAATTTGAAATGCTTGTCCATAGCTCGACAATTCCGGAATGTCCGAAATGTCAGGCCACGACGCTGGAGAAACAACTGACAGGATTTGCGGTAGGCGGGACAGGCAGTGGAATGAATATTGTTGATCCAGGCAATTGTGGATCCTGCGGAGATCCCCGGGGTCCCGGCGCCTGCTCGATGAATTAGACGGTCTGGGAATTTACCTTGGAGGTATAGATCCCATGTAATATTACGATACACTCATTTCCCTGAATCAGGCTCTCTGCCATTGATATGTTCATTACCATTCAGCCCATCTTCTTCGGGATCAATCCAAATCTTTTCCGGAAAACCTAGGGAATCCTCCCCCACACCATAGAACAGGGCATGGGCCGAGAGTACGTATGTCATCCAACCAACCGTGCCATCCACCTCAATGATTCGATAGTGCGTATCCGAGGCTTCAGGAAGTGATTCCTGTAATCCAGGAAGCACCATTAACACTCGATGAACACTGACATGCGGAGAGACTTCCTGCTCCGTTTCCGGATACCGAATGGCCATCATGCCATTGGGAAGGAGGGTGTTTTGGGTGAAGGTCGCAACCTGGAAGGCTAGAGGATTGAGTAGCGATTCACACGGCCACGTTGGAGAGGGAGAGGCAAACAGGAAAAGGGGGGTGACCGTAAAGATAAGTGGACCAGCTCTGAAGCCTCCCATAGGACACCTCCTTTTCGGGAATCTTCACGACGACTTTTGACCCACTTCTTCTTATCGGTCACATCTGTGCAGTAGTTAAGAAAAC
>CABVRQ010000015.1:0-35940 GCA_902500695.1 uncultured Nitrospira sp. | reverse complement strand
GATAGTCGAACCTGCGAAAGGCAGAATACCGGAAAGAAGATTCGGTCGCGTGGGGTGAAGGTCCCCATTCAGCATGTCCGGTCAAGTGAAGATTGGGGCTATTCCGAACTCCCCAGCATATCGTCGATGAGGGGCCGATTTAAATCTTCGCACCCTGGACAAATTAGATCAAAAAAGCTTTCATGATCCGCCACATAGTTTTTTTCATCCACTAATTTTTCTTCATGAATACTGTCGAAACATGCCGCACACAACATCATTTGGCCGCGCATGACCGATACCAATTTTCTCCCGTAGCTACGTGGTAACTCCATCTGGTCCTCCCTACGATAAGATGGGGGTGGCATCTACTAACAATTAGGACCAGCCCCGTTGTTGCGCCAACATAAAATCTTCCTGTTCCAGATCAATGCCACAGGCAGGGCATTCATAGGGTTGATCGTCAGGAGGAATGCCTACCGGCGTTTTCTGGACCTGTCCCTGGCAGACATGATAGAAATTCCCTCTGGCATTTTCATCATCTAAGATATCGGACTCATACTTTAGAATCATCTTACTCTCCTTCACATGACCTCTATGGCTTCTCAAGTTATAACAAGGCATCGATTTCCCGGGCAATCCCTATTCCGCTCAATCCTATTCCGAAATACGCCATACCATCTTCCTGGACCCCTTCTTAGCCACCGAGGCCCCCTGATGATGGGAATCTTCATCTGGATAGCGGTAGGGCTTTGGTCAACATCGGGCTGGAGCCTTTCTGGAAAACCTGCTCCTGCCAATGGCCTCATTGGATTGAAACCCGTGGTGGAACACGACTTTTCCAAGCCGGTCTTTCTCACCGGCAGTCCGGATCAGACCAAACGCTTGTTCGTGGTAGAACAAAATGGCCGCATTGTCATTCTGGCCCCAGGCCAACGGAATCCCTCTCTTTTCCTGGATATAGCAGAAAAACTGTCCACAGGGGGGGAACGAGGACTCCTGGGTCTGGCATTCCATCCTCAGTACTCGACAAATGGCCGATTCTTTGTCAACTACACCAGGACACGAGACGGCGCCACGGTAATTGCTGAATATCGGGTATCATCAGACCCCGATCGAGCGGACCCTCAGGAAACCACCAGACTCGTCATTCCACAACCCTACAGCAACCATAACGGTGGCATGATCGCCTTTGGCCCCGACGCATTGTTGTACATTGGGATGGGAGACGGCGGAGCAGGTGGCGATCCAGAGAATCGAGCGCAAGACCGAAAGTCCTTGCTAGGGAAATTCCTTCGGATAGATGTGGATGGACCGCCTCCCTACCGCATCCCTGCAGACAATCCATTTGTCGGGCAACAAGGCCAACCTGAAATATTTGCCCTTGGCCTTCGAAACCCCTGGCGTTTTTCCTTTGACCGCCAGACCGGGGAATTATGGGCCGGGGATGTGGGACAGAACCTTTGGGAAGAAATCGATGTGATTGCAAAAGGGAAAAACTATGGATGGCGACTCTTAGAGGGGACCCATTGTTTTAAGCCCGCCACCAACTGCGAATCGGCGGGTGTGGTCCACCCGGTTACAGAATATCGGCACGAACAGGGACGATGCTCGGTGACCGGGGGCTATGTCTATCGTGGGAAACAGGTGCCCTCGCTAGAAGGGGTCTATGTGTTCGGGGATTATTGTACCGGTGAAATCTGGGGCTATCGCGACGGGCAGACCAACCAACTGCTGGATACGGATTTACAAATTGCGTCCTTTGGAGAAGATCGCGGGGGAGAAATCTATGTGATCGGTCATCAAGGCAAGATTTTTCAGATTGCACCTAACACCACGGTTGGGTTGCCCTAGACCACCGTTAAAACTTTTGAATCTTTTGAAATAAATCGACTTCATCAAGGGCTTTTCCAACGCCATACACCACGGAGGTCAGAGGATCCTCCACCGTAATGATGGGCAGATTGGTTTCCTCCTGAAACCGCGTGGCGATGCCCGGCAATAAGGAACCCCCGCCTGTAATCACCACTCCCTTATCGATAATATCTCCGGCCAACTCCGGCGGCGTATTCTCCAACGCGTTTCGTAAGGCATTCACGATGGCATGGATGGGATCTTCCAACGCTTCTCGAATCTCAGAATCATTCACCACCACCGTCCGGGGAATACCAGAAATCATATCCCTCCCCTTGACCATCATGGTTTTGGCTTGCTCTAACGGATAGGCCGATCCGACCTCGATTTTCACCTTCTCCGCCATGTGATCACCGATTAGTAAATTATACCGGCGCTTGATATAGCTCATGATGGCATCATCCATGGAATCACCCGCCACCTTCACCGACTCACTGCAGACAATGCCCCCAAGGGAAATGACGGCAATATCGGTCGTGCCTCCTCCAATGTCGATCACCATGTTGCCCGAAGGTTCCGTGATCGGTAACCCGGCACCGATCGCTGCCGCAACCGGTTCTTCAATGAGATAGACCTCCCGGGCGCCGGCTTGAGTGGCCGATTCACGAACCGCGCGTTGCTCAACTTCGGTGATTCGGGAAGGCACACCAATAATACAGCGAGGCCGCACGAACGCCCGCCGGTTATGCGCTTTGGTAATAAAATAATGCAACATGCGCTCGGTCATGGCGAAATCGGCAATGACGCCTTCCTTGATCGGCCGGATCGCCACAATATTTCCCGGCGTCCGTCCCACCATGCGTTTGGCTTCGACGCCCACGGCCAATACCGTGTTCGATTGTTTTTCGATAGCCACCACCGAGGGTTCACTCAGGACGATGCCTTTTCCACGAACATAGACCAGTGTCGTCGCCGTTCCTAGATCGATGGCTAAATCGCTCGAAAACCACCCTAGAATATCACTCAACCCTGGCATGAGCCCCCCATGTGGAAAGACGGTTGATTCAGAAAATGCCGATCAGGCTGTAACCTGTTCGGCACTACCGACATATATCGGAACACCATTTGTCAAAATAAAGGAATATTAAGAAAATGTTCGGGAATGTGTTTATCACCAAGAAGCCACCGGCTTCTTCCATGAAACCAAGCTCCTGATCAACCATTCAGGGAGCGTGAATTCCCACGTCTCCATCTGGACGGAATACATTGCCCGAGAGGAGGGACATGAGACATCGGGCATAGCTTTGGCCCGGCACAGGCTAGGCGATCATCATGCCCATGTCAAGAGTATAGCCGGGCGATTTTTGAGGTGGTGATTCAGCCACGCCCCCCTCACCATCTCCTCAAGCACGTCACACACTTGCCCTGAAGCCTGGGTATGGTATAAGAAGAGGAACATTTTTTGTCCTGCTCGCATAAATCCTCTGGAGGAAGAGTTACCTCAATCGTGTCCAAAAAAGTCTTTTTGATTGTCATCGTCCTGGCTCTTATCGCCATTTACCTCGGATTAATTGGGAACGCACGATGGGGAGATTCCACCGCTCCTGAAATCTCTCTCGAGCAACCGTTCGAGAAGGTCGGCCCAACCACACCCCTGGTTCTTCGTATTCATGATCCTGAAACCGGCCTTCGCGACATCTCCGTTCGCATCATTCACAATTTGGAAACTTTCAGCCTGGCCGACCAATCCTTTCCTTCTGCCGGATGGCTTTCGGCGACCGGCGGACATGACCATGAATTCACGCTGGACGTCATTCCCTATGCCAACGGGGATCTACCCCGGCGACAAGGACAGGCTCAACTCATTGTGACCGCACGGGATTATTCCTGGCGAAACTGGTTTGAAGGTAACGGACAACGGCTGGAGAAGGAATTTACCCCACAATTTACGCCACCCCGATTGGAACTCCTATCGGCCCCCACGACCATCGTGCAAGGTGGAGCAGGAATCGTGAGATACCGAGTGATCCCGGAAGTGTCTATTCACGGGGTAAAAATTGGAAAGGCCTTCTTCCCTGGATATCCTGCACCTGACAAGGCCGGCATGTTTGCCTTCATTGCCTTTCCGTATAATTTGCCGTCCTCGACACCGATCCAAGTAGTTGCAGACGACGGATTTGGCAACTCCGCCCTCATGGATGTGAACTTTAAGGTCAAACCTCAAGCCTGGCGTACCCGCGCCATCAATATTTCCGAATCCTTCATTCGTAAAACCGTTCCCTCCATCCTGGCGCAAACTCCCGAATTACAAAGCCTGGGTGATTCGCTGAAGGATTTCATTCTTGTAAACGACAGGTTACGCAAGATGAATAACGACACCATTACCAATCTGGCCAAGATTAGCCGCAAGGAATTCCTCTGGAAAGGGGCGTTTCGCCAACTGTCGGGGTCCAAGGTTGAAGCCTCCTTCGCCGATCATCGCAAATATATGTATAACGGGCAGGTCGTCGACACCCAAGATCATTTGGGATTTGACCTTGCCGTTACCCAGCATTATCCCGTCGAAGCTGCTAACCACGGAATGGTGATGTTTGCCGGATTCCTAGGAATCTATGGGAACACAATTATTTTAGATCATGGATACGGATTGCTTTCTTTGTATGCACATCTGTCCTCAATCGAAGTCAAATCCGGGGATGCTGTCACTCTCGGGCAACCCATCGGCAAATCAGGCACCACAGGCCTCGCCGCCGGGGACCACCTGCATTTTAGTTTGATTTTGCATGGCGAACAGGTGAATCCCACTGAATGGTGGGATCCGTTTTGGGTAAAAACTCGTATCAAGGACCAGTTAGGATTGCCTTCCCTTGTTAAACCAACTGACGAAGAACCGGAACCGCCTACAAAACACCTTGGCCCGGAACGCCCACCAGTCCAATAACGTGAGAATACGGCTTCACCCTCCGAGATCCTGATTCCCACATGATTTCCAAGACCCTCTGAGTCATCAAAGGATACGAACGTATGGCCAAACGAACCCGGTCTGGCACAGATTCTTCCAACAAGACCCCTTCGGTAGTCATCCCGGTTCCGTTGGATGAGACCACGCGACAACGCTATCTCAATTATGCGCTCTCGGTCATTACCTCCCGGGCTCTTCCGGATATCCGGGATGGATTGAAACCGGTGCAGCGACGCATTTTATTTTCCATGTTTCACAACCATCGCCTTGTGCCTGACCGGCCACCCATCAAGAGCGCCAAGGTTGTGGGATCGGTCATCGGTGAATGGCATCCACATGGGGACGCGGCGGTCTATGACGCGATGGCTCGAATGGCCCAACCCTGGTCATTGCGCAACACCCTCGTCGATGGCCATGGAAATTTTGGCAGCCAGGACGGAGACCGTCCAGCGGCCTATCGCTATACCGAAGCCCGACTGACACCCCTCGCACTCGAACTGCTGAACGAACTGAATAAAAACACTGTCGACTTCCAACCCAATTACGATGGCAAAGCGGAAGAACCGCTGGTCCTCCCCGCCCGCTTTCCCAATCTGCTGGTGAATGGATCCACAGGGATTGCCGTGGGCATGGCCACCAATATCCCCCCCCATAATTTAGCCGAGGTGATCGAGGCCGCGATTGCCTTGATTGCAAACCGGGACGCCTCTATTTCCGATCTCATGAAATACCTCAAAGGCCCGGACTTCCCGACCGGCGGGGAAATCCTGAACAACAAAGCTGAAATCCGGGAAATGTATGAAACCGGACAGGGATCGATCCGCCTTCGTGGAGAATATGAAGTCAAAGCATTGGATCAGGGGAAATCGGCCATTCTCATTACCTCCATTCCCTTTGCCGTCGATAAATCGACGATTGTGGAACGGATCGGCGAACTCATTATCACCAAAAAAGTTCCGCAATTGGTGGATGTCCGGGATGAATCCACGACAGAAGTTCAAATTGCCCTTGAGACACAAAAAGATGCCGATCCCCATCTGGCGATGGCGTATCTCTTTAAACATACGCCGCTACAGAATAACTTTTCCGTCAATTTGACGTGCCTGGTTCCGGTACCCGGATCGACCGTGGCCCGTCCGGACTGCCTGAATCTCAAGCAGATGCTGGAACAGTTCATCGACTTTCGCTTTGTTACCGTCAAACGAAGATTCAGCTACGATTTGCAAGTCCTGGAAAAACGAATCCATATCCTGAATGGATTTAAGCTCATCTTCGACGCACTGGATCAGGTGCTCAAGATCATCCGGCAAAGTGAGGGCAAAGCCGATTCCGCGGAAAAACTCCAACAACGATTCGGATTGGAACCCATTCAAACCGACGCGATTCTGGAAACCCCCATTTATAAATTATCCCGAACCGAAATCAAGAAGATGCTGGATGAGCTGACCGACAAGCTGCGCCAGGCCAAGGACCTCAAAACACTGCTGGCTTCCAATGCCAAATTATGGGATGTGGTGAAAAAAGAACTGCAGGAAGTCGCCACGGCTTTTGGGGACAAACGTCGAACCAAAATCGGAAGGAAGCAAACAGAAGAAATTGAATTCGATCCGGACGCTTTCCGGGTCAAAGAAGATGCGGTGATCACCGTTTCGACAGATGGGTGGATCCGTCGGGTCGGACTCATTAAAGATCTGTCCAAAGCACGGGTTCGGGAAGGCGATCGAGTGATGACGATTTTAGGCGGAAGCACCCTTGAATCGGTGGTGTTCTTTTCTAATTATGGCAGCGCCTACTCTATTCGCATCGGCGATATCCCACCGGCCCGAAGTGGTTTTGGAGATCCGGTGCAAAAGCTTTTCAAATTCAAAGATGGCGAACGGATCATTGAGGGGTTGAGCTTCGATCCCCGAATGCGGACAACGGGACCGTCCTCCCTTACACCGTCAAAAGGTCGCGCCCTGCCACTCTTCGACAGCATGCCAACCGGCCTGAATGGAGAAGCCGTCGCCATGACCTCAAGCGGAATGGGGATCCGATTTGAGCTCGACACCTTCCAAGAGCCGTCGACTCGTCTTGGCCGAAAATTTTGTAAACTCAAGGAAGGGGAAGAAGTCGTCGGGGTCAGCCAGGTGACCGCTCCTCTGAAAAAAACCGTCGTGGCCGTCGTCTCGGCTCAAGGACGTGCCTTGCTCTGTCAAGCCGAAGAGATCGCGCAATTGTCCGGACCCGGCCGTGGAGTCATCGTCCTGAAATTGGACCAGAACGATACGGTGGTTGGATTTAGCTTATTGTCCTCAAAAGAAGAGGAACTCGTGGTTGCCAAAGAAGACGCTGGAACCCTTACCGTTTCCCTTCGCAAGTACCAGGTGGTCGGACGTGGAGGGAAAGGGCATCCATTGTTTAAGCGGGGTCGCCTGACCGGGATGGTTCCGGCTGAATTGACCGTTCCGATCTTCCAATCCGAAGTTGCCCCTTAGCTTCCTGATACATTCCACAAAGGACCTGTTGAACTTTTTCATGCTCATTCACTCGCAAGGATCCATTCATGGGTAAAACATATGATGCCAGTGACATCGTGGTGCTGGAGGGGATTGAACCCGTCCGACGACGCCCTGCAATGTATATCGGTGGCACCGATAAGACGGGCCTGCACCATTTAGTCTGGGAAATTCTGGATAACGCCATCGATGAAGTCATTAATGGGTACGCCACGCACATCATCGTGGAACTGGATAAATCCCGTGAAGGTCTCCGCATCACGGACAACGGTCGTGGCATTCCAGTGGATAAACATCCCAAACACAAAAAATCCGCGTTGGAAATTATCATGACGACCTTACATGCCGGAGGTAAGTTTGATACGGGAAGTTACATCCATTCCGGCGGATTGCATGGGGTCGGCGCTTCAGTCGTGAATGCCCTGTCCCGTCACCTGGAAGTTCAGGTCAAACGTGACGGCAAAGAGTGGGAACAGACGTATCAGGCCGGAGCACCCCAAGGTCCCGTCAAAGCCTTGGGTAATGCTCGAGGAACCGGGACCTCGGTCTATTTTCGTCCCGACCCAAAAATCTTCGGCAAAACCATTCAGTTCGATCCCGCTGTGTTGCAGGAAACGCTGGATGCCAAAGCCTATCTGCACAAGGGGCTCAAGCTGACCTTCAAAGATGGCACCACCGGAGAAACCCATCTGTTCCATCACGAACAGGGCATCCAGGAATACTTGCGCAAATTAGTGGCTGATCGTGGTCGAAAAACGACGGTCGATTTCGTCTTTTACCTGGAACGCCAATTAAAAAATGGCACGTCAGGCTCCCAAGGAGCGGCGCAGAGTCTGAGCATGGAAGTGGCCTTGCAGTGGACTGATGAACCGGCTGAATTTGTCAAAAGTTACGTCAATGGGGTGGCGACTCCGAATGGGGGCACCCATGAAATGGGATTACGTGGCGGTATCGTCAAGGCTGCACGCAACTACATCGACACCCATAATCTCACGCCCAAGGGCCTTTCCCTCCAAGCCGAAGACATTCGCGAAGGCATGGCGGCCGTACTGAGCGTGCTGGTCCTTCACCCTCAGTTTCAGGGACAAACCAAGGAGCGGCTCAATAATCCTGAAGTCCAGGCCCAAGTGGATAGCCTGGTCCGACCGGCCCTTGAAACCTATCTCAACGAAAACCAAAGCATTGCGGAAACCCTCGTGGGTCGCATGTTGCTGGCAGCCAGAGCCCGTGAGGCTTCTCGTGAAGCCTCCAAAGCCGTGATGCGCAAGTCGGCCATCAGCCACCGTCTCAATCTGCCGGGAAAACTGGCCGACTGCCAGAGCACCGATCCTGCCATCAGCGAACTGTTTATCGTCGAGGGCGACTCCGCAGGCGGGACGGCCAAACAAGGTCGAGACTTAAAAAATCAGGCTATTCTTCCCATTCGGGGAAAGGTGCTGAACACGGAAGAGCTCAGTCTGGCCAAAGTGGTTGAAAACAAGGAACTGGCCGATGTCGTAAAAGTCCTGGGCTGTGGAGTCGGCAAAGACTTTGATCTCAAAAAACTCCGGTATCATAAAATCATCTTGTTGATGGATGCCGATATTGACGGCTATCACATCAGCACACTGTTGCTGACGTTTTTCTTCCGGCACATGCCTGATCTGATTCGGCAAGGCCATGTCTACATTGCTCAACCGCCTCTCTACCGAATTGAAATCGGGAAAGAAGTCCACTGGGCCGGCACCGATGAGGAAAAAGTGCGGATCGTGTCCGAGGCCCGCAGCAATGCCCATCCCACGATAAGCCGTTTTAAAGGGTTGGGGGAAATGTTTCCTCAACAGCTCAAAGTCACAACCTTACACCCCGCCACTCGTCGCTTACTCAAAGTCGAACTGCTCGATGAACTGCAAACCGACCGGACCTTTCAGGATTTGATGGGCAAACGCACAGAAGCCCGGTACGAATTCCTCATGGCCAACGCCGGATTAGCTGACAACCTCGACGTATAACAACCCATCAACTGCAAACAACGACAGTGAGAAAGCCTACTCGTCGAGGTGAGGCAGGCCTTCTTGTTTCACTCACCTCTCCCAGTGTTACACTTGTCCACATGGAATCGGACATGTCCAAGCAGGAAACCAAAGCAGCCCTTGACCAGGTCAAGCAGTATCACGAGCAAACGAAGCATGAGTTCAACCGGTACGCCCGCTCGTTAGGACATTTGGATTGGGCGAATCAGCCCGATCCATTCCGACGATTCGAAGACGCTCCGCTCGTCGCGCTTCCTCATCTTACACTCGACGAAGCCCCGCTTTCGCCAGCATATGAGTCTCTCTTTCATCCACATTCGATCTCCTCACAACCCATTACCCTAAACACAGTCTCCCGCTTCTTCGAATATGGTTTATCACTCACGGCGTGGAAAGCTTACAACGGGACCAGCTGGGCATTAAGGAGCAATCCTTCCAGCGGCAACCTCCACCCCACGGAGGGCTATCTCTTCACCAAATCACTGCCTCACCTTGCAGTGGAACCAGGGCTGTACCACTATGCCCCGAAGGAACATGCCCTCGAACACCGTTGGGCAATTCCCTCTACACTCGCACAATCAATTCTCCAAGGCATGCCTTCCGAGGGATTCCTGGTAGGCCTCACGTCTATTCATTGGCGGGAAGCATGGAAATATGGAGAGCGGGCCTTCCGATACTGCCAACATGATATAGGCCATGCTATTGGAACGTTGCGAATTGCCGCGGCCACCTTAGGCTGGAATCTGTTGGTGTTGAGTGGCACAACGGACGAAACTGTTGCACGGCTCTTGGGTTTGACTCGAAAACAGGACTTTCACCAAGCCGAACCAGAATACCCGGAACTATTGGCGGCCGTGTGGCCAGGAAACCTTCAATCCCCTCCCACTCTGAATCTGGCATTCCACGAACTCGATGATGCAGTGCTGTCATCAGGGGAGTGGAATGGCACGGCAAACCGTTTGAGCAAAGATGATCCGGTTTTGTGGGAAATTATCGATTTGGTCACAAACGCGTCATGGAAATCGACTCAAGAAACCGAACAGGTTGCCTTTCATGCCTCAACTGCCCCCATGAACGAACATGAAGAAATTGAACCCGAACACTTGGCCGGACAGATCATTCATCAACGACGGAGCGCCGTTGCTTTCGACGGACGAACAGGCCGTTCCGCCGATCGTTTTTTCACCATGCTGCAACGGATTATGCCAAAGGGGGGGCTGTCTCTTCCTGATCGCCCCATGCCCTGGGATGCCATTTCATGGGATCCCACCATTCACCTGTTTTTATTCGTTCACCGAATAGACGGCCTCCCGCCTGGCCTGTATTGGCTCAACCGAAGCCCGGACCACCGGGACATCTCGTATTTCAAAAGTAGGATGCACGAGCAGTTTGTCTGGTCGACTCCTGAAGCCTGCCCGGCCAATCTTCCGCTCTATCTGCTAGAGGAAGGTAACGCCCAAAACCTGGCAAAACAACTCAGTTGCGGGCAGGACATCGCGGGTGACAGTGCGTTTGCGCTTGGAATGGTGGCAGAATTTGACGACAGTTTAGACACGTTTGGCCCTTGGTTTTACAAACGGTTGTTTTGGGAGGCCGGACTCATTGGCCAGGTGCTTTATCTTGAAGCCGAAGCGGCGGGAATCCGGTCAACAGGGATCGGCTGTTTCTTTGATGATCCCGTCCATCGGGTCCTCGGTGTGCATCCTCAGACCAAGTGGCAATCGCTCTACCATTTCACAGTTGGCGGCCCGCTGGATGATGGTCGCCTCACGACATTGCCACCCTACGGCCCTCATGTTCCCTAAATCCCTATGAGCCAGTGCCCGAATGCGTTACCGCGAGTATTTTTTGAACGACCCACGTTGAAGGTCGCGAAAGAATTGCTGGGGAAGGTACTAATCAAGCAGGATCCAACCGGTATGATTCAGACTAAAATTGTGGATACGGAAGCCTATGTCGGACCCAAAGATAAAGCCTGCCATGCCTCCAAAGGCCGGACGAAAAGGACAGAAGTTATGTTTGGCCAGGCTGGATTTACCTATGTGTATCTTATCTATGGGATGTACCACTGCCTTAATATTGTCACCGAGCCCGAAGAATACCCCGCAGCCGTCTTAATTCGGGGCCTGGAAATCCTGGGCGAAGATCATCCGTCTGATTTGCCTAGACGCATCGACGGTCCAGGCCGGGTCTGCCGATTTTTAGACATTGATCGCACACATAACGGACTAGATGCTACACTCGGCACAACCCTTTGGATCGAAGACCACGGCCTGGCTGTTTCCCCAAAACAGATTCAGACTCTGCCTCGAATTGGCGTGGACTATGCGGGAGAATGGGCAAAGAAATTGTGGCGGTTCTGTCTGCCGCCTTCCACTCCACCAAAGACACGTCGAATCATCCAAAAGTAAATGATTTCGATTCCTTTTGCTCAGATATCTTGAACAAGATAGCCGGTCTACGTTACGCTAAGGCACCAGATACTTGTTGGCTACATTCCGTAAGCCACATGACACAACCCGCTTCTCATTTCTACGAACAATAAAGGAGGAAGACAATGGGCAATCCGCTCGATACGATCTCTGGCACCATCATTGCTGGCTTTGTATTGACTGTGGTCCTGTATGGCCTGGTCAAAATGCTGGTGTGACACCTCATCACCTCCAAAGACTTATTTAATCAACCTAACGAATACGAGGACATCTTATGGAAAGTTTATTAGCGTGGGGGCATTTCCTCGCGGGCATTACCTGGATTGGAATTCTTTATTATTTCAATTTCATCCAAGTGCCATTTCTCAAAGCCGTCACACCGGAAACCAAAGCCGAAGCCTTCAAACACCTGGTGCCCAATGCGCTCTGGTGGTTTCGCTGGGGAGCCCTATTCACCTGGATATTTGGCGCCGCCTTGTTAATGAATCAGCATCGGATGGGGAGTGCCTTTATGCTGCAGGGACAGGATGCCGTGATCGGTATGGGCGCCTGGCTGGGTACGATCATGTTACTGAATGTGTGGGGAATCATTTGGCCCAATCAGAAGAAAGTCCTTGGGCTCAAGGAAGCGACCCCGGAAGAAAAAGCCAAGGCAGGACGTATGGCCCTATTGGCGTCACGCACCAATACCTTACTGTCCATCCCCATGCTATTTTTCATGGCCAATTCCGGCCATGCTTCCGGTTTGTTCTGATCTCAATCAACCATTCATTCGAATCGGCATCACGACAAAAGCCGGGGTCAAAAGACCCCGGCTTTTTCTATACAGCATCATTTTCTCTCGCGGCTTAACAAAAATGACTGAAGGGAAGGACGAGGAACCCACAGTCCACATTCTGGACCAACAGGTATCCTTCATCTCATCCAGAATCCTCAGTTCGTCCTGGGCTTCTGATCCCACCCCTTGAGTCCGTCCCTCGCTTCTACCGCAAGGATAAGAACCAACTAATCCTGGACAACGATATGCGTGTCGGTTTCTTCCACTCCGGGGATTGTGTGGATTTTAGCCATGATGAGATTGGACAGTGCGCGGTCATCAGGTGCATTGACCAGACCAAAGATATCTGGTTGACCGAAACAGGCATGAGCCTGTTCCACGCCAGGAAGGGCTTTGAGGGTCTCTAAAACATCCTGGACTTTTCCTGCTTTGACTTTCATGAGAATATACGCTTTGGCTGCCATACACACCTCCTTGATGAATGCGGTTCAGATTTCTGTGATCAATTGCGTTTTTGAATTGGGTTTACAAAAGACATGAGCAATATCGCTATGCCGGATCATGGTGAAAGTACCTTTGTACCATAGATAGAAGGTAGCTTCCATTCTCTTCTCGCTCCCTCCCAAGCAGCCCAGGCAACCAAAAAGATATTGCGGACGCCCTGCCTTCCTCAGGTAGGATGAGCGATTACTTCTTCCTATACTGTTCACCTACAAGGAGATGTTGTGCCTCCCCGCATTGTGTCGTTGATTCCTAGCGGAACAGAAATGGTCTGCGCATTGGGCTGCCGCGCTCAACTTGTCGGCCGGTCACACGAATGCGATTTTCCTTCTGACATTACCCAGCTGCCTATTTGTACTCAAACCACGGTAAATGCTGAGGGAACCAGCCAAGCTATTCATACCCAGGTTTCCGAACGTCTTCAGACAGCCCTTTCCTTGTATGAGGTCTTGGTCAACCGGATGCAGGACTTACGACCGGATGTCATCGTCACCCAAACCCAGTGTGAGGTGTGTGCCGTGAGTGCCAATGAAGTGCAGCTGGCCCTTCACGATTTGGTTGGGTCGTCACCCACATTGATTTCCTTGGGCGCGCAGGACTTATCCGGGGTTTGGGACGACTTGACCAGAGTCGCAGATGGCTTAGGACAGCACGCTGCCGGACAGGCATTTCTGAAACAGGCCCACCAACGCATGGGCGATATTGCCGACCGTTTCCAACAACAGCCTTCTGCCCCCACAGTCGCCTGCATCGAATGGATGGAACCGCTGATGGCTGCCGGCAATTGGGTCCCCGAACTGGTTCATCTGGCCGGAGGTCAATCGGTCTTTGGACAGCGGGGGACACACGCCCCATGGATAACCTGGGAAGCCTTGGCGGTCTCGGATCCGGATTTCCTGGTTTTGATGCCTTGTGGGTTTTCCATGGCTCGCATTCAAGAAGAAATGCCGGTAATGACATCCCATCCTTTTTGGCCACAGTTACGAGCGGTGCAAAATCAGAAGGTATATCTGACAGATGGGAACCAGTTTTTCAACCGTCCGGGTCCTCGGATTGTGGAATCCCTTGAAATCTTGGCTGAGATTCTTCATCCCACCCATTTTCAGTTCGGGCATGAAGGCCAAGGATGGCGGCAGTGGGTTCCTGAAGAACGTTAACAATCTCCCAAACGCGACTCCTTAAAGTACGGACAATGCCAATTTCATTTTTACTTTTCCTGCCTCAGTGCAGTGGGCGGACTTCGGTTGACCCCCTCGTTGGAGGTTTGTTAAATAGTAATAATTCTTAAATAGGAATGAAATGGATATTTCTTTTACTGACATCAAGCAGAAGTTCCGGGGATGCGGATTGAAAACGACTCCGCAGCGAACTGCCATTTATGACGCACTCCTCCGCAGTACTGCTCATCCGACAGCGGAAGATCTCTTTGCCCAAGTAGCTCCGCAATTTCCCATGATGTCTCTGAACACCGTCTACTACACACTTGGAGTCTTGCGTACCTCCGGGTTGATTCATGAAGTTAATATTGGCCATGCCCGGGCTCGATTTGATGCCAACCTGTCTCCCCATCACCATTTGATTTGTGTGGAATGCCAAGCCATTGTCGATGTCATGGATCCCCGATTAAATCGCCTGACCTCACCAGTCGGCATTCCCAAAGATTTTGAAATTACCAGTCATCAGGTCGCCTTCCGTGGACTTTGCGGCTCCTGTCGCCGCCACACCGGGCGCTCAATCGACCATTCATCATCGGGGCAACACCCCACAACCGTCAAAGGAGGACTCCATGGGAAAAGCTCTTAAAGGCACGAAAAGCCACGAAAACCTAAAAGCGGCGTTTGCCGGCGAATCGCAAGCGAATCGGCGCTATTTATATTTCGCCAGACGGGCGGATATTGAAGGCTATACCGATATCGGCGGTCTGTTTCGTGATACTTCGGAGGCTGAAACCGGACATGCGTTTGGCCACTTAGACTTTTTGAAGGAAGTCGGTGATCCTGCCACCGGCGTGCCGATTGGTAACACCGAAGCCAACTTAAAGGCCTCAATTGAAGGTGAGACCTATGAATATACCCAGATGTATCCCGGTATGGCCAAAACCGCCCGTGATGAAGGCCTTGAGGAACTCGCAGAATGGTTCGAGACGTTGGCCAAAGCAGAACGATCCCATGCGAACAGGTTTACGAAAGGGCTGGAAACCCTCAAACAAAGCTGATAGCTTCGGCATTATGACACATGGCGGCGGCTGATGAAGAAGGCTGCCGCCCTGCACTCACTCTTTCACAACCTTTCAAGTGACGTCACAACCTGTGCCAAAATTTGACCTTATCACTCCCGGCTGGACGCGGTCTCAACTCGAAACCGAGACCCGACGGATATTCGATGTCTGTGACGGATGTCGACGATGCTTTAACTTGTGCCCGTCGTTCACTACGCTTATTGACCGGATTGATGAGTATGAGAGCGACTCAACGCATTTCACTGCGCAGGATTTCACAAAAATTGAACAGGAATGCTATTACTGCAAACTCTGTTTCAACCATTGCCCCTATTCTCCTCCCCATCAATATGATCTGGATTTCCCCCGGCTCATGGCTGCCTGGAAAAAGCAACGGACGGCTGAAGGTGGCGCCACATGGCGTGACAAAATCCTGATCCAAACCGATTTAATCGGAAAGCTGGGAAGCCTGACTGCTCCATTAACCAATTGGGTCCTTCGCACACCTTGGCTTCGTAGCCTGGTTGAGCGTACGGTTGGAGTGCACAAAAATCGTCAGGTCCTTCCGTTTCAATCCCAGACCTTTACCCAATGGTGGGATCAGCGGAAGCCGACTCCCGCACTTTCCATCGGCCACCAAAAAGTAGCCTTCTTTCCAGGTTGCTTGGTGACGTTTCAGGTGACTGATATTGGGAAAGCCGCCGTGCAAATATTGGAGAAAAATGGTATTGAGGTCGTGGTGCCTCCGGACCAGCAGTGCTGTGGGATGCCACGGTTTGACTTGGGTGATACCGATGGAATGGCCAAAATTGCCGAGTCTCAATATCGACTCTTTGCGCCGTATCTCGATCAGGGATATGACATCGTGATTCCCGCTCCCAGTTGTAGTCTGATGTTCAAACGGGAATACCCTTACCTCAAACCCACACCCGAAATGAAGCAATTGAGCGAACGCACGTTTGATCTTTGCGAATATTTAATGCGGCTCAAACGGGAAGGCAAGCTTTCCCTTGATTTTCAGTCCAATCCTGGACGCGTGGCCTATCAAATTCCCTGTCATTTACGCGATCAGAATATCGGCTTCAAATCAAAAGAATTGATGGAATTGACCGGGGCCACGGTTCATCTGATTGAGAAATGTTCCGGCCATGATGGAGCCTGGAGTGCCAAGACTGAATTTTTTGATCTCTCGATGAAAATCGCCAAGAAGGCCGTGAGAGAGATTCAAGAGGAGCCTTTCGACGTCGTCGCCTCCGATTGCCCCCTGTCGGCACTACAACTGGACCAAGCGCTTCAATCTGCACCAACTCAATCGACCCTTCATCCTATTCAAGTCGTTCGCAACGCCTATGGATTAACACCATGAACCTGCTCACACCACAAGACCTCCTCTCAGCCGCTCAATATGAAGAAAACCGCGCGGCCATTCGTCAACGAATTATTACGCTTAAAAAACGGCGCCGTATTTCTGTAGGAGAATTAGTGACCCTCGTGTTTGAGAATCGCGAAACCCTGCTATTTCAAATACAAGAAATGATTCGAATTGAGCGCATTTTTGATCCAGGAAAAATTCAGGAAGAATGTGACGTGTACAATGCCCTCCTACCAGGTCATGATGAATTGAGCGCAACGCTGTTTATCGAAATTACCGATTCCGAAAAAATTCAATCGCTGCTGGATTCTTTTCAGAATATTGACCAGGCCGATACCGTGGGCATCAAGGTTGGGGATACCTCAGTTTTTGCAAATTTTGAGGCCGGGCATAGCAAGGAAGATAAAATCAGCGCCGTGCATTTTGTGCGATTTTCCACCACCCCAACCTTTCGAGACCTCCTGGCCCAGGATGAAGTCCCGGCCTTTCTGACTATCCTCCACCCTCAATACCGTACAGAAGCCCCAGTTTCTCAGGAGTTGAGACAGGAATGGCTCAAGGATCTCGAGTGATTCATCTTTTTTGCCGTCCATGATTCCGCAACCTCTCAGTCCCTCTATAAATTGACAAGATTAAAAGTCGTGCTTTAAGATGTAAGCTCAATGTTGCACTCCTTTCAACCGATTGAAAGGAAAGATGAATCTACAAAAATTATGTGGTCATAAGGAGGATACAAGAACTATGGTAACCATTACCCCGATCGCAGAGCAGAAAATCAAAGAACTGATTAAAGAAGAAGAAAATTCCGTCGGCTTGCGCATTTACGTCAAAGGCGGCGGATGCAGCGGCTACCAATATGGAATGTCATTTGAAGATAAAACCAGCGACGATGACACCATCATTGAAAAAGGTGACGTGAAGGTCATTGTGGATTCCCAAAGCGCCCCAATGCTCAGCGGCGCAGAAGTCGATTACGTTGATAGTCTGCAAGGGTCAGGATTTGCCATTAAAAATCCTCAAGCGAAGTCCACCTGTGGATGTGGAAGCTCATTCTCGACCTAAAAATATTCTTTCAGAACCCTAACCAAATAGGGCTGGACTTGGACTTCCATTGGCAACCAAGATCCAGCCCTTTTTATTTTCTATAGAGACTTCATGCCTAAAGCCACCCTCACCAAACGTCTAGAGTTTTGCTCCTCTCACCGCTACCACAACCCTCAATGGGACGACGCAAAAAACCGTGCGGTTTTTGGTCTCTGTAATAATGTGAATACCCATGGCCATAATTATTTATTGGAAGTCACCTTGCGTGGGGACATCGATCCTGTCACAGGGATGATCATCAATTTATATGACTTAAAACACATTTTAAATCAGGTCCTGGAACAATTTGATCATAAAAACTTAAATCTCGATACTCCATATTTTTCCGAACGAATTCCCACAACCGAAAATCTTGCAATTACCCTGTGGCATATTTTAGAAAAGCATCCAGACCTTCCTAACCCAGATGCACTTCGTCTTTATGAGGACGAAACCCTCTACTGTGAGGTGAACGCGAACTTCATGGATGGGAACCTCCAATCTTCCAAAATGGAATCGGCCATAATCGCTCGACGCTATGCATTTTCTGCAGTGCATCAATCCCGGACGGGTAATACTCAAGGGCACGATTATGATTTGTGGATTGCCACCAAGGGCCTGATTTCCGCCGACACCGGGCAGGTTATGAATTTACTGACGGTGGATCAACTCGCCAAGACCCACGTCCTTACAAGGTTTGACCAGCGAAATCTGAGTCAGGATCCGGCCTTTTCCAACATCCCCGTTACAGATTCCGCGCTTGCGAAAGTCATCTGGGAAACACTGGAGCCCCACTTCGAAGCACCACCTCTCTACCGAGTCTCCGTGAGCCAGCAACCAGGCGCTGTGGCTGTTTATTCGGTATAGCCTGAGTCTCGAAATCCTTCACCGACTTCAAAAACAGGGGTCTGACTCAACAGGGATATCCTGCTGGCCAAAAGGAATCCTCTTTAAACCGGACGGAACAAGGACCGAGTGAGTTCCACCAAAACGGAACTTAGGTTTGGATAGAGAAAGATTCCCGAATCAAGCTCGCTAGTTCGGCAGGTTCTAATTTTCCCTCTTTGGTGAGCACAAGCGTTCCATTGGAAAAGAAATGGGTGGTGGGATAGGTTTCAAATTGATGCAGCTTTTTAATAGCACGGCATCGTCCTGGAACATGCATTTTGGCTTTTCCAAATCGCACATTCGAATACTGTTGAGCGATATCCGCAAGAACAGGGTCATACGCCTTACAAGGTTCACAGGTCGCAATGCCATAAACCACCACTGCAGCCGAAGCCCCGGTAAACCCTTCATAATTGTCGTCGCTCACATCTTCAACAATACCGGACATCACAGCCTCACGATCAAAGATGACGGACCGAAGGAGTCGATTCAAAACCAACTCCTTCGGTCAGACCATCATCAGGATTAATTCAACTTTTTCAACGCTTCCAAAATTTCTTTGTCGTCACGAGCGGTTTTGATATCTTGAACCTTCGCATAGGCAACTTTTCCATTTTTATCCACAATGACAGTAGCCCGCTTTGAGCAATTCAACGGCTCAAAATATAATCCGTAGGACTTAGCCACCGTCCGATGCATATCGGCGAGCAATTGGTGCTTAAGGTCCAAGGAATCAGCCCAAGCTTTGTGGGAAAAAAAGCTATCACAGCTCACGCCAAAAATTTCGGCGTTGACTGATCCAAAGTTTGGAAAATCATCAGTTAAACATTTATTTTCTCCTGTACAGACAGGGCTCCAATCCAGAGGATAAAATGCCAGAACCACGTTCTTCTTTCCACGATAGTCGCTGAGTTTAATATCCTTTTGGTCTTGGTCTTTTAATGTAAAATCCGGGGCCACATCTCCCACTTTAACTTCTGCGGCAACATCTGTAGACATAATTTCTCTCCTTCGTTGTAATGGAAAAGCTGAAAATTCACTTGACCTTTGGTGGTACCATGGGTTGAAAAAGTTTGTCAATCTGGCAGAAGACCTACAGAATTGTCCATTTAGCCCCAACCAACATTCCTCTCCACGCCAGTTTTTCGAGTAAGAAGGCAGTAAGCGTTGAAATCTGCTATCTTCATTTCGACCTATTTTCCATACTTCCAAATCCTAACATCGTTTGTATCTTCCATGGCCGCCAATTGCCGTCTGCAGAAAACCGAAATGGATCTTGTGTTTTAGTCTATCTCGGGGTATCGTAAATTTAAGGCCAGTGAAATCTTCTTCTTCCTTGATACTATCCAAAACCTTCCCAATCCCTAGCCCGTTTTCGGCTATCTATGCTCCATGAGTAAATTTCAGACGTTCTTTTCCCAACTACGCGGCTGGTCCTGGCTTCGAATTACAATGGTCACCACGTTCCTTGGCTTGTGTATCGGAGTGGGAGGCATTGCGGGAATTCTCTGGATCGCAACTCGTGACCTTCCCACATTCGATTCTTTTCAAGACTACCATCCAAGCCTGGTGTCCAGAGTGTATGCAGATAATGGTGAAATCATTGGACAATTTTTCATCGAACGTCGACTGTATACGCCTATTGACAAAATCCCTCAATTCTTCACGCAAGCTGTAATTGCAACAGAAGATACTCGTTTTTTTGACCACCCGGGTTTAGACATTGTCGGCATCGGACGGGCGGCCTGGACCAACATGAAAAAAGGTGGTCGTTTTCAAGGGGCTAGCACCATTACGCAACAATTGGCACGAGCACTTTTTCTTTCTCCGGAACGAACATATCAACGAAAAATTAAAGAACTCATTCTCGCAGTAAAAATGGAATGGGTGCTGACCAAAGAGCAAATTCTAGAGATGTATCTAAACCAAATTTATTTTGGCCACGGTGCCTATGGAGTGGCAGCTGCAGCCTTAACCTATTTTGATAAAAACGTCTCGGATCTGAGCCTTCCTGAATCAGCCTTTTTGGCTGGTCTTCCCAAAGCTCCCAACACCTATTCTCCCTATCGGAATCCGGATCTGGCCAAATCGCGAAAAGAATTGGTCTTGGGGCGTATGGTAGAAGCGGGTTATATCACCAACGAGGATGCGCAAGCCGCCATGGCCACAACCTTATCCTACCGCCATCAGTCCATTGAACCGATCGCGGCCTATTTCCTGGAAGAGGTCCGTCAGCACTTGGTCGATCGGTACGGAGAAACGCTCGTGTATAGGGGTGGGCTACGAATCTACACCACTTTAAACATTGCCATGCAAAAAAGTGGGGAAGAAGCGGTTCGTACAGGGCTCCGTCAATTAGATAAACGCCAGGGCTGGCGTGGACCGATTGAACATATTGCCTTTACCAAAGATTACACACCTCCCGATACCTTCCCGGAGCTACAGAATCCAAAGGCGGCTCTTGTCCATGGCCTCTACCGGGCGCTCGTTACCAACGTGACCAAAAATTCTGCTCAAATCTTGATTGGAAATACCTATAAGGGCTCTATTCTTTTCGAGGATATGCGCTGGGCCCAGCGGCGATTAGAGAAAACAGGGGATGTTGGAACGGCGGTCATCCATGATAAAGCTTCACCTCTCCAACTTCTGAAGGTGGGGGACATCATTGAAGTCGCCCCCAAAAAAGATACTGTCGAGTCAGGCGAATTTGTCTTAGAGCAAACTCCAATTGTAGAAGGCGCCCTTATCGCCTTGGATCCCAGGACTGGTGCTGTTCAAGCCATGGTGGGAGGGTATGATTTTACTCGGAGTCAGTTTAATCGTGCAGTGATTGCCCGCCGACAACCCGGCTCAGCATTCAAGCCACTCATTTATGCTTCGGCACTCCAACAAGGCCTGACACCGGCAACCCTAATTCTTGATGCCCCCGTGGTGTATCAAGACGAGGATTTAGACCGGGTATGGAAACCAGAAAATTATGAAAAACGCTTTTTTGGCACGATTACCCTACGTGAAGCGCTGCGCCATTCTCGCAACGCCGCAACCGTGAGATTGCTTGAACAAATTGGAGTTCCCGAAGTCGTCAATATCGCTAGCAACCTGGGAATTCGAAGCCCGCTCAGCCAGGACCTCTCCTTGGCCTTAGGATCTTCCAGCGTGACCCTCCAAGAAATCACCTCAGCATATGGCGTCTTCGCAGATCAGGGATTGTGGCTTGAACCCTACCTGATTACCCATGCAAAGAACCTCAACGGCGAGATCTTAGAACAGCATCTGTTCGAACCTCGACAAGCGATGACCAAGGAAAACGCCTACTTGATCACCAACATGCTCATGGATGTCATTCAAAGCGGAACAGGAAGACTCGCCAAATCTATTGGCCGGCCATTGGCAGGAAAAACTGGAACCACCAATAGTTATAACGATGCGTGGTTTGTCGGATATGCTCCGAATTTGGCGACAGGAGTATGGGTGGGATTTGATGGAGTTCGGACACTCGGCCGATTGGAATCCGGAGCACATGCGGCTCTTCCAATTTGGACCCAGTTCGTGGATCAAGCACTTCTCAACTCACCCGTGATGACCTTTCCCATCCCTAGTGATATTCAATTCGCACAGATTGACACCACGACTGGGGATTTGCCATCCAAGACCAGTCGAAACATCAGCACGGAAGTTTTTCGTAAAGGAACGGAACCAGAAAAAGCGGCTCCTCAGAAAGCGAACCCTATGGATTTTTTTGAGTTCGACCGGCTGAACTCTGAGTCCACCAACCAGCTTTCCCCATTTTGATAGAACACTTCGGCAGGCCGAATGCAAAATATTTCGCACTCTCAGGACTGGGCGTCTTGAAACTCCTCATACCAGGCCATCTGAATGGCCTCCAGCTTTTTTTCATTTGACGTTTTAGGATCGTCTTTAAATTCAGGAAGGGCAACCACCCACGCATGTAAATCGGTAAACCTGACGGTTAACGGATCAAGGTCGGGATGCTCTTCCTGCAGCCGAATAGCAATATCTTCGGTATCACCCCACATGAATTCCTGAGCCATGAGTTCTTCCCCTTGGATTAATGATTTTGTCCATAACGACAGTATCCCTATTGAGGGATTATTTTATGACATCAGATAATTTTTTACTTTCAAGAGCTTCCTTCAACGTGGCATCCATCAACACTTCGGCTAAATGGTGAGTCGTTTTTTCGACTTCAGTAATTTTCGCACGTATCACCCGATGATCATCCCCTTCTTTGACTTCACCAAGCTGCTGCAAAATCAGGCGGATGCTTTCAATTTCCTTGTCATTAATTAAATTTGTTGCGCGCACCAGGGCTTTCTCGGTTGCCACAATGATGGCATTGGCTTCATTGCGTGCTTCAATAATCTGACGGGCTTTGATATCTTCTGTGGCAAATTGAAAAGAATCCCGAATCATACCTTCCACCTCGTCGTCGGTCAGTCCATGAGAAGGCTTCACCTGAACCGACTGAGCCTCACCCGTCCGGATATCTCTGGCCGTCACGTGTAGGATCCCATTGGCATCAATGAGAAAATTAACTTCCACGCGAGGCACCCCTGCCGGCAAGGGTGGAAGCTTTAATTGGAACCGGGCCAAACTTCGATTATCTTTGACCAATTCCCGTTCTCCCTGGAGGATATGAATATCCACTGAGGTTTGCCCATCGACATAGGTGGTAAACATTTCCTTGGCACTGGTTGGAATCGTGGTATTTCGACGGATCAGGGCACTCATGACCCCGCCCATCGTTTCAATTCCCAATGACAAGGGGGTCACGTCCAGTAACAACAGATCCGTGGTATGCCCCCCTAAAATATCAGCTTGAACAGCCGCCCCTAACGCAACAACTTCGTCAGGGTTAAGTTCAGAGTGAGGCTTTTTGTCAAAAAGTTCTTCCACTTTTCCCCAGACCAGCGGCATGCGAGTATTCCCGCCGACCAGGACCACTTCATCAATTTGATTAGCATGTAATCCAGCGTCTTTGAGCGCGCTTCGACAGGGGGCAAGGGTACGTTCCACCAAATCCATGGTTAACGTTTCCATGTGCTCCCGCGTCCAAGTCTTTTCATATTTCCCATCAGGAAGCTCTATCACGGCCTTCGTTTGCATTTCATCAGACAGCCGAACTTTGACGCGTTCCGCCTCCAATCGGACGGTTTGCATCAAATCGGGAGACTCGCCAATCTTCAAGCCCTGAGTTTTTGAAATTTCATCAACCATGACATCAACGAGCCGTTGATCGAAATCATCTCCCCCTAAATGAGTATCTCCATTGGTGGCCAGGACTTCAAAGATCCCATCCTTTAATTTGAGAATAGAGATATCAAACGTCCCTCCGCCTAAGTCATAAATCGCGATCAGACCTTGTGTCTTTTTCTGAAGGCCATAGGCCAGCGAAGCGGCTGTCGGCTCATTAATGATGCGCATGACCTCTAACCCGGCAATCATCCCCGCATCTTTGGTGGCTTGCCGCTGACTATCATTGAAATACGCCGGAACCGTGATCACGGCCTTGGAGATGTCCTCCTTTAAATGCTCTTCGGCTCGCCGTTTTAATTCCTTCAAAATCATGGCGGATACTTGAGGCGGAGAATAGGTTTTATCTCCAATCTCAATTCGAATCACCCCGTTTTTTTCATGAAGCTGATAGGGGAAATACTTCAGGTCGTCCTTTACATCATCCAGCCCCTTTCCCATAAACCGCTTCACGGAATAAATGGTACGGGAAGGGTCACGAATCAAATGGGCTTTTGCAGGCTCTCCCACGATCATCCCATTATCAGTTAACCCCACGATGGAAGGGACTTTGGTCTGCCCATCCGGGCCGGGTATGACATGAGGCCCTTCCTTATCCATATAGGCAACCAGCGAGTTTGTCGTTCCCAAATCAATCCCAACAATGCGACTCACAATATATTCCTTTTCGATGATGACGATTAGCTTGTCGTTTCGAGCAAATCGTTGACCATATTTCGCACATATGTTCGATTAGAAAGAATTTCCTGCATATTACGCAAAATAGATTTTTTTTCCTCACGAGCCTGACTCGGAAGAGGTGTGCCCTCCTGCAACTGATCCCATTCTTTAAACTGGCTTTGCAGCAAAGCTTCCATGTCGGCTTGGCGTTTCTCCAGACGTTCCCGTTCATCTCGGAGTTTTTTCCGAAGCGCCTCAAGCTCCGATGACGGTCCTTGTGGAGCTAATTGACGGAACGTTTCCAAATCTTCCTGCAGTTCAAGAACCTCTTCAAACAGATCGGATGGAGGATTCGAACGAATATCTTTCACCGCTCCGGCCTCTAACCGGATTAAATATTCCGCACGTTGGATGGGATCTTTGAGTGTTCGATAGCCGGTATTCAGAAAAGCGGAATTTCCCAAACTTATGGCTTTTTCCGATTCATCTTTGGTGGAATAAAAATCCGGATGAAAAGTACGACTTAATTCATAAAACGTCTGCTCCAATTGTTGTTCATCAATGTTCAACAGACGAGGTATTTGAAAGCAGGCAAAATAATCCAGGTCTTTTGAAAGTGGCTGAACTTTAACGCATTGACCACAAAGGTATTCTCCCGTGACTTCAGATTGGCAGTGCCAGCACATACTGCGCGCCATCGGAAGTTCGCGGGATTTTGTCGTGGCTTGATGTAGGTGTTCCATAATTGGCTCTGACGACTCGGGCATGAGGAACAGCCCCATGCCCGAGTTGTTACATCCCTAGATAGTTAAAAGAGAGTGATCTTACGCTGAAAACGACTCTCCGCACCCACAGGTCTTGGTGGCATTGGGATTGATAAATTTGAAGGCTCCACTCACCATATCCTTTTGATAATCCAAGGTCATCCCCTGGAGATAAATGGCGCTTTTGGCATCAACGATCACTTTTACGCCATCTACTTCGGTGACGGTATCAAACTCCCCGATCTTATCATCGAAGTTGACGGTATAGCTCAACCCTGAACAACCACCACCCTTCACTCCCAACCGAAGACCCCCTTCAGTAATGCCCTGAAGGTCCAATAACCGCTTGACCTCTTTCAAGGCCTCATCAGTCATGGCAACCGTTGAATTGCTTTCCGTGGTTTTTGTTTCCATCACCATTTCTCCCTACAACAAATCGTGAACAGTTCCCTGAGTTAGGATGAGGTAGCGGCTGTCTCCGGCTTGACCTTTTTCTCTCCCGCTTTTTTCTGATAATCCCCCAAGGCCGCTTTAATGGCATCTTCCGCCAACACGGAACAATGGATTTTGACCGGTGGGAGGTTCAATTCATGAACAATATCCGTATTCTTGATTTTTTGAGCATCTTCTAAGGTTTTCCCTTTGAGCCACTCGGTCGCCAAACTGGAACTGGCAATGGCCGACCCACAGCCAAACGTCTTGAACTTGGCATCTACAATAGTGTCGTTTTCGACTTTAATTTGGAGTTTCATCACATCTCCGCATTCCGGGGCTCCGACAACGCCCGTTCCGACATCATCTGCATCTTTTTGAAAGCTTCCCACATTGCGGGGATTGTTGTAATGATCAATGACTTTTTCACTATAGGCCATGGACTAACCCTCCCTTTGTTGTATGGTATGACATTGTGTTTTGTAAAACTATTTTGAATATATCTTCCATTGTATCAATTAATGAGCTGCCCATTGAACGCTTTTCAAATCCACCCCTTCCTTGGCCATCTCATAGAGGGGGGACATCTCTCGAAGATGCGTCACGGCTTTGATCATTCGCTCAATGGTGTATTCCACCTCCTCATCGGTATTAAACCGACCAAGCCCAAAGCGGATCGAGGAATGGGCCAAATCCGATCCGACCCCTAAGGCACGCAATACATAGGACGGCTCAAGCGTGGCCGAAGTACAAGCCGAGCCGGAAGACAGGGCAATTTCTTTGACCCCCATCAGCAAGGCCTCTCCTTCCACGTACGCAAAACTAATATTGAGATTATTCGGCAACCGCTCAGTCGGATGCCCGTTTAAATAGACCTCATCCATACTCTTCATAATGCCTTCTTGAAGGCGATCACGCATCTTGGCCATACGAACAGATTCCGTAGACATCTCCTGCTCACATAGTTCGCAGGCTTTGCCAAACCCGACAATAAGCGGCACAGGCAAGGTTCCCGATCGCATACCCCGCTCATGACCTCCGCCATACATCATCGCCTCCAACCTCACTCGTGGCGCCTTACGTCTGACATATAAGGCCCCCACGCCCTTGGGACCATAAATCTTATGGGCGGTAAAGGACATCAGATCAATTCCCATTTCCTGAACATTCACAGGAATTTTCCCAACCCCTTGCGTCGCATCACAGTGGAAGAGGACACCTTTTTCTTTAGCAACTTTTCCGATTGCCGCCACGGGATTGATCGTACCGATCTCATTGTTGGCCATCATAATCGAAATTAAAATCGTCTGGTCGGTAATGGCATTGCGTACGTCCTCAGGGCTCACCATGCCGGCTTTATCAACAGGGAGGAAGGTGACCTTGACGCCCTTCTTTTCCAGATATTTCGCCGTATCAATCACCGCCCGGTGTTCGGTCGAACCGGTAATGATATGATTCCCTTTTTCCCGGTACATTTCGACCACGCCCTGTAAGGCCAGATTATCCGATTCCGTTGCCCCACTGGTAAAAATAAGTTCTTTGGCATCGGCGTGAATAAGATGCGCAATCTGCTTTCTGGCCACCTCTACCCCCTCTTCGGCTTCCCAACCGAAACTGTGATTCCGGCTGGCCGCATTCCCAAATTTCTCGGTGAAGTAGGGGAGCATCGTTTCAAGCACCCGAGGATCGCAAGGGGTCGTTGAATGATTATCCAAATATATAGGCAACTTCATAATTGAACTCCTTTTGTTTTACGGGATTCCACAATGATTAAGGGGGGCTCGGCCATCATATCTTCAATAGACATGCTACTGAGTAAATGAAAAATGCTTTCTTGTACGCGCAACAGAGGCGTCCGGATATTGCAATGCTCTATTTGTTCACAGGAGGCATGTTCATCTTTTTCATGGTAACAATCGGCAATCCCCAGTGGCCCTTCAATCGCTTCCAGCACCTGGGCAATGGAAATCTCCCGTGGCTCACGGGCCAGGAGATAGCCTCCTTTTGGTCCATTTTGACTTTCCACCATGTCATATTTGGCCAGGGTCTGAAGCACTTTGGCTAACAACTCCAAGGGAATATGATGCTCCTCGGCTATTTCTTTGGTGTTGACGACCCTATTAGGATTAAAAGGACTGGTTTCCCCAGATCGGACCATGGCCATATACTGGAGAGCCATCAGGGCATAATCTGCTTTTTTTGAAAGCTTCAGCATAATTAAATAGTAATATCCAAAAATTTCAGTTAGCCATAATACCGACTTATATGATCGGGTTTAATGTATCATTGACCTCCTGGCCAGTCAAGACTAAAATGGTCGGAGATTCATTTAGTCGGATTAGAAAAAACGAGAAATGATCAAACACGAACTTTTTTCGAAAATTAATTTTTAATATATTGATTTATAAGGAGAATTAAATGGGAGGCAGTAATCCATATATTGAGAAAAGTGAAACCGCAATCGCTAAAAAACCATTCAAACTAACCTTTATCACACCAGAAAAGCCTATTGAAATTGAGGTCGATCCAGAAAAGTTTCCTTATGGGGAGACAGGCCTGCCCGGGAGCATCCTGGATATCGCCTTAGGAAATGGTATTGATGTGGAACATGCATGCGGCGGAGTCTGCGCCTGCTCAACCTGTCATATCATTGTGAAACAAGGGCTTGACACCTGCAATGAGGCCACTGATGACGAAAATGACCAATTAGATGAAGCTCCAGGGCTCACCCTACAATCAAGACTGGGATGCCAGTGCGTTCCGAATGGGGAAAAGGATCTCATCATCGAAATCCCGGAATGGAACAAAAATCTCGTAAAAGAAAGTCACTAAGCGAACACGATTGCTTAAACGAGACAGGAGTTGATAAAGCAAGACTTCTTCCACTCTCTCCATATTTTCCCACCAGACCTTCTTCCTATTAGGGCCACCTTCTAATAGCGCCCTGACCTGGACTCCATCGATCATCAAATAATTCCCTAGCAATTATTGTCTTCTTCCTGTATAAAAACAGCCTTACAGCAGACAACCTCTTCTACTAAATGCCATTCATGGCAGTGAGGAATGCGTTGTTTGGTTCAAGACCCCTCTCCCATTCATCCGTCAAACGGCTTAGCCGGGCGGCAGACATCGGAAAAGGACTTCTTGTCCTCCTAATTCTTTCCCTACAATCTTTTCCGGGAGCCGGCAAAGGAGATCAACTCTTCGCACAGGTCCAGCCAGGGTTTGATCCCACAGGACGATTCGGTGAACCCCCGCCACTAGAGAAAAAAACGGAGCCTCTGACCCCGAAACCTACTCCCGATATTACACTGCCTCCGGTAGAAACCATTCCTGAAATGAAAGGGGCCCCTCCCCAGATTCGGGTCATGGTCCGGAAAATTCAAGTTGAGGGGAGTACCGTCTTTTCAGCGGAAGAACTAGCCAAAGTCACAGGCCCATACGAAAACCGGGAGATGTCCACCAATGATCTGGAGGAACTGCGCCGGGCCCTAACCCTGCTCTATGTGAATAAGGGATATGTAAACTCCGGAGCGGTGATCCCGGATCAGACCCTACAAGATGGAGTCGTCACCATTCAGATTGTTGAGGGAAAACTGACGGACATCCAAATCGAAGGCACCAAATATTTTCTACCGTTTTATTTTGAAGACCGGATTGCGCTGAGCAGCGGACCACCGCTCAATATCAACCCGTTGAAAGAAAAACTTCAGCTCCTTCTTCAAGACCCGCGCACCGAACGGTTAAACACGGAGCTCAAACCGGGACTGAAACCCGGCGAAGGGGTCCTCCATGTGCAGGTGGAGGAAGCTTCACCCTTCAAGGCGTGGGTAGAATTCAACAACTATCAATCACCGACGGTGGGCGAGTCACGGGGTCTCGGAAATATCGCTGTGCAGAACCCGTTCGGGTTGGGCGATGCCTTTCGCTTTACCTACGGCCAATCCAAAGGATTGCAGCCTCTCATCGAAGCCAACTACCTCATCCCGCTCACCGCACGGGATACGACCCTGGAACTGAATTTCCGGTTCAATGACTTTAACGTCGTCACAAAGCCCTTCGATGATCTGGACATCAGGACCAAGTCCCAAATATACAAAATCGCCCTACGTCAGCCCGTCTATCGCACACTTAATGACGAAATTGCCCTTTCCCTTATCGGAGAACATTTGGAAAATCAAAGTTATCTTGGTGGAACGGGGTTTTCCTTTCAGCGCGGCGCGACCGACAACGGCAAGGCGGTCGTGTCAGCCCTCCGATTCGGGCAGGAATGGACTCACCGGGAATCCAATCAGGTCCTTGCGGTTCGATCCCGGTTCAGTGTCGGATTGAACGTACTGGATGCCACCAACAATAAACAAACCTCGGATGATCCGGACGGAGAATTTTTTGTCTGGTTGGGCCAAGCCCAATATGTCCGACGCGTTGATCCTCTCGGCATCGAACTTCTCGGCGGCCTGACCTTGCAGATTGCCAACGACAGCTTATTCGCACTGGAACAATTTGCCGTCGGCGGACGGTACAGCGTCCGGGGTTATTGGGAAAATTATCTGGTACGGGATAATGCGTTTCTGTTCAACGTGGAGTCACGAATTCCGATGTTCCCCAACTTTTTTGGCCCAAAGGTGGCGGTGGCTCTGGCTCCCTTCATCGATGTGGGACGTTCATGGGAAGCCAAAGGCAACACCCCCGATCCACAGACCCTAGCCAGTATAGGCGTGGGAATCCGCATGTCCTTCTTCAATCGGGCGCATGGCAGTCTGTATTGGGGTCAACAGTTAAATCACGTGGAGGATCCTCCCGATGGAGGTGTTCAGGATCAGGGAGTTCATTGGGAATTTGTTCTGGATATTTTATAGCCCTCCCGAATGGAGAGGCGTTCACGAAACGGCCGAGGTTGTGCGGAAAGGCTCGAGGCTTTTTCCCCCAATGGGGAGGAAGCGAAGGGATGAAACACCTGCAGCGGAAAGACGTGAACTAAGGGGACGCCAGCTGAATGCGTTGCAAATAAGGGGGGCGCTTCAAATATTCAGTTGCTCGCTCCGAATCCTTTCCGGCGACAAAACGTAATCGCGCCAGACATCCCCGTTGAAAACGATCAACGGCCAGGATAGAAAAAATTCGTTCCGCGCGAAGGTTATCCTCCTGACACCGTTCACTCCCGCTCTGACAGGAAAAAGGAGTTTGCCCAAAATTTACCGGATGAATTCGCCCGGAGGAAATCCCCAACTGCTCCAAGAACCCGGCAAGGAATCTCAGATGATAGTCGGCCCTGGCGAGGTTATAGGCAGACGTGCCTCGCGAATCACAATGTCCTTCAATCTGTAATCCCCACTGATCTTCCTGTTTAAGAAGCGCTACCGTTTCGTGAAGGAAACCCTCGATACCGCCCTGGATGGAAGACCGGACCTCATCAAAGTACACGTCCGCAAACACCGGGTTCTGGTATATGCCTTCGACCGACGGCTCCGAACCCCTACCATTCCCAAAAGATGGCACCGGGATGGATACAGGCAACGCATCATGAATTTCTTCGTCCGCGTTTACCTGAGAATTCACATAGGGAGGAAAAATGTCCAGGGTATTCGCGAAGGATTCCTGAATACACCATATCGTCCCGCACAGAAGGGCCCATGCCAGTAAAAGCGCGTGGAATCTATTCAGATGGAAGAGGAACATGGCAGCGAGAAAGAAAGAGGACCCATTTGGAAGCTAATCAAGAAAACGCCTCAGGGTTGGTATGGTTTTGGCCACACCACGTTTGAAGTCAGTATCGGCTCGACAGGATGAAACTTAATTCAGATGAGAGGAACGGGGTATGGCCATTCCTTCCGGGATTCACATGGAAAACCCGCAACCAAAATGAGGTGAGAGGGCTGATCTGAGGAGTGAGTGAAATATTGTCTGGCAAAAGTCCAGCGGGGGAAGACGGCCGGGAATAAAAAAACCTGTCCCCGCCACAACGGCGGGGACAGGTTCCATAACTGCGGGTACGATGAAGGGGGAAGAGAACCTGCTCCCCTAGGACAGAAGAAGCAGACTCAATAACACACGGGCATCACGGACTGGGGGAAATTTCTGGTCCTGTCAACACCCGCCGAGACAAGACCTTCGTGGACTTGCCCATAAAAACCTCCAATTCCCACTGTCAAAAAGCCGCAGTCACAATCCATGCTGGCGATCCATCTTCGCCGGCATGTCCAAATCCACCTCTTCCAGCAACGACGCTCGCACATTATGCATCTCCGCATCTGAAGGATGAGACTGAATGTTGGTCGAAATCACGCCTATAGCGTCATACCAAAACCCCGCTTGCCCCCATAACCTCGTCGCTTCAACCGGATTGGCGTTCCTCACATTCTCACCAAGGGAGACCGGGACATCGCCCACCTGGATCATCCCTCCGACAATCAGATCCCTTGATCGGTGTTCGGGATCGGAGATCAGAGACACAGACCATTGATAGGTTTTTCCTTTTTCCAGCTTCAGGTCATAGTCTGCCAACCGGATGATGTGAATCCCGGGCTCAGTCGGGGAGGAAAGCGGCTTCTCAATAATCGGAGTCACCCCCGTCTCATCAATGATGGTCAATTCCAAAGGGTAGGTCGTCGTCGTCGATAGATACCAGACCAATCGTGGTTGCACCTCAGCGGACAATCCCACGTGGTCGGGAACCAAGGCCCACATTAATGGAAGATCTGCCGAAGGCCCTCTGGTGCCCCCACCGACCCGTCCTCCTGGAGCCCCTCGTTGTGGAGGTTGGTACAACGCTTCCTTCCGGGAAGAAGCCGCTTGCTTGTCATCTGAAACTTGAACAAGCTGGGGATCAACGGGAGGGACTGTTTCCTCCAGAAGAAAAACAGCTACGTGATCCTTCCCTGGTGCAATGGCTACCAGGGCGACATCCTTCATATGTTGGCCGTTTGCCTGGCCTGTTAGTTCCGCTCCTCCAACAACCTGAACGCTAAGACCAAGGGTCACGCCAATGACACCCACCCACCTGCTTTGTGCAATCATCTGGCTCATTCTGGTCCTCCTCTCTTCGTCCGGACCGTCCTTCCGGTACAGTTTCACGTGAGACATTTTCAGATCTGCTCACGCTCATGAATACAGCTACATAATAAAGCAAGCTTCGTTCCACAGGCCAAACTTACCCCACATGGAGACAATCGTTTCGAACCCAATGCTATTGCAAAAGTTTTCATGGAAAACCTCTTACCCCTGATCTACAGTTTCAATGCGGCGAACACCTCAACTGTACACATGGTGTATTGTCTGTCTACTTTGAGAACAATTTCAAGTGCAGATGAGTCACCCTGCCAAGCTGCCGACAGAAGACGTTTATAATAACAATCTCGGTCCTCCATCAGATCCATTGGAATCCTCAAAACCACCCCGTATCAGAAACCTTCGCTTTGACCTTATTGAAAGGAGTTCTTAGAATAGATTCCGTCAAAAGATGGTTTCGGAAGAAGGGACGGCAAAGTTGCTCAAGTCCGGATTCCTCAAACTCATTGGCTATGGTCCTCTGGTGTTCATTCTCCTCCTGGGATCAGGAGGATTATGGTTCACCAACACCAATGCGGGTGCGATATCCCCCCAAACCTTGATGGAGGAGGGAAGCCGCTATTACCAGGAGGGCAAATTTGATCAAGCGGCCCACTCCTGGTCTCAAGCCGCCCAGGTCTATGAAAATTCCGGAGATCCTCCCAATCACATTCAAGCCCTCATTTATCTTTCGAGAGCCCTTCTCGATATGGGCCAATACCAACGGGCGCAACAACTCCTTCGCACCGCGGTCCAAACAGCACAGGAAAATACCCAGCCCCGCCTGATGGCCCAGGCGCTCAGCCAATTGGGCATGCTGCACCTCAATGTAGGAGAATTAGATTCCGCGCTTGAGATCCTGCAACAGGGGCTGAAGGTCTCCCGGGAAATTGAGGATCGACCCCTCATGGCTGCCATTCTCAATGATCTGGGCAATGCACATGCGGTTCGCCGGAACGACACGGAAGCCATTGCGGCTTATACAGAATCCAGCATTCTCGCCGACTCCCTGGATTTGCAACCTCTCTCCATTCGAGCCATGATTAATGCGGCCCTGGTGGAAATCCGGCAGCAGGCCGCACAAAATGGAAAAATCCACCTGCAACAGGCATTGGAGAAAACCCGACAGCTTCCCGACTCACACGAAAAGATTCAAAACCTGCTCACCATCGGAATGGGATTGAGGGACCTCAGCCACCAGGTCTCAGAGGAACCTGCCCCGGTATTCACGCAAGCCGCTGAGTCGTTTCGGGAAGCCATCAGCAGCGCGAAGGAAATTGGAGACTGGAAAAATGAATCGTATGGGTGGGGATTTTTAGGAGAATTGTACGAAGAAGGGGGCCGCCATGAGGAAGCCCTCCAACTCACTCAACTAGCGATTCGGACAAGTCAAAAGGGTCAGGCCCCGGAAGCCCTCTATCGCTGGGAATGGAACATGGGCCGTCACCTCAAAAATCTGGGTCGGATGGACGAAGCCATTTTAGCCTACCAACGGGCGATCGATACTCTCCAACCCATTCGTCAGCAACTGGCAGTGGGGCTTCCTCAGAACCCAGCATCGTTTCGAGAATCTCTGGGAGCCTTATTTTTTGAGACCGCTGCACTGCTACTCCAGCGGGCCGACGAAGTGACAGATGCCACAAGAAAAGAAGGGCTCCTGTTCAAAACCCGGGATACCATAGAAGCGTTGAAGGCTGCAGAATTACAGGATTATTTCAAAGACGATTGCGTGGAAGCGAACAAGGGAAGAATTCAAACCATCGATAAAGTATCCACCACCACAGCGATCATTTATCCGATTCTTTTTCCTGACCGGATGGCCGTGCTGATGAGCCTGGGAGGAACGATGAAAAAAATCACCGTTCCTGTTCAGGAACGTGACCTGACCGAAAAAATTCACCTATTCCGGACCTTATTGGAAAAACGCACCACCCATCAATATCTGCCTCATGCGCAGTCACTCTATGACCTGCTCATCCGGCCGCTTGAACCGTACCTGAAAGAATTCGGGATTCAGACACTCGTCTTCGTTCCGGATGGATCATTGCGAACCATTCCCATGGGATCCTTACATGACGGAGAAAAGTTCCTCATCCAAAAATATGCCCTGGCGATAACGCCGGGGCTCACGCTCACAGATGCCCATCCCCTCGACCGGGAGCAGATCAATCTCTTGTCGATTGGACTGTCCGAAGGCGTGCAAGGATTTTCACCGCTTCCCAATACGCAACAGGAGGTCAGGGGACTTCAAGACCTTTTTGGCGGGAAGACTCTCCTGAACGAAGAATTCCGCATTCCCAATCTTGAACAGGACATGAAAGAGGAGAACTTTACGATTATTCATATCGCCTCCCATGGAAAATTTGAAAATGAGGCCAAGAATTCGTTCGTGCTCACCTATGACAACAAACTCACCATGGATCGCCTCAGGGAACTCATCGGACTCTTTCAATTCCGACAAATCCCCCTGGATCTGTTAACCTTGAGCGCCTGTGAAACAGCAGCGGGAGACGATCGATCCGCACTGGGTTTGGCCGGGGTGGCCGTGAAAGCGGGAGCTCGAAGCGCCTTGGCCACCTTATGGTTCATCAATGACCAGGCATCCTCCAATCTGGTCAATCAATTCTACCTGCGGCTCAAAGAAACATCACTCTCCAAAGCTCAGGCCCTTCGCGAAGCCCAAGTTGCTCTGCTCGATCATCCCATCTATCGGCACCCCAGTTATTGGGCACCCTTCCTCCTAATCAACAACTGGCTCTAATCGTGTATTTCCCAGACTGATCCCCGGATTGGTCCGACGATGTTTGCTCTTGTATCGAGGGACGCCTTCACCAAAAATCACGCTGTCACAACCAGACCACACGAGCCAGCCCCGGCTTCGGCCCTCTTCAAAAAATATATCTATCTTCCACTCCGGTCCGTTTTAACACCTTGATCCCCTTCTTGGTCATCCCGGCCTGTTCTCTCTTCTGATCATCCCCGCCGGTTGTAAGCAGGGATCCATCCGAAACAAACCCAAAAGGCATTCCACAGAACCAATGTGGATAGGACAAGTATATTGGCGTACTGCCAGATCGGTAGAAGTGAGACATCCCCATGCTGCTCGCCCTCCTGACAAAAACAGATCATAGAGGATTTATGGTTCTAGCCTTACAGCAATATCATGTTCATCGGAAATTAATCTTG
>CABVRQ010000014.1:71080-73490 GCA_902500695.1 uncultured Nitrospira sp. | reverse complement strand
ATGAGAAGTTATTTGCGCTCTCGCGCCAAGCCAAATGCATCCCCATCGTCGCTACACAAAGCATCAGCTCGCTGCGCTCCACACTTCCCGGTCGTGATGCGTTGATGCAGGAATATCTGCCTGGACCGGAATTCGGCATCGGGGTGATCGGCAACCTCGAAACCGATTTTTGTATCCTGCCACCCCTTGAAGTCGATTTTTCGCGGCTTCCCGCAGGCCTGGATCCGATTTTGTCATTTGAATCGAAGGCCTATCCCGACTCCCCGAACTGGACAGACATTAAATTTACACAGGCTGTCCTTGATCCGGGTCTTGAGGAACAGATGAAAGCCTGGGTGCGGATCTTGTTCAGGAGGTTCGGATTGCGCGACTACGCACGGTTTGATTTTCGCGTCGGGTCGGACCATACGCCAAAGCTGATGGAGGTGAATCCGAATCCGGCTTGGGCTTACGACGGCAAGCTGGCCTTTATGGCGGGCTTTGCGGGCATACAATATACTGAGATGTTACAAAAGATTCTTCACGCAGCCATTACCCGGCTTGCGGTCGCAACCGGTTAAATAAGCGACCGTGGAATCGCCAGTGCCCAATCAAGTCTTTTGATGAGTTGATCGCCGTGATAGGCTTCCAGTTCTCCCGCAAACTGAAACGTTTCGGTCGTGGCGGTGAGCCGTGTCCGACATTCCAGCCAAATCGACCAGTCCCGACGTTTCAAGTGGGCGGTCTGTGTCAGTTCCGTCTGAGCTGACAGCGCATCTTTTTCAAGAATCCGATAGCGTTTAAAGAGGGTGTATCCCACATCGAGATCGATCTCTTCAATCCTGGCATGTGAGGCGCCGTCAAATTCTCCCCCGTCACTCCGTAACGTGTAAACCATTTCGTTGCTTGCGAGATCGATCTCAATGGTTCGCCGCATGCTGAGTTGCCGGAGTTTTTTATGGGGGGTGCCGGGTGCGGCTTCGGGTGGACCAAAAGGCCGTAACGCTTCATCTTCCTGGCGGGGAGGTCGTACGGGAAGGGTCACATTGCTCATGCCAGTCCGGACGGTCAACGTCACAGGAACGGGCGGCGGCCAGGCAATCGGCCAGTAACTGGTGGAGAGTGAGAGCCTGATCCGGGAGCCCGGAGGGAATGCATGGGCAAGGTCGTTGAGTTGCACCCGTACCTGATACCATCGGCCCGGCTCGAGCGGTTGCGGTGTTTCATGACTCTCGCGATGGGTGAGATTCAACAGCCCGTACGTCACACGCAGAACGGACCCGTCGGGGGCGACTTCTCCTAGACGGACGGCGATCATCGCCACCGGTTGATTGACGCATAGATCCAGTGTCACGACCGGTGCGCCTAAGATCTCAAGTCGTTCGGTGAGCGGATCACTATCGAAGACGAGGGAACCGCCATCGTCGGGTCGCTGGTCGCGTGGCATTTCACCATCCGCGCCGAATCCGCACCATTCTCCGGACCGGACCCCGGTTGTCTGTGGTGAGCAAAACGACAGCTCCGTGGGTTTTTCGGGAATAGGGGAGAGATGTCCCTGTTCTAAGAACCAGCGGCGCTCGCTGATCCGGGGACTTGGCCAGGTGTCTTCCGCTACCCATCTCCCCGGCCATTCGGCGTATTGAGGTTGCGGGGGCTGACTCTCCTGCATCCATACCCGAAATGCGGGTTCATCCATGATTCCTGTTTCCTCGCCTTTCAGCCAGTGGTTCCACCATCTGACGGCTTCCTGCAGAAAGCCGATGGCAGGGCCGGGAACGCCGTCTTGCGGAAAGACATGGGCCCACGGACCGATAAGCGATTTTTTCGGACAGGAGAGATGGGTCATGAGCCGTGGGATGGCGTTGGTATAGCCATCGGCCCAGCCTCCGATGGCGTAAACCGGACAGCGAATGCCGGCGTAATTTTCGCACACCGACCCATGTTTCCAATAATTGTCCCGCGATTGGTGGCGCATCCAGACCACGGGAAACGGTTCGAGATTGTTTAACCGTTCCTGCCACATGTCCCACCATTTGTCGCCCACAATTTCCGGATCAGGCGGCAGCGCCGAGTACAGGGTCAGCATGGAACCCCACTGCATATTCTCATTTAAGAGACAGCCGCCCATATAATGCGCGTCATCCGCGTACCGGTCATCAGTTGAACATAACGTGATGATGGCTTTCAGATTCGCCGGATTCCGCGCCGCGACCTGAAGCGCATTGAATCCTCCCCAGGAAATCCCCATCATCCCGATCGCGCCGGAACACCAGGGTTGTTTGGCGATCCAGGTGATGATTTCCAGTGCGTCGTCATGTTCCTGATGGGAATATTCATCATGCAGGATCCCTTCCGAATCCCCTGATCCCCGAATATCCACGCGAATGCTGGCATAGCCATGCGCCGCAAAATACCGATGGATCGGCTCGTC
>CABVRQ010000014.1:57584-70980 GCA_902500695.1 uncultured Nitrospira sp. | reverse complement strand
CCACGCGAATGCTGGCATAGCCATGCGCCGCAAAATACCGATGGATCGGCTCGTCTCGTGACCGCATGAAGTCCCGTTTGCGATAGGGGATGTATTCCAGAATAGCCGGAACCGGTTCGGTGTCTGCTGACTTGGGTAACCAGATTCGTGCGGCGATTCGGCATCCATCCGACATGGTAATCCAGGTGTTTTCGATTTCCGTAATACGGTCGAGGATGGTGGGGTCGATGAACATTGCGGTTATCGATAACCTGCTACCGCAGTTCCGGGGCCGATTCCGGGAGAATCTTTGGAGGAGTAGCTCGATTGGGTTGAAACTGATGGGTGGACCAAAAACTCAGCGCCAGCTTTTCCCGTACTTCGAATCCCGTTTCCAGATCCCGGCAGTTGACGATTGCCAGACGAAATCCGCCTGGCGGCATGGAGTGGTCCTTCGGAGGTTTTTCTTCATGGAACGTGATTTGAATGCTGGAGACATGTGGCGTGTGGCGCAACCGGTCAACCACCTCTTGAGGGGGGTGCTGATAATGGACGCCGTGGGCGCCAAACAACACGACACTGTACCCTTCCTGTCGATGGGATTCGTCGAATTGCCATTTTCCTTCCGCATACAACCGGATGAGCGACTCAATCCAACCGGTGCCGTATAAATCCGGCCATTGGTCGGCAAATCGCAAATGCACTTCAATGATTTTGCCGCCGATTGTCTCAAAGTTGATCATGCCGGTGTATCCGGCAAGATGCCGGCGAAGCCAGTCACCGCAATAGGTTTCAATGGTGGGATTTGGCGCCGCCAACACCGTCCAATAATCGAACATCCCTCCGTCCAGCGGTTTGCCGATGGCATGCCGCCACCAGGTCGGTTCGCCCTTGACCACGGCCACATCGCTCGACACGTGATCCCCCTGGAGTAACGGCATCCACATGTGACCCGGTCGTTCCAAATGTTTATATTCTTTTAATGAACGCAATACGCGGCTTCCGGCACCCATGCCGCGCATGTTGTAGATCGGTTTTGAGAATACAGGAAAGAAGGATGGATCCAGCCCGTGCGGAGCACACGGCAGGTTTTGGCTCTCAGCAATCATCAGCTTGTTATAGATCCACTTGTACTGCGGATACCAAGCCCACGCATCGCCGTCTTCCGTAGGGATGTTGACATCAGGCGGGCAGGGGATGCCTTCGAAATACTGCATTCTCCAGGGATCAGCTTCACAAATCGGCATGTTGGTTTATTCCGTGGAACCCTCTTTCACCACCTACGTGGTACCAACATATTCTATGCGAGATATGAGCATGCAACAAGCTATTGAGCAGATCCCTTCTCAGAGCATCTCGTGAGCGCGATTACCTTGTTCTGGCCACAGAGAAAGAGTAATGTCAAAGACTACAGTGAATGGCCCTCACCAACCGTCTTTATGTCCCATCGGAATAGACGAATCATCAGATGAGAAGGGAAAAGTATCCATTTCATTTCATAATTAAGAGTCTCATTATTAGGGTAATTTTACTCACGTTGGTTAAGCCATTTATGCTAACCATTACGTTTACTGTACGGAGAAAGGATCTATCATGAGTTTCTTTAGCAAAATCCTTGATAAGCTTGGTTTCAATAATTCCAAGGCACAGGCTGCTCCTGCACCACAATCTGCTCCTGCTCAAAAGCCCACTCCTGTCCCGCAAGCTGCACCAGCTTCCGCTGCACCTTCCGCGGGAGTCACGGTGGTGGATGTGAAGGGTAAACTTGAAGGTCTGGCTGCCGCGAACAAACAAAAGCTTAATTGGAAAACTTCAATTGTGGACCTGCTGAAGCTTCTCGATCTCGATAGCAGCTTCACCGCTCGTAAGGAACTCGCGACTGAGCTCGGGTGCCCGGCTGACAAGATGGGGGATTCCGCCCAGATGAACATGTGGTTGCATAAAACCGTGTTGCAAAAACTTGCCCAGAACGGCGGCAATATTCCAAAGGAACTTTTGGACTAGCGGGATGTGGAATGCTAGCAGGAGAGCAGCCAGTCAATCCCTCTGTTGGGCTTGGTCGTAGCGTGCTTAATGTTTACGAAAAAATATTTTGAAGGTAGATTTGGCGTGGTCACAATGACCACATGCTGGAAGGACGTTCTCCTAATATTTTATATATTGCCCATGGCAAATTTCTGTAGGGACAAATCTTAGCTTAAGCAAAATAACTTTCACCCCTACTAAGTGCTGTGATGGTTCGACACCACGGGTAGGTCAAAAATGAAAACGAATTCCGATCATTCCAGTTAGACCACTCAAATTTTCAACATCAAGTTTATCTTTCCCTGATCCATTCTTATACCGCGTCAACTGAAAATCCGCACTCACCCGGCCTTCCGCAAATACGGCGACACCCTGTCCCACGGGAGCCTCGACACCCACGAGTCCCATGAAGCCGTATCCAAATCCTTTGTCTCCTTTTACGTTAATTGAATCCCTTTTTTTTTCAATATCCTTCTCATCAAAAACATTGAGGGCAATATTTACTCCCAGGCCGATATACGGTGAAATGCCGTGGGAACGGAAAAAATACTGCCCTATTCCCCTGAGAATATAGGATTGCATATCGATATTTTTCGCATGAAAAAGCTCGTTTTGGTAATTGCGATATTCCAGTTCCACACCCATTCGTTCTTGAGGAGAGATGATTCCCATGGCTTGAATGAGACCGCTTGCCCCGGTTTTGCCTTGAAACGGATAAAAGATTCCTCCTCCCCCCGAAAGGACCACCGTCTCCGATTCCTCAGGTTCTATGACTTTTGCCTGTGCGTGACCCGATAGTCCGTTAAACACGATCAGTCCCATTAGGACGGTCAAACAAGACATTACAACTAATCGGTTCATGTTTCCCCTGTGCGTTGTGGGTTTGTTTGTTGCTAGTGACATTGGAATATCCATATCTCAGATTCAGACCACAAGAACTTTCGGGTTATAATGGGGCGAAGGATTTGTCATGCAATGTGAGGAGGAAGGCAAATTATTGAGATGGTCATTGACCTCCCTGCTGAGCAGGGAATACCTCGCTAAGTTCTCTATCGGCGAGGAGGATGGACAAACTTAAATCTTACAAAGTGGGTCATGTTTGTTAAATGCTTCGCTTTGACCCTTTCCGACAAATTTTTTTATTATCACGGTCAATCGTTTGACTGTTTTTGGCAATTAACCAAGAAGGTGGTCGTGGACTTTTTCTTCGGAAAGGGCAGGTTGTTCGATGTTGACTGAAAAACAAAAAATGCTCAAAGGTGAGTTATATAACGGTGCTGATCCTGAACTTGTTGAAGAGCGGCAGCGGGCCAGATTGCTTTGCCAACAGTTGAACGCTTTGTCTCCCACCGCACCGGAAGCCGAGCGCCAAACGATCCTTGCCGACCTCTTTCACACAGAAACCGACGCGTATCTCACCCCGCCATTTTTCTGTGACTACGGTTACAATATTCGTCTCGGAGCACATGCCTACTTTAATTTTAACTGCGTTCTCCTCGATGTCATGCCGATCTCCATCGGAAGTCATGTCCTGTTCGGCCCCGGAGTTCACATCTACACCGCCTTACATCCACTGAGTGCTTACGAAAGACGTTCCGGTCTGGAATTCGCTAAAACGGTGACCATTGGCGATGATGTCTGGGTTGGTGGCGGAGCGATCATTTGCCCGGGGGTCGTCATCGGGGATGGTGCCGTCATTGGTGCTGGAAGCGTGGTCACTCGTGACGTGAGGCCGGGTGTCGTGGCAGCGGGCAATCCCTGTCGCGTCATCCGTCAAATCTAATCTGCCCCATGCATATTGGTGTCTAACTCTTTTCCAATAATGGATTGCCACGAAAAACCCGTTGATGCCGGTTAGATCAAACGTTCAGCTAACCCTAGGGGCACAGTAAAAAAACATAGAAATGATGCGGCCGGTAAGAATCCGGTGAGTTCGGGATCGAATCCTCAGGCAGGCCTGCATGACCAGAATCGTGAAAGTGCATGTTGCCATGGTTCGGATTTGCCTATTCCCGTGAAGAGCTTATCCCTTCACAATTGAAAAATTAACCACGTAAGGTCCTGGAAAGTTTGACTGTGATGTCTATAGATGTCGTGGGGATAGACGAATCTTCTGATGAAAATGGAAAAGTATCCATTTCAATCAATGGAGAAAATGTCCTAATAATAGGAAGGCTGGAATGGGATCTGAGACGGTTATCCCTTATGGATGGTGATTTCAAGATAAATTGAGCCTAGAAGGCATGGTGGATCCTTTGACCGTCAGGTCATCACAGGCAACCTTGGATGATCCGCTTCATTTGACGAAAGCTGTCGGACTCAGTGTTCCCAAAGATGTGCGTCTGGCCTTGTGCGGAAAGGAACAGGAAAAGGTTTTTTATGTCGCACATAATGGCAAAGGAATCCGGAATCTAAACGTATTAGGGCGAATTACGGGTCTGGCCATTCCGCCTGCCTGACAGGAGATTTTCATATGATACAGGCCGTGATTTTTGATGTGGATGGCACTCTCATGGACACGAATTATTTGCATGTGGAGGCTTGGGCTCGTGCGTTCATGGCGGTCAAACATCCAGTTCCCAGATCTGAAATCCATTATCAGATCGGAAAAGGATCTGACCTCATGCTTGGTGCCCTTCTACCGGAGGACTTACATGAAGAAGCTAATGAGCTACATAGCCAATTTTTCGGAGAGCTGAAACATCATGGCTGTCCGTTGCCTGGAGCCAAAGAAATCATCAAGTCTCTCTCGTTACAGGGCATGGAAATCTGGCTGGCCACCAGTGCAAAATCCGAGGAATTGGAACATCATGTTCAAGCACTTGAGGCGAAAGGTAAGCTGTCCGGTTTGGTTTCGTCGGCCGATGTCGAGAAGGCGAAACCCGCACCCGATATTTTCCAGCAAACATTAGAAAGGGCCGGACGCTCTCCGCAGGAGAGCATTGTGGTGGGTGACACGATTTGGGATATTCAATCGGCTCAAGGCTGTGGACTTCAGACGGTGGCGGTTATGACCGGGGGTGCCTTTAGTCGTCAGGAGTTGCAGGAGGCGGGGGCGATCGCTGTGTACAAGGATTGTGAAGAACTTTTGGGGTCTGGTTTCCCCAATGCGATTGAGACGAAAAAATAAGAACAGATTTCGAGGATATGTGAGTTGAAAGTTTTCTTAAGCCAAAAAGAGTTCTCGCCTTTGGATTTTCTCTGCGCAATGGTGAATGGCACTTCGCAAGTCTGTGGGGGTGGAACGGTTCCCGGCGATCAAGCTGCGGCAATCGCTTATTTCCGGCCTAACTGACAGATCCGATTTCATGTGTCCCCACGGCGGGTAATCACCCGATAGAGCCAGAGAAACAGGATGGCCCCGATGACGGCCATTACAAACCCGACAGGATCGTCCTGACCATACATGCCGATCATTCGCCCGAGCATGCCACCGAAGAGGGCCCCAATGATGCCGATGGCGACAGTAGCGAGAAAACCACCAGGATCTTTCCCGGGCATTAAGATTTTTCCGACCACTCCCACAATGAGTCCAAAGACGATCCAACCGATGACACTCATCATTCAACCCTCCTATTTTATGATTGGGTTCACTGGTTCTTTTGGGTGTCCTGATTCTGCTTTAACCAAAAGACCGGCCTGAGCCTGGTAGTTTTCACGGTATATTTGGAAGACCGTCAGGGCGATCCCAAGCAGGATCGGACCCAGAAATAATCCGATGAATCCGAAGTAGGCGAGGCCGCCTAAGGAAGCGAAAAAGAGAAACAAGACCGGCAAGTCCGCTTTCGAGCCGACCAGAAGAGGTTGGAGAAAATTGTCCATAAGTCCGACCAATCCGACTCCTATGCCGATCATGACGACCCCCTTCCATACCGGCGCGGTCCAAAAAAGATACGCGGCAACCGGACCCCAGACTAATGCCGTGCCTCCGAACGGCAGAAGCGAAAAGAGTGCGCTCAGGGCTCCCAGAAAGACGGCAAACGGGACGCCCAGCACCCCATAGGTGAGACCAGCCGCGAACCCCTGGGCCAAAGCGGTGAGCATGGTACCCTGAACGACCGCCACCATTACATGGTCCAGGCGTTCCATGATTGCCGCCTTATAGCTTTCCTCGATAGGGAGGGCTTCGTAAAATGCCCGATAGAGATGGTGTCCGTCGCGAAATAGGAAGAACAGAGTAAACAGAATCACAAATAAATCCATCAGGAGATCAATGGTGTTCTTGGCCAATCCTCCGACGCTGGACAGGAGGACCCCGCTTACCGCTTTCCCTCCTTCAAGCAGAGATACTTGGAGATCCCCATACGCCACGATAAATCGCCCCAATAATTCTTGGGAGAGGTTGCCGATGAGAGGCAGTTTTGCGGCAAGATCAGGAAGTCTATTCACACCTCCTTCCTGCGCCCACGTCATCGCGAGCTGATATGCATTAATGGTCTCTGTAATGACCAGAAAGAGAATATACGCGACTGGCAACACGGCCACCAACATGACACTCAGCGTGCTCAGGGCTGCAGAGGCGGTTGTCCGGTCTCCCAGGATTCGGGTCAGCCAGTGATAAAGGGGATAGAAGATGCGAACTAAAATCAGGGCCCATAAAATCGGGGTCATAAACGGGGAAAAAATGAGGGCCAACACATAGAGCAGGATGGAACACAACACCAGGAAGGCCACTGAGAGAACTTGTTGTGACATTTATGATGACGCCGTAGGAAGTTGGAACATCGGCACAGCTGAAACCTTTCGCCTGGTCAACGGGACGGAAAAAATGATCATTTTTACATGCTCCGCCATCATCAACAAATGGAGTGTAACAGATTTTACCGTAAGACTAATGATTGAATCGTAGAAAGCTTTATGGGTTAGAATGGTGTCCCCCAAACCCCATTCAAATTTATGATAAGAAACTGGCTCATTAACTTATTATGGACAAATCACTACGCGGAACATCTAAAGTATCCGTATCCTCTAACCTGGATCTCGACAGTATGCAGGGAGCGAATGTGACGGATGTTTTTCGATGGTAAGACCTGTACTTGTCTGTTGAAAATTTTATACCGATTCGTGAACTATTGAATATGATCCTGGCATGCCTTCTGTCAATCGTGATTTCGCTCAGGACGATTCTCATGAGATTATTCTGACCTTCATGTTCGTCTCCTTTCTCCAGGCCCCTAATGTATGACGTAATGCCGTTGTGTCCTTCTTGACCGCAATGGCACAATTTCCATCCGGAAGGGGAGAACCGCTTTTTCCTCAGCAGCGGGATAAATTCGGGTCTCGCTTGATGGGGTGATTACACTTTTACCGGGGAGGTCCAACATTCTGTTGGTCTGTGCCCCAGGGCAGACAATGAGGGGAGCAAGGACAAGGATGAATGTCATGCACTTCAGATTTTACTCATTATTAATGGTAGTCCTCATTCTGGGCCTATGGTCTGTTCGGTATGAGCCGGTGTGGGCCCAGGAGCCTGTGGATAGGCCAGAGTTACCCGCAGGTTCCCGGCCAACCAATTTTCCGCAGGAAATTGCGGTGGGAGCGGACAAGATTGAAGATAGTCTCATCAAACAACGTCTTGCAGATGTCTTTAAGAATTTGCCTTCCCTGGCAGATGTTGACATTGCCGTGAAGGGAGGGGTGGTTCGCCTGAGCGGACAAACTCCCGATAAAGGGGCCCATGAACAGGCGGCTGAACTTGCCGGACGTGTTGAGGGAGTGGTCAGTGTGACGGACGAAATTACCCAACGAACTGAAGTCCGTGAACGGCTGACCGTTGTCCAGGAAAAAATGGTGAACCAACTGAATGCGTTTGTTTCCTTTCTTCCCTTATTAATCATTGCCTTGCTGGTGTTTCTCGCCTTTTGGTTCGTGGCAGCCTTTATGACCAGATGGGATCGTTTGTATGAAAAAGTTACTCCGCATGCCTTTTTGCAGTCGTTACTTAAACAGATCGTCAAAGGGACCGTCCTATTTATTGGCTTTATTGTCATGCTCGAAATCCTCGACGCGACGGCCTTGTTGGGAACGATTGTGGGTGTGGCCGGGGTGATGGGGCTGGCCATTGGATTTGCCCTTCGGGATACGGTGGAAAATTACATTGCCAGCATCTTGTTGAGTATTCGACAACCGTTTCGGCCACTGGACCAAATTGTTCTGGAAAATTATGAAGGCTTGGTGATGAAATTGACATCGAGGGAGACCATTCTCATGACATTGGACGGGAATCATGTGCGAATACCGAATGCCACGGTATACAAAGGCATTATTCTCAATTATTCAAGGAATCCCAAGCGGCGCTTTACGTTTGAGGTCGGTATTGATACCGCCGTCGACATAAAAGCTGCGCTGGAACTGGCCATCACGACATTACAACACACCTGCGGGGTGATTGCTGATCCGCCGGTCCGGTGTGCGGTAGAAAAATTAGGTGATTCAAATGTGATACTGAAAATGTTTGCCTGGACGACGCAGGACCAATACGATTACCAAAAGGTCAGAAGTGAAGCGATTCGGGCCGTAAAAGAGGCCTTTGATCTGGCCAATTATGAAATGCCCGAACCCATCTATCGTCTGAAGATACAGGGATCTTCCCCTCTTGATGGCCAGGCCGTTGTTGAGCAGACCGATCATCAAAAGGATGCTCCAGCATCCGCTGTCCCATCAAGTTCTCAGGCCGATGTCACCAAAGATAACCATATTGTTGAGCAAATCTCGAAGGATCGAACAGAGAATCAGGAAAAGGATCTACTGAAGTGATAGGTTTGAGTTTTGGAAAAAATCTGCCAGGTCACCCTTGCGGGAGATACTCCCAGCCGTCACAGTTCCTCCATTTCGTTGCGCGTTAACCTACAAGAGGAAAAGAGATGGGGCAAAATCGGCAACCAGAGGCTGTAGTAATCACAGTGGCTTCTGTTGGTATCGGTGTCACCCTAAGGGCTTAGCCTCAAGGGAGGGCATCTTCCGGTTTCCTGGCCTGCGGGCGGGGGGGAAGGAGTCAGTCAGGTGAGGTGGTCCCACTTTATTGGAGAGATTTGCGGCGAAGTTAAGCGACAACTAGCTGGTTGATGTTATGCCGCGTGTTTCTCACCCTTGGGGTTGGGGCCCTGCGTGCGACGAGAAAGAATATACTCCTCATCCTGGGTTTGCCCATCGAAAGTCGAATTGGCTTATCATGCCGGCCAGAGCGGCTGATGGAGAGAGCTGACACGGCGTCCTGCTACTCAGATGATCATGAGGTGGCTCTACCATTTCTTGTTATCTCCTAACCCCCAACCGGTTGGAGGCATCGACTAAAGAATTCCGTTCCACACTCAATTGGCCAATTTTGGCATGCAACTCATGAATTTGAGCCTCCTGATCCGTGTGGCTCTTCTCATGTTTTCCTGAAAACCCCGCCTCCATGAGGGGCAGGGCCTTCACGTTTCCAGTGGAGAATGATGGGCGCATGCACGCCATATTTTCAAGCTGGTTTCGATATCGAGGCATGTTCTCGAATCGCCGCTAACGCCTCTATGGTTTTACCATTCGCAGGATGCTTTCGGATTCAACTCATAATCCATGACTTTGCTCTGGTCAGGAATTGTCGCGTAACACCCTGTCCGAGTTCCTGGGACCACCTCGGTTGGCTATTGTCCATTCGGCCAGAACGAAAATTTTTTTAAATTCCCGACCTTAGTGGAAAGACTGCGCCTTCCCTTTTCGGTTGGCTGCCAATCCACACAAATAGGCATCTCTCATTTTTGTGAAAATATTCCTCAGATGTTTGTTCATACTTTCCATTCACTCGTAAGTTCTGGTTTTGTCTAGTCGTTACCTTCATCCCACTTTATTATCTTCCATAAGGCGTTGTCCTTCAGCTCTATGCATGTTTGCCATTTCTCGTAATTCCTTAGCCGCTTTCCAGCGTGAGGAGGCCACATGCATAAGGCTGGTCCGTTGAAAGCCTTTGGGATCCATATGCGGTTTCAGCATAAGGGATGTGGCTCGCCGTTCTATGCGGACAGCGTCCATTTGCAGTTCATCGGCTTGTTGATCATAGATTCGTGCCATCTCCAGGAGATCATCTCCCGTCCAGGGTGTCGGGTCATCTGTTTCGGGGGCAGCCATGGCATACCCCATCGGTGGCGAATGAAGGGGTTGTTCGCTCGCACCAGCCGAAAACATCATGACGCCAATTCCCCCTAACACTCCAATCAAAACATACGCTAAAGCTCGCATAGAGAACCCTCCTTGTTAGTGTGTGGCGGTCGAAATTTTAGGACTATCCTATAAAAAAAACTAAAAAAGGTAAAATAGGCGTCTTAACTGGATATCGGTTAATCGCGCCGTGGGGGAATCAACGTTTCCCCCAGCGGACTGTCTTTAAAACTTCCTGCTTTCCAAAGGCCAAAAATTTACACTTGCCTTGAAATGTTTCGATGAGGCAGGGGCCTCTTCCTTTTTTGGCCACATCTGCGACTACTTTATGGCTCCTCGTTCAAGGGCCTCCTGTGGTGCGACCATCCTCATCATTTTAAGAGCCTTATTTTCTTTAGGGTAAATCGTGGTGATGCTACCCGATTCTCTCACAATGGGATAGCGATTGGGAGCCAGCGGAACATCCCATTGTTCGAGGATCGCGTGAGAGGTCCCATGTCCGGGTTCCTTATACCACCTCTGGAAGTTTGAAAAACTTGGAGGCATGCGGTCGTTCTTTCCACAGCCGTTGCCGATCCCGATCAGGTGAACAAAGCCGTTGTCACAAGTTGAGGAGACGTTTGCCCGAGCGACATTTGGATTAACCATGCGATGGTCACCGTTCTGTCGCCAGCGAATGGCATGACGCCGAAGAATTTCAGTGGGTGGCGAATGTTACGTGTTTGTTGGCCATGGCAGGCGAGGGAATTTTTCTGTCGCTGGGATGGGTCGGAAGGCGGACTCAGGTGATGCGATGGGCATCGAATCTAGCACCATAAAAACACCAAAAAGAGGGAGCTATTCTCAAATCGGGAGGCGGCTTCATAATCTATCGGAATAGAAAGAGCCGCCTCTCGACCGAGACTCCCCTCCGTGGGATAGTGGATATGAACAAACCATTAGCTGGCAGTGGCTTGTTTTTTGGCTTCTTGGAATTCTTTCCCTAATGTCTGTAATTCTTCCTTTTCTAAGAGGTCCTTGGCCTTTTTGAAAATTTTGCCTTCTTCCTCTTTTACATGGTGCAGGACACTTTTTTTGAGCTCGGAAAGTTTTGAACTCCATTCCTCGGATTCCGGCCCCAGCTCCTCCAGTTCTTCCAGAAGATTGGCGACCTCCGCATGCTCTTCCGTGGCTTCATTAATGATGTCTACCATCTCTGCATTTTCTCTTAGTGCAGGATAAAAAACCGCTTCCTCTCCGTGGGAATGGGCTTCCAGGGCATTTTTTAATTGTGTGAACAATTTTTCACGGCTTTTGGTGGCACGGGAGCCGGTAGTTTCTAATTTTTTAAATAGATCCTTTGCCGTTTGGTGATCCTTTTTTAAAATTTGAAAAATGTCCATGGGCTGATTCCTTTCCGGTCAATGACCATTCTGAGCCCTTTGCAAAATTTATAATATCTGTCCTACGCCTACTGTTGTGAAGCATAGTCGTGTCACCCGAGCATGGTGAACTGGTAAGAACCCTGGAGCCGAAAGGGAAATGCGAATTGGAAAGCAAGAAACGGAGTGTACTCCGTCCGCGACTTTTGTATAAGAAAATTGAGATCCGGAAATGGGGAATGTCAGGAGGGGGAGGCTTCTTGGTAAATTATGCTTACAACATGAGAGTAAGAGTCTTCAACAGGGGATGTCGTGAAAAACTCAGCGAACCAGGCTCGAGGTTTTGTCGCAACGGCACATGACCCTCGTTGGGCCAGCGTAGTTTCCCGTGACCCGAAAGCCGACAGCACATTCTACTATTCCGTTAAAACCACCGGCGTGTACTGCCATCCGTCCTGTCGATCCCGCCTGGCACGGCCCGAAAACGTTCGCTTTCATGCCACGTGTGAAGATGCCGAGAAGGCTGGATTCCGTCCCTGTAAGCGTTGCATACCAAATCAGCCCGGATGGGGAAATCGACATACCAAAACCGTCATTGCTGCCTGTCGGTTCATTGAGAAATCTGAAAAGGCACCGAATCTCAAAGAATTGGCCGCTTATGCAGGCCTGAGTATCTATCATTTTCATCGGCTGTTTAAGGCGACGACGGGTTTGACGCCGAAAGAATATGTGACGGCGCATCGCGCCAATCGTGTGAGGACCCAATTACACAGGAGGGGCACCGTGACAGATGCCATCTACGAGGCCGGATATAACTCCAGCGGGAGATTTTATGAAACCACCAATGAGATCTTGGGGATGACCCCTTCCACGTACCGGGCCGGTGGCGCTTGGACCACGATACGATTTGCGGTGGCAGAGTGTTCTCTTAGGACGATTCTTGTTGCCAACAGTGAACGCGGCATCTGCGCGATCTTTCTTGGGGATGATCCTGAGCAATTGACGCGTGATTTGCAGAACCAGTTCCCTCACGCTCATCTCATTGGTGGTGATGCGGGCTTCGAACACCTTGTCGCAAAAGTAGTCGGTTTTGTCGAAGTGCCGGCGCGGGATTGGGATTTGCCGCTGGACGTGCGTGGCACGGCGTTTCAGCAACGGGTCTGGAAGGCCTTGCAGGGAATTCCGGCCGGCTCAACGGCAAGCTATGCCGACATCGCCAGGAGAATCAGCTCGCCGAAATCAATACGGGCGGTCGCCAGAGCCTGCGGCACGAATGTCATAGCCGTGGCGATCCCTTGTCATCGTGTGGTCCGTACGAACGGCGAAATGTCTGGCTATCGTTGGGGAATTGAACGAAAACGAGCATTGCTGGAACAGGAGGCACGAACAGGAGGGTGGTAGGGCAAGCAACATCTCCCATGGCGTTGCACAACAGCATATTTGAGCAAGAGAGGCGGTTTGATTAGGAACTGGTATCAAATGATTTCAACGCTCAAGGACATGCCGTGACCGAACGCCTGCTTTCTCCGAAAGAATGTCAATCATTGGCATCTTTGTATCCGTGCGATGAGATGTTTCGTAGCCGCATCATGATGAGCCGACATGGGTTTGGGCGCGGAGAATATCAGTACTTCCGGTATGCGCCTCCTGATCTCATCGAACAACTCCGAAGGGCTGTGTACCCATATCTGGTTCCGATTGCCAACCGGTGGAATACGGCCATAGGCATCGAGGTGAGCTATCCGGCGACGCATGCGGAATTCCTTACCCGCTGTCATCAAGCCGGCCAGGATAAGCCAATACCGCTCATACTCAAATATGAAGCGGACGATTACAATTATCTGCATCAGGACCTATATGGCCAACATGTGTTCCCGCTTCAGCTTGCCATTCTC
>CABVRQ010000014.1:50319-57484 GCA_902500695.1 uncultured Nitrospira sp. | reverse complement strand
TCTGCATCAGGACCTATATGGCCAACATGTGTTCCCGCTTCAGCTTGCCATTCTCTTATCTGACCATTAGGCCAACTTCACGGTTGGGGAATTTGTGATGACCGAGCAGCGACCACGGATGCAATCGCGGCCGATAGTTGTACCGCTCCGACAAGGCGATGGCGTTTTGTTCGCGGTGCATCATCGGCCTGTGTGCGGGACACGCGGCTGGTATCGGGTGAGTCTCCGTCATGGAGTCAGCCGTGTTCGCTCAGGCCAACGCTATACTGTCGGGATCATTTTCCACGACGCCAAGTGAAACGGTAGCCTTGCTCCGGCCAAAGGTCACTCTTTGGCCGGGAGGCTGAGCGTCCCGCCGATTCATCCTAAGTCCGACAGGCTCTTAGCCCCCCGCCATGGCTCCAACAATGAGAAAGGGTTCTTCGCCTTTCGTTACTGCGTCCGGTAACGGAGCATCTGGATGTTCATGGGAAAGATCCTGTTCGCACGCAAAGAATCTGATGAACGGTCGGCGCTGTCGTGTCACCTGGTCACGGATCGTCCCGCGTAACATGGGATAGCGGGCTTCGAGGGCGTTGAGGATGGATTGTTGTGTGGCCTGATTCTCAATTTCCAGTATCACCTCGCCATTGATGCGTGCGAGTGTCCGGAGATGCGCTGGCAGGACAACCCGAATACTGATCATGGCAACGCCTGGACTTCGACGGATAGCACCGGGGGCAGATCCCGAACAATGGGTGCCCAGCTGTTTCCCGAATCGGCCGATGCATAGACCTGCCCGCCTGTTGTGCCGACATAGATGCCGCAGGGGTCGAGCGAATCCACGGCCATCGCGTCTCGAAGGATATTGACGTAGCAGTCCTGTTGCGGCAACCCTTTCGTCAACGCTTCCCACTCGTTTCCGCCTGTCCGACTGCGGTAAATACGCAGTTTTCCCTCTGGCGGATAATGTTCAGAGTCGCTTTTGATCGGTACCACATAGATGGTCTCCGGCTCGTGCGCGTGTACGGCAATGGGAAATCCGAAATCGGAGGGCAGGTCCCCGCTGATTTCGTGCCATGACTCGCCCCCATCGTCACTGCGCATCACGTCCCAGTGTTTTTGCATGAACAGCACATTGGGGCGCGACGGGTGTTTGGCGATACAGTGCACGCAATGGCCGACCTCGGCATTCGGGTCAGGAAGCTCATACTGGGATTGTAGTCCGCGGTTAACCGGACGCCACGTCTTGCCGCCGTCATCGGTACGAAAAGTGCCGGCCGCGGAAATTGCGACGAAGATTCGTTGGGGATCACTTGGATCAAGGAGGATAGTATGCAGGCACATTCCGCCGGCACCCGGTTGCCACAGGTGTCCTTTGGCCTCGCGAAGGCCAGGAACCTCTTGCCACGATTGACCGCCATTGGTCGAGCGAAACAAGGCGGCATCTTCCACTCCGGCGTATACGGTATCCGGATCTGTCAGTGACGGTTCGAGGTGCCACACGCGCTTAAACTCCCAAGGACGTTGGGAGCCGTCGTACCACTGATGGGTGGTGAGGGGTTTGCCTGTTTCAGGTGAGCTGTCGTAGACAAATTTGTTGCTCTCTCCCTTGGGTGTGCCGTCTGGAGTGGTCGTCGGTTCACCGGGTGGCGTCCCCGGTTGAAACCAGGTTCTGCCGCCATCATCCGAACGTTGAATGATCTGCCCGAACCAGCTGCTGGACTGCGATGCATATAGACGGTTCGGATCGGTGGGGGATCCTTTGACGTGATACAGCTCCCAGCCGCCAAAGTTTGGCTCGCTCACATTCCACTGTTTACGCTCACCGTCCGATGTCAGTACGAACGCACCCTTACGTGTTCCAACCAACACGCGTACTCCACTCATAGACCACTCCTTTCTGAAAATTATGATAATCATCGAAAAACATTTTTTTTACCAATGAGACCTTGTTCAGTCTGAACCCGGCACGACTTGAATGTGTCCATTTCTGAAACGTTCATTCCGCAATGGTGCGGGTCTGCAGGTTGTCCCCGAATAGATTGGGGTGACCATCGCGAGAGCATCCTGGTGCCTTATGCTTGCGCATAGGCCTGCTGGAGGCGGTTGATGTCAATCTTGTCCATTTGAAGTATGGCGTTCATGACTCGATTTGTTTTCTCAGGATCGTTGTCTTGCATCATCCCATCCAGCACGGTGGGAACGATTTGCCATGACAGACCATACTTGTCTTTCAGCCAGCCCACTGTCCAGGCGAAATCGACAGGTACTTTTCCTTTTCTTGGGAGACTAATCCGTCGGTAGACCCCCGATCTCGAGGACAGGCCGGATTTCGACCGTTCCCACCCGTGCCCCTGGAATCTGTGTGGCGATGTTCGTCGCCTCATCCAGATCCTTGGCTTCGATGAGGAAGTATCCGCCCAGTTGTTCTCGCGTTTCGGCAAACGGACCATCGGTGATGAGCCGTTTGCCGTCTCGTATGCGGATACTGGTCGCCATAGTGACAGGATGCAGGGGAGCAGCTGCCAGATATTTCCCTTCAGCTTTGAGGCGGTGTGCAAGCTCCGTGGATTCCTTGTAACACTTTTCACGTCCGGCTTCGTCCCATGCTTGATCGGTCCCGTAAATCAACAGCATGTATTTCATCTGAATTCCTCCATCAGAATGAGTCAACGCCAATTCTCAAATGAGCCTCAATATTTGCAATACAAAAGGGGGACCGATGTCCAGATAGCAAAGGAAGGTTGATTCGTCCCGCAACTTGTGCCGCTACTGCTTTCTGGTATAGATGATCTCCATCATCTTCATTTCCTTGCCCTCGTGGTGGGCTCCGTACATGACAAACGTTTGTGTATTGTCGTCGACAATCGTCCAGACCGCTCGATGCGTCATCTGGCCTCCTCCCGGTTCCTCATGCTGACCTTGCATCGTAATCGTCTTGCCATCGGCGCTTGCCGTGCCTTCCATCATGAAGATTCCGGTGCCCATCGTATCGATCCAGGCCGTAACGTATTTTTTTCGAACGTTGTCATAGGCGTCGATTCCAATCCCGGAGTAAGGTTGGCCCATCATTTCTCCCGTGAATTTCTGTTTGAGAAAACGCCCGTCCAGCAACATCTTCATTTCCGCCGAGCCGGTGGATTCCATCGGGGGCTTGTCTGGTTCCATCCAGGATTTGGTTTTGGTCGTCCAGTTCCCGGCCAGGCTGGCAAACAACTTGTGCGGTTCCCCCGGGGTGGCTAGTTTTTTGTACATCTCCATCATCGCCTGCGGGTCCATCGGTTTTTCAGCATTCGTGTCCGCAGCCAGAGCTGGGGATACCGCTATGAAAAGGCACAAACAGGAGAAAGTGATAATTGTCAGACGCATAAATGCCTCCTTGTGGTTGACTGATGGAAGTGAACGGTTATCCCAATCATTACCTCCGCTCGGACAATCTGTTGCGCAAGCGTTCTTCTTGCTCCCTTAGCTCAGGCGTAAATTCGGCACCGAAGTCCTCCGCCTCGAACACCTGGCGAATTTCTATCTCCCCGCCCTCGTTATGAGGATTGGGGCAGCGTTTCACCCATTCGACGGCCTCTTCTTTTGACTTCACCTGCCATAGCCAGAAGCCGGCGATCAGTTCCTTGGTCTCGACAAACGGGCCGTCGATCATCGTCCGCTTCTTTCCCGAGAAACTGACGCGTGCGCCTTTTGAACTCGGGTGGAGTCCTTCGCCTGCCAGCATGATGCCGGCTTTGACCAGTTCCTCGTTGAATTTGCCCATCTCCCTGAGCAGTTGCTCGCTCGGCATCACGCCCGCTTCCGAGTCTTTGGTGGCTTTCACGATAATCATAAACCTCATCGTGGTATCTCCTTTGCGATTTTTCGCGTTAAGTGTCGGGTTTCCGGGTTGGTTCGGCTGGGTGGACCCGGGTTATACCTATTAGTCGCCGATAGGCTAGGAAATCGACAGGTCATTTGAATGAGTTTCATGGTGAGTCGCCTGACCGAATCAGCTCCTCCCCTTCTTTTCTTGGTTGTTTACGGTGAAATATCTGAAAATGCTGCTTTGACAAATAGGTAAAGTTGGCGGTCAGCCGATAGCCTGCTTCCTCCATCTCCTTTTGGATTCTCTCTTTGGACGTCTTTTGACCAAACAGCCATGCGAAACCCGTTGGTGAGTTATCGATAATGGCGATTCGCCCTTTTGATCTCAGATACCGAGCCACATTACGGAAATAGGCGAGTCTGTTTTGGAGATGATGAACGGTATTACAGATAAAGATCAGATCGATCTGATCTTCCGGCAAGCGCGGATCGCTCTCTGTCGCCAGCACCACTTCTACGTTGGCAATCCCTTTTACTCGGGAGTATTGGGTGATGACGTTCAAGGCATCGCGGTCGATGTCGACCGCGTACACTTTCCCCGTCGGACCAACTTCTTCGGCAAACCGAAAGGTGAAATACCCGCCACCGGCACCCAGGTCCGCCACGTGCGCGCCAGGGAGAATATTTAAGGATTCAAGGACGGCCTTCGGTTGCTGCCAGGCATCCCGTCCAATATGGTTCATGGACTCATGTGCAAAACTTGAACAGCCCCAGCATATAAGCGGTAGGAATGTCACAATAAGTTGCCAAATCGACCGCCTTGTCATAGATCACCTCTGGAATTTGTCTCACACCGTATCTAGGTTGAGTTGATAAGGAAATTGGACAACACATCGAGAATACTCGTCAAGACTCGGGAACGGACATGTCGTGAAAGAACAAAGCGTTTTTCAGGAGCAGAATTCAGGAAATGGAGGGCCTCCTTGTCGCTCTTTCTCCTGGCCCATACGCCATGGCGATGTCTGATGATGTCATCCACGACCGGAAAGGACTGAACTATTGGCACAGAGATTAGCCAGTTGGCAGGCCGGAAATCCTGATGAAGGGACGGATCTCGACGGTTCCGATGCGTGCCCCTGGGACCCGAACGGCGATACTACTCGCCTAGTCGAGATCCTTGGCGTCGATCAGGAAGTAACCCGCGAGTTGCTCACGTGTCTCCATGAATGGACCGTCTCACCAACGGCTTGCCTTCCCGCCCCCGAGCGATGAGGGCCGTCGATGGGGGATGAAGCGGCGACGCACTCAGATACTGTCGCTTGGAGTGGAGCTGGTGTGTGAGTTGCACGGATTTCTCAAGCATCTCCTTGCGTGTGGTCTCACTCATTTTACCGAATGCATCCTCGTTATGGTGAACCAACAACAAGTATTTCATGTGAAAGCCTCTATCAATTGGTTTTGTCGGGAGTGACCGGATCGACCTTCCCCGATATCTTTGATCCTCATGAAATTTCTAAACATCCTGACAAGATTCCGATTTTGTCCCTGGTTGTTGCATGTCTTCAACCGGACGAACCTCCATGCTCCCGAGGCGTACTGATGGAAACTTGGAGGCAATCTGAACAGCCTGATTGATGTCCCTGGCGTCAATGAGGAAGAACCCGCCGATCTGTTCTTTTGTTTCCGCAAATGGACCGTCGGTGACCGACATTTCGCCATTGCGGACCCGCACGGTCATGGCCATCTGGATTGGCTCAAGGGGCTCCGCCGAAATGAGGTGGCCGCTTTTCTTGAGTTTCTCGCAGTAGGCCCACGTTTCGTTCATGAGAGCATCACATTCGCTTTTGGGCAGGCTGTCCAGCTTCTTTTCCTCGTGGCAACAAAAGAGAAGATATTTCATGACTTCCGACCTCCGGTAAGTGGTGAATTGGTTTTGTTGTCAGTTAGTCGTTCATGAAGATCAAATTCGACAATGGGGTCTCATGGGCTTTGCCGGGTAGGCTAGTACTCTAGGAATAGAAATTTTCCAAAAGTTCCCAACAAGCTGTTGTGGGTGACCTTGGCCCGGTCCCTAAAAATCGGGAATACGCCTGGTGCTATCTATTGGTAGGAATAGGGGGGATTACCTATGATCTTCCAACCCGGCCAGCCGTTGTTGAAGAAATCGCCTTTCCGGTTTCTGCTGAGTGAGGCCGAGGGCCCGTTCATAGGCGGCCTTGGCTTCCGCAGTTCGGCCCAGTCGCCGGCAAAAGTCTGCTCGTGCGGCATGTGCCAAATGATAGTTGGACAATTCTCCTCGCCGGAGGACCGAGTCGATGAGATTGAGACCCGCCAATGGACCGTCGCGCATGGCTAACGCGACCGCACGATTCAGTTCAACAATGGAGGAAGGAGACGCCTGCATCAACAGGTCGTAGAGTGACACGATTTGATTCCAGTCCGTGTCCGTGGGGTGTGTAGCCCGGGAATGCACTCCGGAGATCGCAGCTTGGATGGTATAAGGGCCGACCTGGCCGGAAGCAAACGCCTGTCCTACCAGGGTTGCCCCCTCTGCGATCTGATCCCGGTTCCACAACGAACGATCCTGGTCCTCAAGCAGAATCAGGTCTCCCGTTCGGGAGATGCGTGCGGCGCGGCGGGAGTCATGGAGCAGCATTAAAGCCAGGAGTCCCATCGCTTCCGTGTCCGGCAGTAATTCCAATAGTAATCGTCCCAGTCGGATGGCCTCAGCGGAGAGGTCATGGCGGGTGAGTGATTCCCCTGAAGAGGCAGAGTATCCTTCGTTAAATATGAGGTAGATCACCCGAAGCACCGCATCCAGACGGTCGGGCAAAGATGTCTCCGAAGGCACCTCATAGGGTATTCGTGCCTTGCGAATTTTGGCTTTAGCCCGAACGATTCGCTGAGCCACCGTGGGTGGGGACGTGAGAAAGGCTTTCGCGATTTCTTCGGTCGTGAGTCCACAAACTTCCCGGAGCGTCATTGCCACCTGGGCCTCAGACGAAAGAGCCGGATGACAGCAGGTAAAGATTAAACGCAGCCGGTCATCGGCGATACTGTCATCCGAATTTTCTTGAACGTCATCAATGCTGGATTCCAACTGTGTGGCGAGTTCTGCGAGCGAGGCGTCAAACCTGGTCCGTCGCCGCATTCCATCGATCGCCTTGAAACGACCGGTCGACACAAGCCAGGCTCGCGGATTGGCCGGGATACCATCCCTGGTCCATTGTTCGACTGCGACCGCAAAGGCTTCGTGCAGAGCTTCCTCGGCGGCATCAAAGTCTCCAAGAAGGCGGATCAAGGTGGCGAGAATCCGGCGCGATTCAGTGCGGTACACTTCCTCCACCGCCTCCCGCACCAGTTTGGTCGGTCT
>CABVRQ010000014.1:28715-50219 GCA_902500695.1 uncultured Nitrospira sp. | reverse complement strand
GGATCTATTCATATTCGCGGCAACAGATTTTTAGACGATTGCCACTGGGGACATTATTCTCAAAATATTCCAGCTCAGATTATTTTACCCGAATGACCCTTATTTCCAATCGGCCGCAGAATCGGCTACGGCAATGGCTTCAATCTCAATCATCGCGTCCGGGGAGTAAAGCGAGCGGACTTCCACGATGGTGTCTGCTGGATAAGGAGCTGTAAACCGTTGACCGCGAAGTTCCACAATTTTATCGAAATGGGTCATGTCGGTCAGGAAGATCGTCACTTTGATGACGTTCCGTAAGCTCGATCCTCCCGCACGGAGCACCCGCTCGAGATTATCGAATGCCTGTCGTGCTTGGACATCAAAGTTGCCTGCGCCGACGATGCGACCGTTCGAATCGATGGCAGTCTGACCTGAGATAAAGAGCAGATCCCCGACCCGATAACCTTGTGAAAGACGATAGGACTCATAGGGATCGGGGTCGATCCGGATTTGTGTAATGTTCATGAGCGTCTCCTAAAAGATGTTGAACAATATCTCAATAACCCCCTTGGTTCTGGGATTGCCAATTCAGGACACACGAAGATTGTTCAGTATATCTATTCGGAGGTCATTAATTCCGCTTGGTATCGGTGTGTCGAATCGCATCACTGCTTAGGCCGAGCCCGAACTCTCCAAATCGATATGACCACCCTTCGACACCCGACGGTAGAGACGTCCGTAAGTGGTTATTGAGAAGAACTTTCTGCGCTCTGACCCAACACTTCCCGCATGGTTCCTGCCAGGTCCCGTAGCGCCTGTTCAGCGTCTCCTACAAATGCGGATCCATGCATGAGCGCCAACTGCTTCGGCCGGAGATCTGCGAGCCCATGCAGGATAGGTCCGGTCAGCGGCGTATAGGGATAGGCATTGGCAAATGCGCCGTTCTGACCTTCGATCAAGGCCCGCTTGGCGCGTTCGACTATATCCGATTCGGTCACCGCCTCCACGTCTCCTTCATGAGAGAATAAATCCGAGCACAGCAACGTGCAAGTGACTTCTTCGAACAGGAGGCCTGCTTCCCAGTTATGCGGAACGTGAGGGGTCTGGCGATACCGCAGCCGATATTTTCCAGTTTTCAGGATTTCGTCATGCGCCAACACGCGCGCTTGGCGAACGGCGAAATCGTTGATACTGACCAGCGCTGCGACCAAACCGCACACCGGTTCCACGCGTGGAGCCACAGCCAGCCATTCGTTGAGCGCCCCACATTCGTCTGCTTCGAAATGGCTGAACGAGATCCATCGAATGGTGGCCGGATCTAGGACGCGCGCGATTCCGTCACGCACCAACGGAAACATCTGCTTCATCCCGGTGTGAAACAGCAGTGGCTCCTCGTCCTTGATCAAAAAATGGTTGAACCGGAGATTGAACTCCGGCACATAGATCGAGATTGCATAGTGATCGGGTGCAATCTCCGCTACTCTGGTCATGTCCTTCATCATGTCTCCTGTTCTCCAGGGGTGTGCAACAACACTCTCTGTTAAAGAGAATGTTGTCGGGAGCCTCGCACAGATGTTTTCTTCATGATTGAAAATATCACGCAGAAGGCGCCTTTCGCACAGCTAATTTTTTGTCCTCTGATGGGAGCATATCCTTCAGACCCGTTTGACAAAGTCGAGATTAATTATTAGGGTAAATTTTCCCGTCCCCTAGACAACAATTCCCGTTTACAATGGGCCAATTCCTAAAAGGACAATCCTTGATAAGGGCATGCTCCTTCGGAGCGGATGAGCTCGGGATGCTTGTGAATATATGGGATCATCAACTATTTCAAGTACGGCAACGAGAATTTTCAGATGATCAAAGGAAGATGAGCACATGTGCGGAATTTTAGGCCAGATTAATTTTTCAGGTGACCCCGTCGATCCGAAGTCCTTGATGGCTATGAATGCCACCATGACCAGCCGTGGCCCGGATGGAGCAGGGCTGTACGTTCAAGGCCGGTTAGGGTTCGGGCACCGACGTCTCAAAGTCATTGACTTGACCCAGGCTTCTCAGCAACCCATGGTGGATGCAAAGCTTGGGCTTGGTATTGTGTTTAATGGTGCGATTTACAACTACAAGGAATTGAGAAAAGAGCTGGAAGGGAAAGGCTATACCTTTTTCTCTCATGGGGATACCGAGGTTATTCTGAAGGCTTACCATGCGTGGGGGGAAGAATTCATTCACCGCTTAAACGGCATGTTTGCGTTCGCCATTTGGGAAAGGGATTCAGAGCGGGTTGTCTTGGCACGTGATCGTTTGGGTATTAAACCGCTCTATTTCACTGAAACGTCGCAACAGTTTCGATTCGCATCGACCCTCCCGGCTCTCCTAGCAGGAGGAAACGTCTCCATGGAAATGGATCCCGTGGCGCTTCATCACTATTTCATGTTTCACGCGGTGGTACCTGCACCACACACCTTGCTGAAAGGCATTCGAAAATTAGCGCCCGGCACCATGATGGTCATCGAGCCAACGGGAGCCCGACGCCAGCATCACTATTGGCAACTCTCCTTCGATCCGCGAGAAGAGGAAAGAACGTGGAAGGAACGAGACTGGCAAGACCGGCTGTATGAGGTCCTGCGTTCCGCTGTCCGCCGCCGGCTTATTGCGGATGTGCCCGTCGGGGTTCTCCTGTCCGGCGGGTTGGATTCGAGCCTCATCGTGGGGCTGTTGGCAGCTGAAGGTGCCACCGGCCTGAATACCTTTTCTATCGGGTTTGAAACCGTAGCAGAGGAAAAAGGGGACGAATTCTCCTACTCCGATATCATTGCCACCGAATTTTCTACCCGTCACCACAAGCTTCCCGTGGATACGACACACGTACTGCCCAACCTGCCAGGTTGCATTCATGCCATGTCTGAGCCCATGGTCAGTCACGATGCCATCGGGTTTTATTTGCTCTCTAAAGAAGTGTCCAAGCATGTGACAGTGGTGCAAAGTGGTCAGGGCGCCGACGAAATTTTCGCAGGATATCACTGGTATCCTCCACTATTGAACAGTCAACATCCCATTGATGACTATCGCCAGGTGTTTTTTGATCGCGACCAGAAAGAATTTCTTCAAGTCATTCATCCACGGTTTCACGAGGACGATCATAGTCAGCGTTTTGTGGAGAAGCATTTTTCCCAACCGGGAGCTTCTCGACCGATTGATAAGGCCCTACGGCTTGATACAACCATTATGTTAGTCGATGATCCGGTCAAGCGTGTCGACAACATGACGATGGCATGGAGCTTGGAAGCGCGAGTGCCGTTTTTAGATCATGAAGTCGTTGAATTGGCCGCGCGAGTGCCGGCCGAAATGAAAATTGCGCAAGGGGGAAAAGGCATTCTGAAAGAAGTCGCACGCCGGGTGATCCCTTCCGAAGTCATTGATCGTCCCAAAGGGTACTTCCCCGTCCCTGCCTTAAAATATCTGCGGGGTCCTTATCTGGACATGGTGAAAGAGGCGCTTTTGTCACAGACCAGTCAGAACCGTGAAATCTTTCAGCGCGGCTATATTGATGAATTGTTAAAGAATCCGGATGATCATCTCACGCCGTTGCGTGGGTCAAAGCTCTGGCAGCTTGGGTTATTGGAACTGTGGCTTCAGTCCCATGGCATCTAAGGATCGCGATGTTGTGAAGACCCCGCAGGCTCTTCACATGACGAGCTCCCGTCAGCGACCCATGGGGCCGACGGTAAAAAACTGGGAAGTTGGGCCGGCGACCTACCAGGGTCGGCGGGTGAAGCCAAAAGTCGTGCTGGACTGTGGCTGGGGGCGGCTCATTTTTGCCCACACCTTTAGTGGCCCGGAAGAGGTGGCCTCCACTCTGCTGCAAGAACGGCCCGGCCACCGGGATATTGCCTTTTATTTTCAGGATCCTCATGTGGTCTTGGCCCTGCGCCCTCATAAGCTCTTTCTGGATCCTTCCCATACGTTTCGATTGTGGTTAGCTGATTATCAATCGGTCGCAAATCAGAAATCGGGCCTGGTGATGACCCCCATCCAGTCCGAGGCTGATGTGACGGCTTTGAACCGGATCTATGCAGCGCGGGGCATGGTCACTGCCGACCTTGATGTCCTCATGAGGCATCGCCGCTCGCAAAAACTCTGCTATCTTCTCGCCAAAGACCAGGCTACCAATGAAGTGATTGGCGTCATCTTAGGTGTGAATCATCGCCTGATTTTTGACGATCCCGAAAAAGGCAGTAGCATCTGGAGTCTGGCTGTTGACCCTCAAGCTCACCATCCGGGAGTGGGGGAGGCCTTGATCCGTCAAGTGGCCGAACGTATGAAAGCCCGAGGGTGCAGCTATGTGGACCTCTCGGTGCTGCATGACAATCATGAAGCCATTGCGCTTTACCGGAAACTGGGATTTGGACGAATTCCTGTGTTTGCGGTGAAAACGCGAAATACCATTAATGAAAAATTATTTGCAGGTCCCTCACCGGATCGACGTCTCAACCCCTATGCCACCATTATTGTCAACGAGGCCAGACGTCGAAGCATCGACGTGGATGTCCTGGATGCCGAAAAGGGGTACTTCAGCTTGACGTTTGGGGGCCGGTCCATCACCTGTCGGGAATCGTTGTCCGAATTGACCACGGCGATTGCGATGAGCCGTTGTGCGGATAAGACCCTCACGCGGCGGGTGCTACGGGAAGCCGGCCTATCCGTTCCAGCTCAGATGGAGGCCAATGGGCGGAAGCACAACGGCAAATTTCTTGAACAGTATCAATCGATTGTTGTTAAGCCGGCGATGGGGGAACAGGGAGCCGGCGTGAGTGTGGATGTGCGTAGGGTGAAGGAAGTGGAGTCCGCAATCACCCTTGCAGGCAAATCCGGTGATCACGTTATTCTGGAACAATATGTGAAGGGCGAGGACTTACGCATTGTGCTGATTAATTATGAAGTGGTTGCCGCTGCCGTTCGACGACCACCACGAATCACGGGGACGGGCCATCATACGATTGCCGAATTGATTGACCGGCAGAGTCAGCGACGGGCACGATTGACCGGCGGAGAGAGTCGAATTCCTCTGGACGGAGAAACCAGGAGGTGTGTCAAGGAGGGCGGCTATACTCTAAAAAAGATTTTGCCTAAAGGCAAAACCATCACGGTGCGTAAGACAGCCAATCTCCATACGGGAGGAACCATTCATGACGTGACCGGAAAGCTTCATCCCGATTTAGCCACCGCGGCGGTGGTTGGTGCCAAAGCGCTGGCTATCCCTGTGGTGGGATTTGATTTTATCGTCACATCGATTTCCAAGCCTGACTACGTCATTATTGAAGCCAACGAGCGACCCGGTCTCGCTAACCATGAACCGCAGCCGACGGCGGAACGATTTATCGACCTGTTGTTTCCTCAAACCAAGACACCCACAAAATTGAAGTAGCCCTTCGGGGTGATAGGGGATTGTATGATCGAATTCAAAATTGACACTCAGTATCTCCTGCATATTCTTAAAAAATTATTGGCGATTCCGAGTCCGACCGGCTATACCGATCAAATTGTCCATGCAGTGTCGGGTGAACTTAAGCAATTAGGAATTCCCTTCGAACTCACCAGGCGCGGAGCGATTCGCGCCACAATGGCGGGAAAGGTCAGTACGCCTGATCGAGCCATTGTGGCTCATCTGGACACCCTGGGGGCTCTGGTCAAATGGCTCAAAAACAACGGCCGGCTGACCATTGTGCCAATCGGATCCTGGTCCAGTCGATTTGCCGAGGGTGCGCGTGTGACCGTCTTTTCCGATACCAGTATGCATCGTGGCACCATCCTGCCTCTGAAAGCTTCCGGGCACACCTATGGTGACGAGATTGATACGCAACCGGTGTCGTGGAAGAATCTGGAAATTCGACTCGATGAAACAGTTACCGACGTCAATGGACGTATTCAACCCTTATCGACTGAGCAGGACCTCCAACGACTCGGGATTCACATTGGTGATTTCATTGCCATTGATCCCTCACCTGAAATCGGTCCCAATGGATTTATCAACTCGCGGCATTTGGATGATAAAGCCGGAGTGGCCACCATCCTGGCTGCTGCCAAATCCATCCTTGAAACCGGGGTCGCCCTCCCTGTGGATTGCCATTTACTGTTTACGATTTCAGAAGAGGTCGGTTCCGGGGCATCAGCGATCTTACATGGTGATGTGGCCGAAATGATCACGATTGATAACGGTACCCCCGCGCCTTTTCAAGCTTCGAGTGAATTTGGCGCGACGATTGCCATGGCCGATTCAGCCGGGCCTTTTGATTATCATCTGGTCAGGCGGCTCATCGCCTTATGTGTGGATCATGACATTCCATTTCAACGGGACATTTTTTGTGACTACCGAAGTGACAGTGCGTCGGCCGTAGAGGCCGGGAATGATATTCGGACCGCCCTCCTCACGTTTGGGGTCGATTCCTCTCACGGATATGAGCGGACTCATCTGAGCGGACTCGAGGCCATTGCGAAGTTACTAGTCGTGTATATGCAAAATGAACCCGTGTTTTGGAGAGATCGCGATACGTTAGGGTCCGATAATGATTTCCCTACTCAACCGATTGAAGAAACTTCTTTTCCCCAAAATCTTGAGGACATGGTCAGACGGCATGGTGAGCACCAACATGACCCATTGCGTTCAGCGACTGACGACTAATGACGGTATGTTAGATACACTCCTTTTGCCGATGTTCTCGTCATTACCCTATCTGGCTTGATGCCTTCTCTTTCACCCACACCTACCTTTCCTCCACCCGATACGACCAATCCACAGTTGACGATTCGTGCTATTGCCACGGGGATGGTCCTGGGTGCTCTCCTCACTCCCTGCAATATCTATAGCGGGCTGAAGATTGGCTGGACATTTAATATGTCCATCACCGCGGCCTTGCTCAGCTATGCTTTCTGGAAAATATTCGAAACAACCGCACACACCGAGCGCTGGGGCCTTCTTGAAAATAATATCAATCAAACTACGGCATCTTCGGCTGCATCCATTATCTCATCAGGGTTGGTGGCTCCGATTCCCGCCTTAGCCATGTTGACTGGCGAGCAATTGCCTTGGTCTTTACTCTCTGTCTGGGTCTTCTCGGTCAGTCTGATTGGTATTGTGGTTGCGGTCGGTCTCCGGCAACAGATGCTTATCCGTGACGAGTTGCCGTTTCCCGCCGGAGTTGCCACAGCAGAAACCGTGAGAGAAATTTATGGGAAAGGCGGGGAAGCCCTGGCTCGTGTGAAAGTTCTACTCACGGCTGGTGGTATTGCCGGAATCATAAAAATTTTCAACGAAGCCATTCTGACGATACCTAAAATAGCAACCGGTCTGGCCATTCCACTCAAGGGCCCGCTCAACAAGACCGGGCTGTCCACCGTATCATTTTCAAATCTCGGATTCGTGCTCGATCCCTCGCTCCTGATGGTGGGTTTCGGGGCCATTATCGGTCTTCGCGCAGGACTGTCCCTGCTCATTGGAGCGATTCTCGCCTGGGGCATCATTGGTCCTTGGGTCTTAACTCAAGGCTGGATTCCTGCGGAAACCCTGACGTCCGACGGCTATTGGTTCGGACCCATGGTGGGATGGTTGCTTTGGCCGGGGGTAACCCTAATGGTCATGGCCTCGCTCACGTCTTTTGCTTGCTCTTGGGGGTCAATGGTGACCGGCGCCATACTTTCTCGAAAAATCCCGACATCACTGGTAACTCCGAATGATCCCCATGCCATTCCACGTCAATGGTTTGTGATCGGACTGTGCGTTTCTTTGGTATTTGGGGTGTTGACCCAGATAACTTTATTCAACATTTCAATTGGTATTTCGATCCTTGCGGTCCTTCTCTCATTTGTGTTGGCCATTGTGGCGGGACGAGTATCAGGAGAAACCGGAATTACGCCAATCGGTGCTATGGGGAAAGTCACACAGCTCACGTTTGGTTTCCTCATTCCTGGTAATGTCACGACGAATCTGATGGCAGCCAATGTCACAGGTGGAGCGGCTGGTCAATGTGCGGACCTCCTTCACGATTTAAAGACTGGTCTGCTCCTCGGCGCGTCGCCGCGCTTTCAAACCCTGGCGCAAATTTTTGGAGTGTTAACCGGCTCTCTGGTGGGCAGTGCGGTGTATCTGGTGCTCATTCCTGATCCTCAATCCATGCTGCTTACCATTGAATGGCCGGCTCCTGCCGTTGCCACATGGAAGGCCGTCGCGGAAGTCTTTCAACTCGGGAGTGAATCCATTCCTCAGGGAAGTCTGTTGGCCATGGGCATTGCGGGTCTATTAGGCGTGGGGATGGTTGTTCTCGATCAATCTCTCCCACCATCCATCAGCCGATGGATCCCCAGCGCCTCGACGATGGGACTGGCGTTTGTCATTCCTGCCTGGAACTCACTGTCCCTCTTTCTCGGTGCCCTTCTTGGAGCCTTTTTGATGAGGTATGCGAAAACCTGGGCGGAACGATTTTTAATAGCGCTGGCAGCCGGGCTCGTCGCTGGTGAAAGCCTCGCAGGTGTGGCGAGTGTTCTTGTTAAAATATTGTTTTGAGCTGATTCAAATAAAAGTTCACAGAGACTGTTGAAGGTCGTTGTGTCCTTGCTCTCGTCTCACCACTTCAAAGCCGGTTTCTCCTTTTCCTCCCAAAACCAAGGTTGGTCATGCCTGACCATCTCTCGCTGATATCTGATCTGCTTTTATTCCTCAGGACAGGTTCTGTCGAGAATAAAATAGACCGGGCAAAATCCGGTGAACCCGCTTTGTAGCAGTGTGACTCCAAGGATTCCCGGAAGGAACAACCACAAAGGATTCACGTAATAGCCGAGTGCGACGCCTGCGGTAATGAGCGCACCGGCGATTCCGTCATGGAGTTGGCGTTTTCGCTTCATCTTCTCTCCTCCTGTTTGTTGATATGTTCGTTCATTGTCTCCCGGTCTCCTTCTTGCCCCACAGGGTTTTTTCCTGTTTCCCGGTGGCTACCAAGCCGCCACATTTTTTTAGTTCCGTATTTCTTAAAATGAGGAGCGGATGGGAGGAGTCCAACTCCATGTACTTTTTTTTTAATAATACGTAGTTTGGTCTACTTTTTTGTTGTTTTCAGGTTGATTAATTAATAGGCAATTCTTTGAAAGTAAAGCATAATTTCATGATTTATCTCAGTAGATCTCCCGTCTATTCTGCCAGGTTCAAGGGGTGCTACTCTTTGGGGTGCTTGAAGACCTTCACTAAGCAGAATGGAGACCAAGACATGCCTTTCGGCTATTACCACCAGCTTAACGCCAAGGCGAAGCGGATCTATCGGGCAAGCGACAAGGTGTCGGATTTTCAATTGCCCAATGTTTCTGTCGTTCGACCTGTCGTACGGAAAATATTTGAGGCTTTACAGGCCGAAAGTCATTTGCGTACGCAAAAATGGACTCAACGCCTTCTGAACAGGTTAACAAGCCAACTGCATATTCGACCAATTCGATTTGAATTATTGGATATCCGACCCTCCAATCCCCGGATGGAACTGTATGGTCTGTATTATCCCATGGAAGGACGGCGGATCCCGCGTATTCAAGTGTGGATGCGCACGGCTAAACGGCATCAGGTCGTAGCGTTCCGCACGTTTCTGCGCACCTTGCTTCATGAGCTGTGTCATCATTTGGATTATGATTGTTTAGGCCTGAAAGACTCCTTCCATACCAAAGGCTTTTATGGTCGTGAAGCCAGTTTAGCATCTCAAGTCTTATCGTTGGTCGACACTTCCGCTTGGGGAACAGGCCACCCGTCCAGGGTGGGAAAAACGAAACGAAAGATCTGACGATGCCTGGTTCCGCTTCAGCCAGTCCCCACTCCCTGACGTAACCCCGGCTGGGGAATGTGCCACGGTCTTCATTTGGTCTCCCATCATTTCGTTGGGTTGGTCCCGTCATTACTGTCTATCTCTTTTACGGTTTCCGAAGGTAGAATGCGGCTTGTGGCGTTTGCAGAGGGGTTCTACTTCCCTGTGAATAAACGAATAAACTTTTTTAAAAACTGAGGAGTAGAGACGAAGCTATGCTGCAAGACATTCGACCCATCCAACCTTTGTCCCATCTGACCGGATCCAGCGAGAAGGTTCATACCCGACTGTGCCGAATGGTGGGACAGGCCGTTGCCGATTTCAGCATGATTGAAGCAGGCGATAGGGTCATGGTGTGCCTTTCCGGAGGGAAGGACAGTTATGCGATGTTGGATGTGTTGATGTCCATGCAGTCTCGCGCTCCAGTGTCCTATGAACTGATTGCCGTTAATTTGGATCAGAAACAACCGGGGTTTCCTGAACATGTGTTGCCGGACTACCTCATGAGGCTTGGGGTGCCGTTTCATATTGAAGAACGCGATACCTATTCGGTGGTGAAACGGTTGATTCCCGAAGGCGAGACGACCTGCTCGCTCTGTTCACGGCTGCGTCGTGGCATTCTGTACGGGCTGGCGGAACGGTTGGGAGCGACCAAGATTGCTCTTGGCCATCACCGCAACGATATGATGGAGACGTTGTTGTTGAACCTGTTGTTTAATGGAACGCTCAAAAGCATGCCACCCAAACTGAGATCTGATGATGGGAAACATGTGGTGATCCGCCCTTTGGCGTATGTGAAAGAAGCTGAATTGGCCCGCTATGCGGAAATGAGAAATTTTCCCATCATTCCCTGCGACCTGTGTGGTTCCCAGGAAAATTTAAAACGCAAAGAAGTGAAGGCTCTGCTACAGGAATGGGATACCCGGTATCCGGGCTCGGGAGACAGTATGTTTGCCGCGTTGTCCAAGGTCATACCCAGTCATCTCCTCGATCGACAATTGTTTGATTTTCAGGCCTTTCGCTATCCTGAATCGTAGATTGGCCTGACGGTGGTTCCGGTTCGAATGACGACCGACTTGCCCGATCTCATTTGATGGTGTGCATTCCCTCGCTCCTCCTGTGTGTGCGGTTTTCGCCGAGCATCCTAAATGGTCTATCTCCAGATTTTTTTGTTAATTATGGCGGCCAATGCCGCCCCGATTTTTGGGCGGCTGCTTATGAAAGGGCGATGGAGTACTCCTCTTGATGGGGGAGCGACCTTCCTCGATGGGCAGCCATTGTTGGGACCCTCGAAAACATATCGAGGTGTGGCCTTTTCATTGGTGGGCTCGGTCTTGGCGGCGGATGTGTTGGGTCTGCCATGGGAGATAGGGCTGATAACCGGAGGGTTAGCGATGACGGGGGACTGCCTCTCCAGTTTTATCAAGCGACGATTGGGCTATGACTCAGGGGGGATGGCCTTGGGCTTGGACCAAATTCCGGAAAGCCTTTTGCCCCTGTTGGGGCTATGGGCCCCCCTGTCGTTATCGGCTATCGGCATAATGGCCACCGTAGGTGCGTTTATGGTTTTCGAACTGGTTATATCTCCAATCTTATATAAATTCCGCATTCGTAAAAATCCGCATTAATTATGTGTTCCAACTGATGAACTTATTCCTACTAAAGATTTTTGGTCTCGGCCAGGGTAATTCCCAATTGACCAAGTTTCCGGCTAAATCCCGCAGGCGTATTGAGGGTATGGATCAAGCGCCCATCCGGCTGTTCGTAGGCAATAAGTCCACCGTCGTCTAGCGGCCAGACGAGTACTCGATCTTTGGCCTCAGGGCTGGAAAAGGTTTGAGGGGAATATGGCAAGGGGATGCCTATAAGCATTTCAAAGGAAACGGGGGGCTCCAATCTTGGTAAGACAAGCCGCCCAGGACAGTTTCGAATGGGTCGCCATGGCCAACGAGTTCGTAATTCCTCAAAGGTCATTGTACAGCCTTCTCGAAGTTCTCACTCCACCCCATCATAACTCCTGCTCGGTAGTTTTAGGTGAGAATAGGTTTAGAATGTTTTCGCTCTGGAGTGTGACAACAACTCCATCACAGTGAGATTGTGAAATCCTGATGAATGTGGACCCCTCATCGGAAGAAGAACCTTCGATCAATTCCCGGACCCCCCTTATGTCGATCGGCTTGGCGGTTTTTGCTGTCCTCATGGTACCGGTGATTCTTTTCTCCATGGGGCCGGATGGGCCTGCCAAAGTTGGGGACGTGGTTTTTGTTACGGATCGTCATCGTGTACGGGTCATGACTTCCGATGGTGATGAGGTTGGACCAAATCCCGAGACCTGTGTCCTCGAGCCCCGCGTGCAGTTAGTGGTGCAGAAAATGGGTATCCCCTCAGTGGGCTCGATGATTGCGGAACCGGTTGCTACTGAAAGGGCTGGACGACCTTTTTGCTTTCCGGGAAGGCCAATTGTCGTGTATGCCCATCAGGTGACCTTACGACCGGATCTGTGGGGTGGCCTGCGCGATACGTTTTCACATTTATTCTCTGGTCGCTGAGAAGAACGACTTTCAAGCCGTTCACCGCCTGGCACTCAGGAGGCTTTCAGTTTGTCGGAAAAGCGTTGCCGAAACTTCGCCACTTTGGGGTTGATGAGGTAGGCGCAGTAAGGTTGTGACGGGTTTTGCACAAAATATTCCTGGTGATAGTCTTCGGCTATGTAAAAGGGTGAAGCCGGTTCCACCTGGGTCACAATGGGATCATCGAACAGTTTGGCTTCCGTCAGCGTGCGAATGACTTCCTGTGCGGTCGTGTCTTGTTTGGATGAATGGGTGAAAATGGCGGAGCGGTACTGGGTGCCCGCATCATTTCCCTGTCGGTTCAGCGTGGTGGGGTCATGGATGCCGAAAAAGATTTCCAGGAGTTCCCGATAGGTGATGATCTTCGGGTCAAAAGTGATTTGAATCACTTCGGCATGTCCCGTATTTCCGCCACAGACGGCCTCATACGTTGGATTGGGGCGACCACCACCCATATAGCCGGACTCTACGGACTCGACACCCTTCACCTGATCGAATACCGCTTCCAAGCACCAGAAGCAACCGCCACCCAGGGTGGCGAGTTCTTTTCCTGTTGATGACGCTGTGACCGAGTCAGGCATGGGTTACTCCTTGCTCATGAAGAAAAGCTAAAGTGCTGCGATCGACGCGTATTGTTTTAGATTTATACCACGACCTGGTTTCTTGGGCCACTGCTTGTTCCACTGTTGATATACCAGAGTAACGTTCTTCTTGAAATCCTTCGCTTTACTTTCTGCTAGGCCTCTTTATAGTCTTGGAGGATTTTTTTCAGACGGTTGAGTTGGGATGGGAGGAGCGGGGCACATGCGGGTTGTGTGGGCGACGGACATCCACTTGAATTTTCTGGGTGCGGAGGGACGAGGCGTATTTTTTTCGTCCATTCGTGCCCAACAGCCGGACGCCGTGTTTGTGACCGGAGACATTGCTGAGGCTCCCTCACTGACGCATCTGCTCCATGAAATGTGGCAAGCCATTCAAGTGCCGCTGTATTTCGTTCTGGGGAATCATGATTTTTACTATGGTTCGATTTCCCAAGTTCGAAGCAGTCTGAAGCACTCCTGCCAGGTTCAGCCAGGACTTATCTATCTTTCGACAGCAGGGTTGGTCAAATTGACTCCGACGACGGCCTTGGTCGGGCATGATGGGTGGGGAGACGGGCGCTATGGGAATTATCATTTGTCGCCGGTCAGGCTCAGTGATCAGGAGTTGATCACGGATTTTCAGGGCTTAGATCGAGAGGCGGTGTTAGACAAACTGCGTGCGTTGGGGGATGAGGCGGCTGGCTATTTGCGGGAGGGATTGGAGGAGGCCTTGGCCTCCTATCAGCGCGTCATTTGTCTGACGCATGTCCCGCCGTTTAAGGACGCTTGCTGGTATCAGGGAAAAATGGGCACCGATGACTGGCTTCCGTATTTTGCCTGCCAGGCAGTCGGTGAGGTGTTGCTGCGCGCATCCCGAGACCGCCCGGATTGTCAGATCACTGTCTTGTGCGGCCACACCCATCACGCCGGGATCGCCCATCTGCGACCAAATCTGCGGGTTCTTACGGGTTCTGCCGAGTATGGCGATCCGCGTATTCAAGAGAGCTTCGACCTTGAGGAACTGTTTACGCCATCAATCTTGGTAGAAGGCGGAGAGGGTGAAGGGGCGTCGTCGGTAGAAACTGATGCGTCAGGAAGCCAATCAGGATTTCCTAAATAAATCTGGCTCGTTCTGTGGGAGTAGGCACACGGCACGTGTCCGATTTCCCCATCCATTGATAGCGATGCCGGGCGATGAAACCGTACACCATATCCCGAAGAGGCCGGGGAATAATGATGAAGGCATATAGCCAGGGCCAAGCCCCGGGTAGGCAGCGAAGAATTTTGAGGGCAGCAGTGGATTTTGTGAAGACGTTCCCGTGTTCCAGCAGTAAAAAGGTTTCATAATCCTGGGTCGAAAGGTGTAGCTGAGTGAGAATGGCTTGGGCAGGTTGGGATTGAAGGGTTCCGAATTTAAATAATCCTCTGGAATCCCGCTTGAGGACAAAATTGACAAACCCATTGCAAAAATTACACACCCCGTCAAAGACAATCACCTTCTCGTGCTGGCCCCATTCATGAGATTGGACTAGAGATCCCTGTTTCACGTACCTGCCCTTTTCTCTGATCGCATTTTACTTTGTGCCGGTCAGTCGGCAATGAATAACTTTCCTTATATTATAGTACATGAGACTCATATAGGTTTTCTAAGGCGGTAGAGCCTAACCAGCCATGGAAGGCCGACGTTTGAAGAGTCCCCATGCATGGACTTGGAGCCATTGATGGATGGGAACAAGATCGAAAAAAATGAGATAGACAAACGGGATTAACAAAAAATTGACATCCATGAGGATAAAGGAGGAAATGTGGAAAACAATGACGCCGGACAGAAAGAGGGCCCGCAGCTTGACCGATTTAATGAAGAGGATCAATGGGAACCCGAGTTCGAACGCAAGCACCAGATGGGAGAAAATCTGAATAAGGTCTGGGCGTTGCGCCAGCTCAAAGCTTAAGCTGTTTTTGACAAGTTCCCCTTCGCCTGTCATGCCCCATCGGACAGAGCGTTTGATCAGCACCTCCTGGATTCGGCCTTCGCCGGAAAACCATTCCCATCCGCTGACCCTCACTTTGGCAATGACACTCCAAAAATAAAATAGAGCGACATAGAGTTGCATCATTTTGATGGGCCAACTGGCCTCCCATTCCTTGACGGGAGGGTGTGTGCCATGGTGTGAGTCACGAGAATGGACTTCTCCGCATCTGGAGAGCAGAAATAGGAAAAGCATTTGCATGGGAATGATGTAGCGATGATGGACGTCGCCGCTAAAGCTGTCTCTCACCCCCTTTAAATAAAAAATACCGAGGATAACGACAAGAATTGATGTCCGGGTCCATTTCCCCATGATCATACCGACCGTGGCGCTCATCAGGAGTGCATAGACGATAAACGACAGGGCAGGGATATGGTATTGAATCCCAAGCAGATGGAAATACCAAATGGGGTCCAGGAAATAATTTCTGGAGCCGGTCGGGTTGAGAGTCAGGACTGTGGCGAATTGATAGGTGTGGAAAAACAGTAGCCCGCATCCAATATACAGCCGCAACAGACCAAGGCTTTCTCCCGAAAATCCTCTAAAGAAAAATTGATTCCAGCCACGGCTGATGAGGTTACAGAATGCCATGTTCCCACCTTGGCAGCCATTCGTCATGCCATTCGATCAAGGCTTGTCGAGTGTCAATTTGAACGTTGATGAGGTCCTTTCGCAGTAAATCTTTCTTTCGATACACACGTTTCTGATGGTCGGCCTCTATCCGAATGATAAATTTAGGGTCGGATGGTTCATGCCCTAATGTTTTGTTGAGAGTCCAAAACATTCGCCATTCCCAATCAACCTCAAACCGAGGCTCATCTTCCTCTAATCCGCGGACCCATTGGTTCATCGTCCCCAATTCAATATTTCCCTGTTTATGCTTGGGGGGGGCGGTGCCAAACATTCTCGAATAATATAATCGTCGAAAATTCGGTTTGGGAATATTTAGATCCTTATGGGATACGTAACCGGTTGATCCGTCCCGATAAGTGACTTTGAGACCTTTTCGATATTTGTCTTTGTCCCAAACTTTGACTGAAATGGTTTCGCTGGGCTCGTATACGCTATACATGGGTACCCAAGTTAGTGGAAAGTAATCGATGCGAAATATGACTGCCGCCCAAATGATGGTCAAGTACACAACAAGAATGAGGGTGATGGTCCGCTTACTCACGAAAGCCTTCCTCGCGAGGTATTGACCGTGGAATTCATGTGGATCTCTCCCCCTTGAGGTGAAGGTACAAAAGTATACGTGACGGGAAAGCCCATTATCTTATGAAAGGTGAGAGAACTCAATAGTGATGAGGTTGCGACAAAAAATTTTGTTTAGGTGATTCATGAATCGGGAAGAAGAGACAGGGGAATCGTTGCCGACTTCCTATGAGATTTAGAGTGAAGCAAGGCCGGGCTAATCCTTAGATGTATTAGGATAGAACGGTTGGCGAGTAGGAATTTTCGCGAATCGCCCTCCCTGGGTTTCTATAGTGCTGGAGTCGATGGACTCATTTTTACGGTTGGTCTTAGGGGTAGGCTTCAATTTTTGAAGATTTGGGAGGGTATCTTGGTTGACTTGTGCCGTTGGAAGTTTCTACGTTAAAGACTTGACTATCGCAGGAAGATGGTTCGTCCTCAGTGATCCGCTCTAGTTATTCCTGTCGCAATGCGTTCTCTAGATTGAGTAGTGCTTCCCGTTAAGTTGGCAGATGGTCCTTAGGTCTCGATTCAAGTGGGGTTCCGGCCCTAGAATCTCCACATGTGAGCTCAAATTGCACAAATAGGTAAGGAGTGAGAGTCAGGGACGGTAGGTGTGTTCATTAATCGTCTCGAAGAATGTCGACAAGGAGTTCTCGAGTATAGGGAAGTGTCCGAGCCGAATCAGGGCCTGTCCCACAACGGCGTAGTCGGGATGGACTCATCACAGCCACACGCCTTGCGGGATACCTTTTGTCAGCAGTTTGCTTTCATAGATGACTCTGTTGGGGGCTTTTAGCAGGGGTCGAGAAGATATCTATGTTGATGCGTTGTCTGATGAATGTCAGACAGAGCATTTTGACCTTATCCTGAGTGATCTTGAGCACATGCTGGCTGAGCTACAAAAACAGCCTTGTCATTTCTTTCTGGCATCACAGAAGGAATGGCCGGACAATTCGAGTACCAATCCTGAGCCTTGCTTTGGCTCGTTAGGACACCTCGGCTTTTCTCCATCTCCCGCATCATCTGAAACGCTGCACGCCGCGTTGAATACGTTGGCATGCGTCATTCATCAGCGAGTTGATCGACCCGAAGACCAGGAGGAGCTTCTGGCGCATGTGCAAGCCATCCTTGATCACCCTAGAATAACTCACCTCCTGTCCATCTCCCTTTCCGACCAACGGTAATCTTTGGGTTTTTTCGAACTCTAGGGACTTCACCTCCCAACCATTTCGATCACTCCGGTTCCTCTCCCTCTTAAGTCCATTTCCTTTTGCCTGGAAATCTATTTATGGGTATCGGAAAGGTATGCTTGGGCGACATGAGGTGCGAAATCTGAATCCCCTAAGGACGGCATTCGTCTTAATGTACCCATCAATCCGCCTCAGGTATAGTCACCAAGGCGACTCTCTACACAATGGCGGAATCTTCTAACCAGTTTCTTCATCGGTTGATCAGCCGGATAGTGCCTGTTGAACGGGACGAACTCCCTGCGCTGATCTGGTCGTTTGCCTATTTTTTTTGTGTGCTGGCGGCCTACTACATCCTTCGCCCCGTTCGGGATGAAATGGGAGTTCTCTCCGGAGCCCATAATCTCCCGTGGCTGTTCTCAGTTGTGTTTGTGACGATGCTAGCCGTGATCCCCATGTTTGGCTGGGTCGCGGGGCATTTCACCATTCGTCGATTACTGCCCACGGTTTATGCCTTTTTTATCCTAAATCTTTTGGTATTTTTTGTGGCGTTGAAAAGTGGATTCGGGTTGCAAGCCTTTGGGCCGATTTTTTTCGTGTGGTTGAGTGTGTTTAATTTATTCGTCGTGTCGGTGTTTTGGAGTTTTATGGCCGATGTGTTTTCCACTAACGCCGCCCTTCGGCTCTTTGGCTGTATTTCCGCAGGTGGGAGCCTTGGTGCTATGACAGGCCCGTTTATCACGGCAATGGCGGTAAAAGGTGTCGGGGTTTCGGGATTATTATTGGTGTCGGCAATATTCTTATTGATCGCGGTGGGATGCATGTTGGCATTGCTGAAATGGTATCACTCTCATCATGGTGTTGATCTGGGAAACCGCCATCTTTCTTCAATCAAGAATTCTGAGGCCATTCCTCCCAGTTTGTGGATAGGGGTTGTGAGGATTGTTCGCTCGCCCTATTTGAAGGGCATTGCCCTCTATCTCATGTGTTATTCAATTCTGTCGACATTTTTGTATTCGCAGCAAACCATATTAATTCCCCAATTGATGCCCCGTTCGGAAGATCGTATGCAATTGTTCGCATCTGTGGATCTGGGGATCAATGTCTTAGCGTTCACCCTCCAGTTTTTTGCAACAGGATGGTTGTTGACCCGGTTTGGTGTCGTGATCATGTTGGCCGTGATGCCCATGGTATCATTAGTTGGATTTGGGGTGTTTGGTTTGGTAACAGTCCTGCCGGTCTTGATTGGGCTTGGTGTGCTGCGGCGGGCCGGGGAATTTTCCATTACCAAGCCGACACGAGAAACTCTTTTTACTGTCGTCCCCCGCGAGGAAAAATACCAGGCGAAAAACGTGATCGATACGGTCGTCCATCGCGGAGCCGATATGACCGGGACAGGGATTGTCTCAGTTTTCCATGGCTGGGGGATGAGCTTGTCACACATGGCATTTGCCGCATTGCCCATCGCGAGTCTTTGGCTTGTCATCGCTATATGGCTTGGACGACGACACGAAGCGATCCGTCGACAATAAAGGTTCTTGTTGAGTAAAGATTGTCATGGAGTTTAATGTGTCCCCTGTATAAGTAATCCCTTCTTAAGACCGATCATCAGAGATCATTCGATTGGAGCCATGAGATGAGTGATGCCTTGTTTACCTATGGGACGTTACAATTTCCTGAGGTAATGGAAGCCGTGACTGGATTGGTGTTGTCTTGGGTGAAGGCGGAAGCTCCAGGTTTCGCGCAGCTTCGTTTTTCTGACCGTATTTATCCTGGAATGGTTGTTCGAGAAGGGGCGCTGACCCAGGGTCGTGTGTATACCGGATTGAGCCACCAGGTTTGGGAGCTCTTGGACAGATTTGAAGACCCCATCTATCGGAGGGAATTAGTTGAGGTCTACCGGTCTGATGGCTCTAAAATGACGTCCCATGCCTATGTTGTACCCCTGGAACAGCAACATCTGCTTTCTTCAGAACTGTGGCAGATGGAGTGGTTTAGCCAAGTCCATTTGGATGGATACGTGAGTCGTTGTCGCCTGTTTTATGAAGCGATTACATCAGAGGGCTTACAGGAATGTCGCAAACAAACATTATGGAAGTTAACGGATCCCCCGCTGAACTCTCAAATATGATGAAGTCTTTCAAGAGCCCGGTCCTGCTGGTGATGCTTGTCACGCTGATCATTTTTGGTGGGGCTCTGGTCTATTTCACGATGGAGTATCTCTCGCAGGTGACCAAGCCGGAATTCCCATCCATCGATGCGATGGGACACCAAGTCGGGATGTGGGTTCTTGTTGCGACAATGCTGGCTGGTATGCCGGCGGTAGGAATGGGGGCGTATGTCATGTATATCGGATCAAGGATTTGTGTGACGCAGCAGTGGCCTCCATCGGGAATGGGATTCCGGGCCGAGACGCCGGTCATTTTAGGGGATCGGGCTATGCTCGTCGGATGGAGTGTGATGGGGCTTGGGTTTGTTCTTGTGGTTGGTGGATTAATGTTGCCGGTGATTGGCTGGAAATTCGGAAACTTTGTTCAATAGGCCGAATGCATCTTTCTTCACAGAACACCCAATCCTGATGAGCCAAAAACTATGACTGGTTGGGATTGGGCGATTCTTGCAGCTTTTATTCTCTATGCCCTGCAAGCGGGGTTTCGGGAACGGGCGGTCGCTTCACAAAATTTGGAAGAATATTTTCTGGCGGGACGCAGTCTTCCCGGCTGGAAAGCGGGCTTAAGCATGGCGGCTACGCAATTTGCCGCTGACACGCCCTTGTTGGTCACGGGACTGGTAGCCACGGCTGGCATTTTTGCGCTGTGGCGTTTATGGATTTTTGCCTTGGCTTTTCTCTTGATGGGGTTTCTCCTGGCTCCGAGTTGGCGTCGGGTTGGGGTGCTCACCGATGCCGAGCTGACAGAAATACGATATGGCCACGGTGCGGCATCGGCGCTTCGGGGCATCAAAGCCATTTATTTCGGTACGATCGTCAATTGTACAGTGTTAGCGATGGTGCTGTTGGCGGCCACTCGCCTCGCGGAACCCTTCCTTCTCTGGGACCAGTGGCTTCCCTCCGGCCTGTTTGACGTGTTCGTTCATATCGTGAAATGGGGGGGTGTCCCCTTTACCGTAGGCGGGTTGGAAGCGGACAATGTGTGGGTGCGTTCCGCCAATAATCTTTTGTCGATCGGGGCTATTGTGTCTGTGACGGTGTTGTATTCCACCACCGGTGGGCTACGGAGTGTGGTTGCCACCGATTTGGTGCAATTTGGAATCGGCATCGTCGCCAGCGGTGCCTTTGCGTGGGTGGTGGTGGACCACGTGGGTGGCTTAGCGTCCTTGTCTCAATACATTCAGAATCAGTTTTCGGTTTCGGTTGGGTATCCCCTGACGGGGAATGAGATTCTGGCTTTTACCCCTTTCGGTGCCAGGGATGCGACCATGCTGGTTTTGTTGGTCTATGGGTTTCAATGGCTCTTCCAAATGAATGCGGATGGGACGGGGTATTTGGCTCAACGATCCATGGCTTGCCGCAGCGACCACGATGCGCGGGTCGCTGCCGTGGTGTTTACCGTGGCTCAAGTGCTGCTTCGGAGTTTGATCTGGTTGCCCTTGGCTTTGGGATTGCTTGTGGTGTTTCCGCCACCCCCGGAAATCATCGGCTCCCAATTCATTGCGGATCGCGAATTTACCTTTGTGCAAGGCATTCATGAACTGTTACCGCCAGGAATTAAAGGGTTGATGGTCGTCGGGATGTTGGCGGCCTTGGCCTCCACCGTCGATACGCATTTGAATTGGGGAGCGTCCTATTGGACTAATGATATTTATCGCCGGTTTATTTGTGAAGGCTGGCTCAAGCGCGCACCTTCCCAACGTGCACTGGTCTGGGTCGCACGTGCGAGTAATCTGTTGATTCTGTTGATTGCACTTTGCATTCTTCCGTGGTTGTCATCTATTCAAACTGCCTGGCAAATCAGTTTGTTGCTTGGGGCGGGAATGGGCGTGGTGTTGGTGCTTCGGTGGATCTGGTGGCGTATCACGGCATGGGGCGAATTAGCCTGTATTGCCGCGTCTGTTCTTATCGCGCCCCTGTTATTGTGGGCCCTTCCGGGACAGCAGGAGGAACTGCGGTT